>NZ_JXMW01000001.1 GCF_002072215.1 Methanobrevibacter arboriphilus JCM 13429 = DSM 1125
GGGGTCCCCCCGTCGCGATTTCTCACATTGCGGAGGTTTCGCGCCTGCTGCGCCCCGTAGGGCCTGGAACCTTGTCTCAGGTTCCATCTCCGGGCTCTTGCTCTCACAACCCGTACCGATAAACGGCTTGGTAAGCCATTACCTAACCAACAACCTAATCGGCCGCAGACCCATCCTTAGGCGAAAAAAAACATTTAGACGAAATACCATTACAGGAAAAAAACCATCTATCCAGTATTAGCCCCAGTTTCCCAGGGTTATCCCAGTCCTAAGGGTAGGTTATCCACGTGTTACTGAGCCGTATGCCACGAAAAAAAATCGTTCGACTTGCATGGCTTAATCGAACCCCAATAGCAGTAGCCTCTGCCAGGATCAAACAGATTTGACAGAAAAAAAAATTCTATTACAACAAATTATAATCCATAAAAAAAAATACATTCCCACAGACAATCCATCATAAAAAAAAATAGAAGTACACATAAAAAAATATAGACAGGATAATACACAAAAAAAAATCACATCTTACAGGAAAAAAATACATCCCAAAAAAAAAAACATAAGACACAACAATCAAATATCACCACATCTACCAAACCAACATCAAATCTAACAAAAAAACATTAGACTCTCATAAAAAAACATGCACAAACAACATAAACCACAAAAAAATACCATCTACAACTACATTATAAACATGATACCTTAATATAATAAATAAACATTATCTAAACATGAAAAATCTAGCCACATGCGGAACAATGGTCATCATAATCCAAAAAAATGCCAACACATCAAAACTCAAACCAACGCCAAAAACACAAAACACATGGCACAACCAATACACCAACCCACAACAACAACAAAAACCAACAAAAAAAATTGCAAAACAACAAAAACAAACCTAAAAACGCCAAAAACAAATGAAAAAGCAAAAAATAAAATTTTATAATAAAATTTCCCATTAATAAATTACCTCATATCAAATTCTTTATAGTAAATTCCTTATACTAGTTAAACATATACTATATAAACAATTATTAGACTAATAGGATAATAATGAAAAATATTAACAATTTTAATATTAATAATTTTTAGTAAATAATTTTTAATAAGGAAGAAAAAATGAAAATTAAAATAACAAAGGACGGCCCATACATAGTGACTGGGAATATTCCACTGCATAATGAAATAATAGCTTGTGATGAAGAAGGAAATACTATTGGTTTTAAAGAAAAAGAAAAAATAGATTCTAGTGAAACATATACTCTTTGTAGATGTGGAGAAAGTAAAAATAAACCGTTTTGTGATGGGTCTCATTTGAAAATCAACTTCGATGGAACTGAAGTTGTTAGTAAAAAAATATATGAAGAAAGCTTAACTACATTTGAAACAGATAAAATACGTTTAGACGATGCAATAGAACTTTGTGATCATTCTAGATTCTGTCAAAAAGATGAAGGAATCAGAAAGTTAATAGAAAAAGGAAATCCTGAATCAATAAAAATTGCAAAAGAACAAGCTTCTAACTGTCCATCTGGAAGACTCTTAATTTTAGATAAAGAAAGTGGAGAATCTACAGAAAAAGAATATGAAAAGGAAATTGTAATACTATATGATCAAGGTAAAGATTGTGAAGGACCTATATGGGTTAAAGGTAAAATTCCTATAGAAAGTGAAGATGGTGATTTTTATGAAAAAAGAAATCGAATAACACTTTGTAGATGTGGAAAATCAAACCACAAGCCTTTTTGTGATGGTAAACATTGGATGTCTCCAGAAATGGAATATAAATTCAGAAAAAAATGGAACTTAAAAGATCTTGATTAAAATTTTCATAAATATGAATTCTTAATATAAAGTCGAATTCTTAAAATCAATACTATATAAAATTCATATTACTATTTAATATTTTATATTAATAATTTTATATCAATATTTTATTATAAATTATATTTCTTATTATTATAAATGACGTAACTTATAAAATGTATAATTATAAATTTAGGTTAATATTATAAATTATATAAACAATATTCTATTTTATATAAATTATATTCTATTTCTTTTTTAAACTAAAATCAGATTATATTATTATAAACTCCATAAAAATACTGAAAATGATTTATTAATAAAAATAAATAATAAACAAACAAAAATAACATTGAAAAACAACAATATCAAATATTATCTGATATTACATATTTAAAGTTTTCTATTATAATCAAATATAAAATACTTTATATATAGAAGCACTTAAAAATTAATTGGTGATAAAATATGAAGTTCGGTATCGAATTTGTTCCAAATGAACCAATTGATAAAATTGCAAAGCTTGTTAAATTGGCAGAAGACGTAGGATTTGAATATGTCTGGATTACTGACCATTACAACAACAAGAACGTATATGAAGCATTAGCTTTATTAGCTGAAGCAACAGAGACTATTAAATTAGGACCTGGTGTAACCAATCCTTATGTAAGAAGTCCAGCTGTAACAGCTGCAGCAATTGCTACTTTAGATGAATTATCCAATGGTAGAGCTACTCTAGGTATTGGACCTGGAGACAAAGCTACTTTCGATGCTCTCGGAATTGAATGGACAAAACCAGTAAGTACCATCAAAAGTGCTATAGAAATGATGGAAACTTTAATGTCTGGTGGAAAAACAGAGTCTGGAGCTCAACTCGGTGGAGTAAAAGCAGTCCAAGATAAAATCCCTATTTATATGGGTGCCCAAGGACCTATGATGTTAAAAACCGCAGGAGAATGTTCCGACGGTGCTTTAATTAACGCATCAAACCCTAAAGACTTTGAAGCTGCAGTGCCTTTAATTGAAGAAGGAGCTAAAGCTGGTGGAAAATCTATGTCTGATGTTGACGTAGCTGCATACACTTGCTGTTCTATTGCTGCTGATTCTGCTGCTGCTGTAAATGCTGCAAAAATTGTTGTAGCTTTCATTGCTGCTGGTTCCCCACCTCCTGTATTACAAAGACATGGATTGCCTGAAGGAATCAACGAAAAACTCGGAGGATTAATTGGTAAAGGTGACTTTGGTGGAGCTATTGGTGCAGTAAGTGACGACTTAATGGAAGCTTTCTCTGTATGTGGTACACCTGATGAGTTTATACCAAAAATCGAAGCTCTCGGAGAAATGGGTGTTACACAATACGTAGCAGGTTCCCCAATCGGACCAGATAAAGAAGAATCTATTAAATTATTAGGAGACGTTATAAGCAGCTTCTAAGCTGAATAACTTCTTTTTATTTCTTTTTTATTTTTTATACATTATTCTTATTTTTATAACTTATTAAATCATTATAGCTTATTCTAACTGTATAGCTTATTCTATTTATAATTCATTCTATTTTTATAATTTATTATATCAAATTCTAAATAAAATTCTAAACAATTGAATTTTTAATATTATATCTCCTACAAACATTCTCTAGATTTTTATAAATATTATTTTGATAGTTAATATTAGGATAATCTTTTTCTTTAAAAATATTTTTAGTAGGTTCAACAAATTTAGGAAAGTTTTCATTAAGTATCTTATAATATTTTGTTTTAGAATCATTATTTCCATCCCCAAATAATGTAAGAGGCCCTCCAAAAATATAATCAACTCCAATATCACTGAAAATAGAAACAAATTTATCAATAGCATTATATGAATCTGAAATAAAAGGAAGAAGTGGCATTAATGATACTCCTACTAAAAATTTTTCATCTTTTAATTTTTTAATAGCTTTTAACCTTCTGTTTAGGTTTGGAACATTTGGTTCAAAAATTTTAGCTACTTTTTCATCCAATGATGAAAATGAAAATGTTATCATTACTTTTGAATCAAGATGTTCTATATCTTTTGGTAATAGTCCATTTTTATTAATTTTTTTAAACAAATCAATGTCTCTTAAAACCAGATCAGATTTAGTTACTAAGTGTATAGGAAATCTAAATCTATTAGCTATTTTTAGTAAATCTCTAGTAAGAAATAATTCTTTTTCGATGTCAATATAAGGATCAGTAGCAGAGCCAAATAGAATAATTCCTCGCTCCCCTGTCTTTGATTTCCTTTTTAATTGATTTTTAAGAATATCTAAAGCATTAGATTTTATATAAAAAGATTTAGTAGAACCAGCATATTTGCTTCCATTAATATAACAATATTTACAATCAAAAGAACAACCTAAGTAAGGATTTAAAGAATAATCTCCTAAAAATACTCCCCTATTTTCTTTACTTTTATTAAGAATTGTTTTAACATTTTTTTCTTTAAAACCGTGTTTTTTAGCTAATTCATGAAAATTAAAACTATTATTAATAATATTATTAATATCAAAATTATTAGGATTATGGTTTTCATTATTTTCTAAAGAATCTTGATTTTTTTCTTTATTACTAAAATAATCTAATGGTATATCAGAGATTGTTTCACTTCCATATAAATTATAATCTTCTATATACTTTTAATAACTAAAATTTATTAATTTGTTAACCTACTTATTTTTTATTTTTAATCTTTTATAGATCAATATAGTTACTAAATTTATTTAATTATCTATTGATATGTTTGATTATATATTGATTATCTATTTATTATGTATTAGCTATGTATAATTATAAGCTATGTATGATTATATATTAATTATATATTGATTATGTATGATTTTTATATATCAATTATAATCCTATAAAACATGTTATTATATAAAATAATTATTATTATATTAAAATAATAATATATTATATAATTAATTTATAATTTAAAAATTTTATATAATTTATATATCTTAAAGATTTAGAAATCAAAGGAAAAATTAAAGATTTAAAAATAAATATAAACATAAAAGAGAATATTAGAATAATATTATAAATAATCACAGATAGAACAAATACTATATATAAAACAAATAAATAAAGCAAGGGTTAAAAATAATGGAAATTCAAAAACTTAATAAAGAAATAAGAGATAATTACCTTGAAAGAATGAAAATAAGACCTCCAGAAAGGTTATCTGTAAGTTGGTATCAAGATGATTTACTTTATAGAGGATCTGGAAAAAGTTTATTTGTAATAGTGCCAACTCCAGGCTGTTCATGGGCATTAGGAGATTCTGGAGGATGTACTATGTGTAGCTATATTTCAGACTGTACATTAGAACCAATTGATGATGAACTGATCATTCAATTATTTAAAAAAGAGTTAGATAAACATCTAGATGATATAAAAACTGATGGTAAAACTATGCCAATAGCTATTAAGATATTTGTTTCAGGAAGCTTTCTAAATCCTCAAGAGATTTCTAAAGAAGTTCGATGTGAAATACTTGAAACTATCTCAAAAATAGATGAAATAAAAGAAGTTATAGTTGAATCTCGTCCAGAATATGTAAAAAAAGAAGCTATTGAGGAAATATTTCCAATTATTGGAGATAGGTTATTTGAGGTAAGCATTGGATTAGAATCTCAAAATGAATTTATAAGAGAAGAAAAGATTAACAAAGGATTTTCAAAAGAAGACTTTGAAAAAGCTGTAAACATAATGGCAAAAATAGATAATGATGAAGATAATGATTATAAGGCTAAATCTAAAGCATATATTTTCATAAAACCAATTTTAACATCAGAAAAAGAAGCAATAGATGAAGCTATTCAAACAGCATACTATGCAGAAAGTGTTGGAGTAAGTAGAGTTTCTTTTTGTCCAGCAACAATACACAAAGGAACAATAATAGAAAGATTTTGGAGAAAAGGATCTTATCAACCCCCTTGGATATGGAGTGTAATTGAAGTCATAAATGAGACTAGAAAAAATTTAAATATTCCTTCATTTATGGATACATCAGGTTTTGGATCTCGTAGAGGACCATATAATTGTAAAAAATGTAATAAAGATCTTAAACACACTATTATTGATTCAAATATTAAACAAAGTGTTATTGATGATTATGAATGCCAGTGTAAAAATGAATGGCTAGCTGAAATAAATTCTAAAAATTTTAATAAATCTAAAACAAAAATTAAACATTTACCCCTTATATGATTAAATTAAAAATGTATGCAATTAAACTAATTAAAAAATACAAAAAATACAAAAAATATATAAATAAAATTACATAAAGTATTATTAGTATTCTTATGTATTATTATATATTATTTATAAAATATATTTATAAAATATAAATTATATTTATAGAATATAAATTAATGATAATATATTGAAATATGGTTTGTAGTATGGAGGTTTGAATATGAAAAAATCAATGCTTAGTATTTTAGCAATAGTATTAGGTTTAATTATAATAGCATTTCCAATGGTAGGGTTAATTGGTGCTCAAGCTATTATTGGTGTGGCCGTTCTTTTAATGGGTGTATTTTTATTAATTAGTGGAATTTCAGAAGTAGATTATAGTCCCAGCAGAGGCATAGCTACAGTAATTATTGGTATTTTAATATTAATTTTAGGTTTAATCTTATTATTTAGTCCAAATACCTTTGCATTTTTAGCTGCTCTGACAATATACTTAGCTGGAATATTACTTATTATTGCAGGACTAGTAACATTAATTGGAAATAAAGATAGTGGTTTTTCATTTTGGAGTGGAGTTCTTGGAATAATATTAGGTGTTATATATATAATTTTAGGAACTTATGCTAGAGATCCTATGGTTTTAGGAGCATTAATAGGTATCTGGTTAATATTAACTGGAATAATTAGACTTCTTGATAATTAAAACTATACTTAAATAAATTTAAAATAAATTTATTATTTATAATCAGATTAATCTAACTGATTATTTTATTTTCTATTTTTTAATATTTCAATATCTTGTAGTTTATTTACTAAAAATTTTATTAAGAAACTTTATTAAAAATTTTTATTAAATTAAAATTAATTTTAGCTCAAATAATAAACAATTGTATACTTAATTCATTTTTATATTTAACTCTTTTATGTTTATATTATAAATCTTATTGAATGAAATAATGCTGTGAAAAATATGATTGGAATAAGTGCAGATTTTGACCCAGTACATTTAGGGCATATGAAGCTAATAGAAAAGGGAAAAGAAATAGCTGAAAAAACTGGAGATGAAGTAGTAATATATCTAAACAAAGGTTATAGTGCAAATCATGCGCCATTTTTCACTCCATTTGAAGCAAGAAAAGACATGGCATTAGCTGCAGGAGCAGATAAAGTAGTGGGTATTGAAGGACTTCACCATAGACTAACTTTAGCATATAGTGTACCAATCAGAATAGCTATGATGATAGAAGATGGAGTAGTGGATTATGTAGATGCTGCCAATGTATCAACTCCAGAAATTATTAAATATGCACAAAAATTTGTAAAACAGGGAATATTTGTAGGGATCCCAAGGAATCTTCCCAATCGTAATGTTATAAGATGGTTTGCTGTTAATGAATTTCTAAAAGAGAAATACGGAAGAAATATGGATTTTCATATCATTCCAGAATTAGAAATTAATAATAAAGAAGTTAATGATAAAGAATTTAATGATAAAGAAGCTAATGGTAAAGAATCTATTGGTAAAATATCTGGAAGAGAAATTAGAAAATCCATTATTAAAAATAATATGGAAATACCAGAAGAAACAAAAGAACTACTTCCAAAAACAACAATAAAAATTCTTCAAAGAGAAATAAAAAAAGGAACAATACCTGGAAGGAGAAATTGGGATATTATAAAAAAAAGAATGAATACTTGTTCTAGGCCTAATTTAATGAATATATCTTATCTAAATGGAAATGCAATTAATGAGATAATAAAAGGAAGAGTTTATAGAGATGAAGAGTCTATATGGGCAACATTTAGAAGAGCAGGTTATGGTCCAGTCCTTACTCGTTTAGCTATTAGCTCAATTGAAGAAGGAGTGACAAGACAAGAAGTAGTAAACTTAATGAAAAGCTATGAAGAAAAAGGAGTTATACCTAAAGAACAAAGTGTTGATAAGGTAATTGAAAGATCATTTTACGTTGCAGATAAATGTGAAAAAGGTGAAGCTGCTAGTGTAGCTAATAGAGAATTTAGAAGTAATTCCAATATTAAAATAGACGATATTCCACTATTTATTGATGCAGGATTATACCTTACAAAATTTGAAACAAAAGTATTGAAGAGAAATCTAAATAATGATTTAAAAGAAGAAGCTTCAGAAAAAAATAAATTAAATCCTCAAATTTATATTAATAAAGATGGAAAACTTTCTTGTGAGATTAGAGTTGAGAATAAAAAAATAAAAACCAATCTAAGATTACATAGTAGAGATGTTACTTATATAAGGTATATTCTTGATTCACAATTTATACCAGTATCTGCTAAAATAATAAAGAAAAAAGAAGGATTTAGAATAAGGATTTTTATACATAATCAATGAAATACATAGTCAATGAAAATAATTTCATTAACAATAACAATTATTAGCCCTAATATTAAAAATAACAGTTATTAATCATAATTTTATTAATAATACTAGCTTATTAACCATGAAAAGCTATTTTATTTCTTTAAATTTATTTTGTGTAGCTTTAATCATATTATTATCTTTAAAATCATTTGAAGATTGAATGTTTTCTAAAAATTTTAAAATTTCGCTCATTTCTTCATATTTTCTTTCATGTGAATTTTTTAAACTCTTAATTCTTGATTTAGCTTGAATTTCAAAATCTTTACCTTCAGTAATAGATAAAACTTCAAAAAACTCATCTCCCATATTGAAGCTTTCTGAAATTTTAAAAGCCTCATAAGTTACAGCTGTAAGTGATTTTGAATAAATGCTCCTAATCATTTTTATATAGGAAGCATCTGTAATATTACTTCCTATAACTTTAATATTAAGTCCATAGTCTTTTAAAAGAAGTAAATCATTAGAATTTTCCCCAGAAAGATAAATGATCTGATTTTTAGAAGATATTTTCCCAATGATAGATCCTTTTATAAAATTTGAGGATTTTGTTTCATTTATACCCTTAAAAAAGTCAAATATTTCTAAAGTCGTTTTAGGAGAAATATTATTTAAATCTAAAAAAATTCCATTAGTTAATACCCCATATTTTTTAGATATTTCTAAAGCTTCAAAAGGAGAGACAGTAGATATTAAAATATCGGAAGATAAAGCAACATCTTCAAAGCTATTAACCAAATCTATTCCAGAATTTTTAGCTAATTTCTTTGTTTTATCACTTCGACCATTTATAGAGCTTAAAACATTAACATTGTTATCTAAAAGTTTTTTTGAAATCGTTGAAGCAACCTCTCCAAAACCAATGAAGCCTATTTTCAAATTAACACCATAATATTGATTTATTAACTATATTAATTTTAATTATGTTTAATTATGCTTAATCTCATTAATGTGATTAGTTGTGATTAATATGATTAATTATGCTTAATTATACTTAATTATGATTATGTTAATTAATTATATTAGTAGATCATAACTTTAAAAGCACATTATCTTTCTCTTCAAGATCAATATCTTTAGCTATAGCGCTACATTTTACACATAAAAGACAAAAAACATCTTTATTTTCAAGATCAATTTCAGTTAAGCCTTCATAATTTCCAAGACCCTTAGATATTATAAAATCATGAGAATCGAAAATTTTCCTAAATTCTTCAGAAGCTTCTTCATATACTATGCCAACCGAATCAGTACCAATAGTTGTTAAATTAGCAATTTCATTAAGGCCAACATCTAATGCATCTTCTAAACAAGCATCATTAAGAATTGGTTTTTCTTTAAGAGCAACAGTGATCTCTAATCCAAACTCTCTTAATTTCTCAATAAGTAGTTTATCAAAAACAATCTCACCAGTATTATCTGCAAGATAAAGTAAGCGATTATGATTAGAAATAGCTTTTTTGAGTTTATCAATATCATTTATAGCTAATTTCTTTTTTAAATTAGAAAGTATGAAATTTTGAGGGTTGAAATCAAGACCCAAAGCTCCAAAATCTAGTATATTACCTACAATAGCTATTTTAATATAATTTTCAAGAGTGTTATCTTTTTCTAAGAGTTTTTGAATTTTAGGAAGGAATTCAAGAGCTATTTTATTCCCAATGATTTTTTCTTTATAGTAAGGATCATCACAATTAGTTTTCTCTTTTATGATTCTATGTACAGCTGAACCTAATTTATTAGAAGATGCACCTTCATTAAAATTTTTAGCTAAAAAATCCAGTATTTCTTCTATTAATTCTAGTTTTAAAACATCATCATCAGTTGCTAAATCCATTGCATCTTTAGATTGACGAAGAAAACAAGCACCACATTCATAATAAACTTTCATAAAAGTTGCTCACCTTAAAACTAATTTTGACATACTTTTTTCAACAAATGTATTACTAAAATTAATACTAAATATCATATTGATTATATATAACTTTTATAATATAAAAAATTAAACTATAATAAAAATTACTTAAAATATTCACTTTCGCAACTCTAAGACTAACAATTTCAAAATTAAAAATAAAAAAAATAAGGAAAATTAAGAAGATAAAAATTAAATTTTAGTTGGGATATATTTTTCCCCACCGAACATAAAATCTTTCTTAATAAAAAACTTATCACCATCTAATAAACCCATACAATCCAAAACAAACGGAATATTATTAGGATGCCAAATAATATTATAATCCACATCAAAAGGCAACTCATCAACTCTATCATATAAACCAAGTGCTAAAAATTCTTCTGTCACGTGAAGGTTGATATGATCAATTAATGGCCACAATTTATGTACCTCAGGCTCCCAAAGATGTAAACCATTTGTGAGAGCGTTAGTTCTTAAACCAAGATCTTTAGTACGTTGTAAAATATTACGAATATTAGTTAGATCCTGAGCAAACGGTTCTCCTCCTACGATCGTTGTACTATCGATATTGTCTTTATGATTATCAATATCATTTAAATGAAACGGAGTACAGCCACCGCTTCCAGATAATAATAAACGATTGCAACAGGTTAAACAGTCGAGTGAGCAATAGTTAAAGAATATAGCTAAGCTAATGTATGGAGGATCATCTATAAGTGATGTATGCCACATATAAACATTATCTATATAATCTCCTCCACTATTATTAACTTTAGCTAATTCCTTCGCATGTGAATTAATATATAACTTATCAAAATAATTAAAATCCAATTATTCATATTCTCCTATTTTTTGATTTAATGCATGACAAGAAGACAGTTGTTCTGACACCCATGCATTAAAGCAAAAAATAAAAAAATAATAATTAACTAGCAAATATCATCGTTCATCTCTATCACCCCTATAAAAAAGGATCAAAAGATTCTTATCCTCTAAATACTTTTCAATATCAAAAGATAAATAACACTATATATACTTATTAATATTATAATCCTAAAAATAAAAATAATAAAAAAGATTGAGATTGCCACATCATCAATAAAACAATAAGTTCGTACAGATATTAATTATATATAGATACTATAATTATCTACTTCATTATATATAAATATTACTATTTTTAATAATTGTCTATCCAACTAAATCAAAGATTGTAAACACATATTCTATTCAATATAATAATAAAAAAAATCTAAAAATAGCTTAATCCATGAACATGTCCTAATCTTATAGATCAAGAGGTTAAATCCCTCAAAATTCGTTTTTGAATATTTGATAATTTAGCCTTATTTCTTGAATATATGATCATCAATTGTTTATTTAGAGTATAGGTTGGTAAATTATTTATTTTTAGTTATTGTCTTTTAAATAATATAAATAAATATTAAAACTCCTAATTTTTAAGTTAAAATAGATTTTTTTGATTTTGTTGAGTTTTATAATAAACTTTCATTAGTAAACACCAAAAATATAGATTTCAACTTCATTTTCAAATTATCCACCATAAATAATCTTTATTAGTTGAATTTCATCTCCTTCTTCAATTATTTCATCTTCAATAACAATATCTCCATTTTTTTTAGCTACTACTGTTTCAGATGAGAGCTCCATATCATTTAAAATATCTTTTATAGAAGTATCCTCATTTTTAATAGTTTTAGTTTCATTTTTATTGTTGAATATAAGTTTAAAATTCATAAGCTTATCTCCTTATAACTTAATAATATATTGATTATATAATTATTATTAATTCATCTAGTATTATATAGCTAATTTTTAGTCATTTGCTAATTTAATTGTATATCTAATTGTGCATTTAGTTATTAATATTAGATATTAGATATTATTACTTATTATTACTTATTATTATTTATTTGTTATTTATTATTAGTTATTATTAGTTATTATTATTTTATTGTTAATTATGTTTATTATTGTTTATTCTAATCTTTTGCCAATTTATCTATTATTAGATCATTTTAACTCATTTAAAAAAGTACATGCCCTACATATTTCATTTGAAGACGGTTCACCACAAATAGTACAACTTTCAAAAGTAAATTCACTTTTATATTCTTTCTTTAAAGCTTTTTTGATTTTATCAAAACCTCTAAGCGTAGAATACATGATAGTAGGATGATCTTTAGACAAATTTTTAATTATTTGTCCAATTTCACCTCGAAAAGACTCTTCTGAATAAGGACAACCTGCAAAATGGACTTCTAAGTCCTTTGCTAAAGCATATAATCCAATTTCTTTTTCAGGAATCTCTCTAAGAGGTTTTATTTTTGGAGTAAAAAGAGGACTTTTTGAATCTGTTTTAGGACCTATTTTAGTTAAATTATCAACATTTCCTTCAAGATAATTCATTAATATTGCTTGAGTTTCATCATCAAGGTTGTGACCAGTAGCAATTTTAGTAGCAGAAAAATCTCTTGCAGCTCGATTTATTATCCAACGACGAAATACTCCACAATAAGTACATGAACCTCTATAATTAGGAATTTTCATCACCTCATCGAGAGTAATATTGAAAGAGTCTTTAAATGAAACTACTTTATGTTCTATTCCAAGTCTTTCTGCATGACGAATAGCTATTTCAACACCATCTTGGCGATATCCACTTATCCCTTCATCAACAGTTACAGCACAAATATCTATTATATTACGCTTTCTAAAAGTATCAAGAATATCAAGAAGGGTTACACTATCTTTACCTCCTGAAAGAGCTACAAGAACTTTATCTCCTTTTTCAAGAAGTTCTTCTTTTTTTATAGTCTTTATTACTTTTTTCTGAATACTTTCAATAAAACATTCTTTACATAAAGCCTGTCCTGATTGTTTTCTCTTTATTATAATCTTAGGATTTCCACATTTTGTACAATTTTCCATAATATGCCACTATAATTTTTATAAGATTATTTAAAATATTATTAATATATCTTATTATAAACTATATTTTAGATTAAATTTATAATAAATATATCTATCAATAATATAATTATTAAAAATATATCCATTAATATACTTATTAAGAATATGTCCATTGATATATTTATTAAGAATATATCTATTAAAAGTATATTTATTAAAAATTGATATTAAAAATTGTATACAAAAACAAAAACATCAACAAGTAAAAGTGGTATGATGAATAAAAAAAATATAGTTATTATAGGAATTATAATAATTTGTATAATTGGTGCTTATTTTATTTTTAGTAACTTAAATAATCAAAATAATTCTAATAATTATTCTAATAATGCTAATGATATTATTAATGCTAATAATAATATTAATAATATTAATAATATTAGTGATGAAACTTTTGAACTAAAAGGTGAAAAAACTACCATTAATGGTTTAATAACTATGATTCCTAGTAAATATTCTAATGGAACTATTAAAACTAGTTCTGGCATTGAAACTTATGGGAAATATGATGATGATAGCATTTATATTACAGTTTATGATGATTCCTCCCAAGGAGAAAAAGTTTATCAGGGAGATATAGATTATTTCGCTTATGGAATAGCTAATAAAGATAACAATCCCAAAAGAGAAAACATAACAATAGCAAACCACACAATACTCTATGTCACTCAACACTCAGATACAAGAGGAGATTATAGATTGGCCTTCTTTGAAGTGAATGGTAAAAAAGTCCTTATTGAGTGGTTAGGAAATGAAGTTACTCCAGATATTGAGAATATAATTCATGGCTTCTATAAATTAAACTAGAGTAAAACTATAAAATTAAACTAAAACAAAAAAATTATTGATAATAAAAAATAAGACACAACAATCTAAAATCTTTAAAAATAGAAATATTTAAAAATTTAGAACAGAGATTTCTAAAAGAATCACAAAGTTTTGTACCAAAATTTCCTATTGCTATTTTGTACTAATACTATGTACTAATACTAGTACTGATACTAGTACTGATACTTGTACTAATATTAGTACTGATACTTTGTACTGGTACTTTGTAATTATATTTTTACGATTATTATATTAATCTTAATATTTAAATTTTGATAATTTTATTATAATTATAATAAATAGTAATACTTATATTTATATCATAATTATATAAATATAATAATTATATAATAATCAATTTAATTCAGGCAATCTTTTAAATAAATCAAAGTCTTGAACATATTCTTTACCTGTAATCATAGCGATCTCTGCTTTTTGAAGCTCAGAACCTAAATAAGCAGCATGTTCCAATCTTGTAACAATTCCTTGCCTTACCAACTCATCATAAATCTCTTTCACGTATCTTCCTTCAATAGTCAAATCAGGAATTGTTTTTTTAAAGTGAGTAACAACAATTTTGCTATTTCTAGGATCGATAGCATGCTCAACTCTAATTTTAAAGCTTCCTGCAGGATCAAGAATAAACCGAACAGATTCTGTTGCTTTTTCTAATGGAACATCAAAATCAGAATTCTCATAATCTTCATAAATATCCTTTCTTTTCTTTTTATCTTTATACAGAATAAGATTAATACCAAGATCCTTAGGAATAGATCCTCTTTGCTTAGCTAAAAACATCATTTTACTAGAAATAGCTAATTCATAAACACTTCCAAGAGTTTTTCCACTTTCTTCAGGAGTGAAAAGAATACTAGCTCCAAGTTCCATAGCTATTCCAGAAAGTAGAGCATTTACACCAACAGAATCAGTGTCCATAAGTTCATTAACATTTCCAACTCCAAAAAACATTGGTTCGTTCATTTTTTCATGATATTTCCTACAAGCTAAAATTGAATCAACAATACTACTACTATTAACAGGATCTAAAATCAAATCAGCTATTATTTGAATATCTTCATCAATACATGCTTTAGCTAACTCCACCATAGAATTTACCCTTTCATCAACTGTGTGTGGAACTTTTTCCTCACTAAAATTAGTTGGTAATGCTACAGCAGGAACATTATACTTTTTTAAAAGAGGTAAAACTTTTTTATAGTTTCCTAAATCAATACTAAGAACTAAATCAATTCCATTTTCAATAGCCACAGAAATTTCTTTTGGGTTCAATGTATCAATACTAAGAGCTTTATTTCCAACAATAGGGCGTAGTGTAGCTATCATATCTGGAATTTTATCTGAAAAATCTTCACCAGCTACCATTCCAATATCAATCATGTCTGCACCATTTATCAAAAAGTACTCACATTTTCTGATAAGCTCTTCTTTAGTTAAAATAGGTGCATTAGCTATTTCAGCTAAAATTCTCATTGGAAAATCTTCACCAACAGCTAAATTTCCAACTAATATATTATTAGGCTTTTCAAGCAACCTCTCCCTATTTTCAATATCTGATTCAAACTCATTTATTAATTTAATAGCTTTCTTTCTTTTTTCTTCTTCAATTAATTTATCTGCAGGTTTAGAAGTTGAAAGTTTTAAATCATCAATTAAATCTAATACCATCCCAATATCTGCTCCATCGGTTGGTCCTTTAAATGTTGGAATGTTTAAAGATTCAGATATTTCATCAGTAGATTTTCTCATAAGCCCTGGAGTTATGATAAGATCAATAGAACCATTAGCTAATTCTTCTTCATAGTTATTTTTTAATTCTTTAATTATCATTCTTGGAGTCAAAAACGCAGCTATTTGTGAATCAGCTAAATGGACAATAACCTCCTTATTAGACTCTGAAGCAATTTTTTCAACTGAAGAATAGGCTAAATTTCCAGTTACAATAAGTATTGTCATAAAATCTCAACTTTTATTTTCATAATTATTCTTATAAACTTTTATAATTTTTTTATAATTCTTATAATAATTATCTTTAGATTATTATGATATTAATGATCATTTTTATAATTATATATTTAATAATGGATAATATATATTTAATAATTGATAAATTATTTTATTAAATAAACTGTTTCATTATGTTGTTTTATTATATTATTAATTATAATTAATTTATTAAATTAGTATATTAAATTGATTTATTAATCTATAATTTATTAAGTTAATTTATTAAGTTATATTTTTAAAAGTCATATTTTTAATTAATCATTTTTTTAATTGAATTAAAATTAACATATATATTAAAATTAACAGATATAATCAATATTAATCGATGAAATAGTAACATTAATAGACAATACAAATACTAATAGACAATATAACAACATTATTAGATACTATTATTAGATAAAATATTAATAATAAATAATAGTATGAATAATAATATTAATAATAGTAATACTTATTTTTTAATAATAATGAATAATTTTATAACATTGTAAAAGTTTATATATCTTGTAATTTATAATGATTATACATGATGAATGGAGGAAATTTGAATGATTGAAATTCGTTTTCACGGCCGTGGAGGACAAGGTGCCGTTACCGCAGCAGAGATATTAGCAAAGGCTGCATTCGAAGATGGGAAATTTTCACAAGCATTTCCGTTCTTTGGAGTAGAAAGACGGGGCGCTCCTGTTATGGCTTTCACAAGAATTGATGATAAACCTATACAAATAAGATATCAAGTTCAAAATCCTGATTATGTAGTTGTCCTTGACGATGGATTGTTAGATGTTGTAAATGTTTTTTCTGGAATAAAGAATGACAGTTCTATAATTATAAACACAAATAAAGAAGAAAACCTAGAAAAAAATAAGGACAAAGAAATTTATAATATTGATGCAACAGGAATTGCTTTAGAAAATCTAGGAGTTCCTATTGTGAATACTATTATGTTAGGATCATTTGCAAAAAAAAGTGGCGAAGTGTCTCTTGGGTCTATTATTAAAGTTATAAAAGAAACTTTCCCTGGAAAACTTGGAGATAAAAATTCAAAAGCCGCTGAAATTGCTTATAATCAAATTTAATAGCTTAAATTAATTTTTGAATATTTCAAATATTTTTAGAATATTCTAAAAATATTTTTAAATTTATAATAAACTTTTAAAGTTATATTAATAATCTTAAAATTATAGTATAACTTTTAATACAAAATATAATTCTATAATAAAAGAATAATTCAATAATAGAATAATTTTATAATTAATTTTATAATAAAATAATTCTATAATAAAATAATTTTATAATAAAAATTTAATTTTAAATATAAGGTGATTAAATGGATTCTGTTGGAGGAGCTGTAAAAACCCCTGGAAGTACTAGAAATAATAAAACAGGAAGTTGGAGAACATTTAAACCTATTCTTGATAAAGAAAAGTGTATTGATTGTGATAACTGTATTATGTTCTGTCCAGAAGGATGTATAAACAAAGATCATGATATAGATTATGATTATTGTAAAGGTTGCGGGATATGTGAAGTAGAATGTCCAGTAAAAGCAATCAAAATGGAAAGAGAATAATCAATCAAAGAAAATAATCAATCATAATTAATTAGAAAGCATTAATTTAAATGGAAAACATCAAATGAAAAATTTAAGATTTAAAAACTAAAAAATATAGGAGAATTATAAATGACAAAAAAAGTTATGACAGCTAACAGAGCAGTTTCTGAAGCTGTAAAATTAGCTAGACCAAAAGTTATTCCTGTTTATCCTATCACTCCACAAACATCAATTTCAGAATATCTTGCACAATTTGTAGCTGATGGAGATATTGATGCAGAATATATTAGAGTTGAATCAGAACATAGTGCTATAAGTGCTGCTGTTGGAGCATGTGGAGCAGGAGTGAGGGTCTTTACAGCCACTTCATCCCAAGGATTAATGCTAATGCATGAAATATTGTTTGCTGCTGCAGGAATGAGGATGCCAATAGTGATGGCTGATGCAAACAGAGCAATATCTGCACCATTAAGTATTTGGAATGACCAACAAGATTCCATAGCACAAAGAGATTCTGGATGGATGCAAATCTATGTTGAAAATGGACAAGATGCTCTTGACTCTATACTTATGGCATATAAAACATCAGAAAATAATAAAATATTATTACCCTCTATGGTATGCTTAGACGGGTTTATATTAACCCATACAGTAGAACCTGTAGAAATCCCTAGCCAAGAACAAGTGGATAGATTCCTTCCAGAATATAAGCCAGAACATGCATTTTTAAATCCAGAAGCTCCAATGTCACTTGGAACATTAACTGATCCAGATTATTATATGGAAGCAAGATATCAAATTGAAGAAGCAATGGAAAACTCTTTAGAAGTAATCGAAAAAACAAACCAAGAGTTTGAAGAAATATTTGGAAGAAAATATGATCTTGTTGAAGAATACAAATGTGAAGATGCTGAAATCATTATAGTAGCTATGGGATCGATTTGTAGTACAGTAAGGGTTTGTGTTGATGAAATGAGGGATCGTGGTGAAAAAGTCGGACTTTTAAAAATAAGAGTTTATAGACCATTCCCACAAAAACAAATACAAAAAGTAGTACAAAATGCTAAAAAAGTTGCAGTACTCGATAAGAATATTTCTTTCGGTGTCGGTGGAGCATTGTACAATGACATCAAAGCAAAAATTGATGTTGAGGCATATGATTTCATCATAGGGCTTGGAGGAAGAGATATAACACCGAATTATATTGAAGAAGTAGTTGAAAAAACTAAAAACCCTGAAAAAGATGTTACTTGGATTGGTTTAAAAGAATAAGAACAAAATATAAAAACAAACTATATAAAATTAACATAGGAGAGAAATTATATGAAATTACCTGAAGAAGAACTTTTAGCACCAGGACACAGAGGTTGTGCTGGTTGTGGAGCTACCATAGGAGTAAGGTTAGCATTAAAAGCATTAGGTAGGAATACTGTAGCTATCTCAGCTACTGGTTGTTTAGAAGTTATTACAACTCCTTTCCCTGAAACTGCATGGGAAATACCTTGGATACATGTAGCTTTCGAAAATGCAGGTGCTGTTGCATCTGGTGTTGAAAGTGCACTTAAAGCTCAAGGAAAAACAGATGTTAATGTAGTAGCTTTTGGTGGTGATGGAGGAACTGCAGACATAGGTATGCAATCATTATCTGGAGCTATGGAGAGAGGACATAACATGATATATATCTGTTATGATAATGAAGCATATATGAATACTGGAATTCAAAGAAGTGCTTCCACACCCTATGGTGCATCTACTACAACTTCCCCCCATGGAAAAGATAGTTTTGGAGAAGATAAGCCTAAAAAGAATGTTCCTCTTATTATGGCAGCCCATGGAGTACCATATGTAGCTACAGCTTCAATTGCATACCCTGAAGATTTTATGAGAAAAGTTAAAAAAGCATCTGAAGTTGATGGTCCTGCTTACATACATTTAAATCAACCATGTACCACTGGTTGGGGATATAGTCCTTCAAAAACTATTGAACTTGGAAGATTAGCTGTTGAAACAGGTTCTTGGGCATTGTATGAAATTGAAAATGGTGACTTCAAGTTAACATATAAACCACAGGATAGAAAACCTGTAAATGAATTTTTAAATGCTCAAAAAAGGTTTAAACATCTTTCAGATGAAGAAAAAGAAAGAATACAAGAGTATGTTGATAATCAATGTGCAGAATTAGGAATAAAATAAAAATATACTGGAGGGCTGAAGTTGGAAAAAATATTAGTACAACCAGATTTATGTAATGGTTGTTTAGACTGTGAAAGTGCTTGTTGCGGACTTTATGGAGCTTCCAGAATAAATATTAGAGAAATTGAAGGTACATACTATCCAATAATATGTCAACAGTGCGAAGATGCTCCTTGTAAAGCAATATGTCCAACAGAAGCTATTATAGGAAAAGGAGTTGAAGAAGATAAGTGTATAGCTTGTGGACTTTGTATGATGGTTTGTCCATTTGGAGCTGTAAGTGTAGAAGATAAGAAAGCTCAAAAATGTAATCAATGTGAAGATAGAGATGGTGGTCCTGCTTGTATTAAAGCATGTTCTAAAAGAGCTATTTCACTAATTGATATTGATAAAATTAAACTTCAAAAACAAAAAGAACATTTATCAAAATTAGCTGGAACATCAAAACCTAAAGCTAAAAGCATTATAAGTATACTAACTAGTAATTCAAGATCTAGTAGGTCTTTTAAGGATTAAATAGTTTAATAAAAAATTAATTAATGATTTGATAAGAAGGTACAAAAATGAGTGAATTAGTTTCAAATCCAGAACTCTGTGTAAGTTGTGCAAAATGTGAAAGAAATTGTCCAATGAATGCAATCAGAGTGAATGAAGGAGTACCTCTATTTTGCATGCATTGTACACCAGAAAAAGCACCTTGTTTAAATATATGCCCTGAAGGAGCTATTGAAGAACTTGGTGGTGCAATAGTTATTAATGGTGATAAATGTATTGGATGTGGAATGTGTAGAGATGTTTGTCCAATTGGAGCAATCTCTATGGATGAGATTGGTCAAGCCAAAAAATGTGATCTTTGCACAAATGAAGAAACCCAACAATGTGTAGAATCTTGTCCAACAAATGCACTTAGTAATAATTCCCTAGATATGGTTTCTAAAAAACAAAATAAAATAGTTAATGAACTTAAAAGATTAAAAGGAGTTATGAAATAATAACTTCTTCCTAATTTTACTAATTTTACTAATTTTACTAATTTTACTAATTTTACTAATTTTACTAATTTTACTAATTTTACTAATTTTACTAATTTTACTAATTTTACTAATTTTACTAATTTTACTAATTTTACTAATTTTACTAATTTTACTAATTTTACTAATTTTACTAATTTTACTAATTTTACTAATTTTACTAATTTTACTAATTTTACTAATTTTACTAATTTTACTAATTTTACTAATTTTACTAATTTTACTAATTTTACTTAAAAATCATTTTTATTATATTTTAATATTTCTATTTAATCCTAAACTGAAATATTATATAAACTAAAACTATTATAAATTAATTATACAAACTATAATAGATTCAATTTTACATTATAGAATTATCAATTATAATCTCATAATTACCTCATAATTCAATATTAAAATATAATAAATTTAATATACTAAATTTTACAAATAAAGTTTATAGATACTCACTATTTTTAGAAATTCAATATAACAATTAAAGGGGAATAAGAGGCATGATTACAGAAAAAAAAGTTGAAGATACAATTTGTCAACTTTACAAAAAAGCAGCAATAAGTTTACCAGAAGATGTTAAAATATCATTAGAATCTGCTCTTAAAGTAGAGAGTGATGAATTACCCCAGCTAAATATTGAAGCTATTTTAAAAAATATTGAACTTGCAGAAAAAAGAGCGATTCCAATGTGTCAAGATACAGGATTGCCTATAATTTTTGTAAAAATTGGGAAAGTTGAATTTGAAAATAACAACATTTATGAAACAATATACAATGGGATAGTAAAAGGAGTTCAAAAAGCAACAAAAGAAACACCACTTCGACCAAATATAGTAGATCCTATAACAAGAGAAAATAGTGGGAACAATAGTGGAATAATGATTCCTCAAATTGATATAGAATTAATAAATGAGAATTATATTGAATTTACAATACTTCCCAAAGGATTCGGATCTGAGAATAATAATGCTTTGAAAATGGCTTTACCAGGAGAAGGTATAGAAGGAGTAAAAAATTTTGTAGTTGAAACTGTTTTAAAAGCTGGTGGAAAACCATGCCCCCCAATTGTAGTTGGAGTTGGAATAGGTGGAACATCAGATCTTGCTTTGAAAACCGCTAAAAAAGCACTTCTTGAAAAATTAGGAGATAAAAATCCAGATCCTCTACTTAAAGAACTAGAAGATTCTATACTAAAAGAAATAAATAATAGTGGAATCGGTCCAATGGGATTAGGAGGTAAAACAACAGCGTTAGGTGTTAAAATCAAAAAAGTTTCTACACATACTGCAGGGCTTCCTATTGGAGTATGTATTCAATGCTGGGCACATAGACACGCTACAACAAGGTTAAAATAAATTAATTAAAAATTATGGAATATTTATCACAATATTATCTATTATAGAATTTATTATAAAAAATATTAATTAAAAATATTAAAAATCTTATTTAAAAATATTAGAAATATTAAAAATATTAGGAATATTAATAATATTATAATCATACAAAAAAAATTAAAAATTAGTTAATAATTATTTAATAATTAGTTAAGAATTAGTCTAATTATTAGTCTGATGTTAGTTTTATGATTAGTTTTTAGGCTTTTTAAAAGTCATCATAAATATTGTTCTTCTACCAATATCAACAGCCCTGTCAGCGATCCTTTCAAGGAACCTAGCTATAAATATTAGATTAATAGTTTGATTAATATTTTCTTTATCTTCAAACATATTATCTGTGACTTGCTCTAATATTGAATCAAACAAATCATCGACTTTATCATCATCATTTCTAAGCTCTTTTGCAGTATCTAAATTTTGATTTAAGAAAGCATAAAATCCTTTACTTAACATCATTTGAACATAATCTGCCATATATTGTAAATCTTCCATTAGTTTATCTGGGACAGACACATCCTTAATTAAAACCGATAAATCAGCTATATTAGCAGCTAAATAACCAATTCTTTTCATATGGCTACTTACTCTTATAGTAGACTCAATAAACATTAAATCTCCAGCAACTGGCTGTTCAACAGCTATAAACTTAATACATCTCCTCTCTAAGTCAAAAGCAGCTTGATCAATTTCTTTACTTTTCTCAACTACTTCATCAGCTATTTTTTCATCATAATCATTAAGTAAGGTAATAGCATTACGATGAGTTTCCATTACCATTTGTCCCATCTTTTCTGCTTCATCTTTCACATTGTTTATTCTATTTTTAAATGATATTCTTGGATATTCTTTATCCATCAAGCACATCCCCTTGTTAAATTTGTTTAAAGTATTAAATTATCAACTTTTCTAAATTAAAAATTATTAAGATTTAAAATGGACTTTTAGATTAAATCTTAATTCTAAATAATCTAATTATTATAAATTATCTTTATTTTACAATAAATAGTTATCGAATCAATAGATAGCTAAATAACTGATTAAAAAATGAATTTCAATCATTATATAATTTATTAAATTAATAGTTCCATTTTAATAATTCTATTTTAACAGTTCCATTTTAATAATTTAATAATTTATTAAATTAATAGTTTTAATTTAATAGTTCTATTTTAATAATTTTATAAAATTTTCATATCTTTTTGTTTACAAAAGATTGTACTAACCAAATCTACCAGTAATATAATCCTCAGTCTTCTTATTTTTAGGATCAACAAAAAGTTTATCAGTTAAGTTACTTTCAATAATCTCTCCATTTAAAAAAAATGATGTATATTTAGAAACTCTTGTAGCTTGTTGCATATTATGAGTTACAATAAGAATTGTATATTCTCTCTTAAGTTTATGAATCAAATCCTCCACTTTAGTGGTTGAAATAGGGTCCAAAGCAGAACAAGGCTCATCCATTAGTATAACTTCTGGATTATTAGCTATTGTTCGAGCAATACATAATCTTTGTTGTTGACCTCCAGATAATCCCATAGCAGAATTATCAAGTTTATCTTCAACTTCATCCCATAATGCAGCAGCTCTTAAACTTTCTTCTACTCTTGCAGAAATAGCATCATCATCACTTATTCCATGAATTTTAAGACCATAAGCAACATTTTCAAATATTGATTTAGGAAATGGGTTGGGTTTTTGAAAAACCATACCTACTTTTTTTCTAAGGTCTACAACATCCATTTTAGGGTCATAAACATCTTTACCATCAAGATATACATTACCAGTATGTGAAAAGCTAGGAATTAAATCATTCATTCTATTAATAGTCCTAATAAATGTAGATTTACCACAACCAGAAGGACCTATAAGTGCAGTAACAGTATTTTTTGGAATACCTGTATTAACATCTTTAAGAATGTGAGCATCTCCAAAATATACATTTAAGTTTTCTACTTCAATTCTATTCATTATTAACCCCTTTGTTAAGTTAATTATATGTATAAATTAATTATAGCATGATTATATGTAAAATATATTTTAAAATAGTCATCTTTATAGCTAATTATCTCCCCATGATTTTCCTTTGATATCTATCCACTAGATAGTTTGTAATTATAGTTAATGCCAATACGATTATAACAAGAACTGCAGCTGTTCCAAAAGCATTTTCAAGAGAAATACCTTCAGTAGCTAATATATACAAATGAAGTGGTAATGGTCTTCCAGGATCAAATATTGATAAAGGCATCGAAAGAGATGCTCCAACTGCAAACATTACTGCAGCTGCTTCTGAAATAGCTCTAGTCATTCCAAGAATTACACCAGTTACAATACCTGGTATTGCAGCTGGAAGCACTACTCTATAAATTGTTTGCCATTTTGTTGCACCCAATCCATAGCTACCCTCACGATAAGAACTAGGTATTGAAGAAATTGTAACTTCTGAAACCTGAAATATTGTTGGAAGTGCCATTATAGCTAATACTAATCCACCAGATATGATTGACCATCCTAATCCCACAGCAATAACAAAAAATGCTAAACCGAATAAACCATAAACAATAGAAGGGATTGAAGCAAGAGTTTCTGCACCAAATCTAATGAGTTTAGTAATTTTACTTTCACCAGCAAATTCAACAAGGTATACTGCAGCACCAACACCAAGAGGTGTTGCAACTATACCTGCAATAAGAGTAACATACAAACTAGAAACAATCATTGGGAAAATTCCACCAGATGCTCCTGAATCAATTGGATTTGAAAATATAAATCCAAGGTTTACAACTGGAAGGCCTCTTATCAAAATATAGCCCAATATAATTATTAAGATTAATATTGTTACGAGTCCTGAAATTACAAAGATTGAATTCATTATTTTTTGAGAAGTCTTTGGAGATAATATTTTTTGAAAATTTAATCCACTCATAAATATCCACCTCCAACATCAACCTTATATTTATGTTGTATATAATTTGCAATTAATAGGAGTATCATGATTATTAAGAAAAGAACTATTGCTGTCCCAAATAATGCATTATAATGAAGACCTGTTGCATAACCCATTTCTAAAGCTATATTAGCAGTTAAAGTTCTTACAGGATCAAATATAGATCCTGGTATTTGAACAACATTACCTGCAATCATAATAACAGCTAATGTTTCCCCAATTGCTCTACCCATTCCTAAAATTATTGCAGTTATAATTCCTGGAAGTGCTGCGGGAAATATGATGTGTCGTATTGTCTGCCAGTTGGTTGCCCCAAGTCCAAAAGATGCTTCCCTATATTCTTGAGGAACTGCTCTTAGTGAATCTTGAGATATCGTTATAATTGTAGGTAAAACCATGATTGTTAGAATAATAGCAGCAGTAAACATGCTGAAACCAGTGCCGCCAAAGTAAGTCCTTATGAGTGGAACTAAAACAATTAAACCAAAAAATCCATAAACAACTGAAGGAATTCCTGATAAAGTCTCAATAACTGGTTTTAAAATTCGTCTAACATTGTTTGGAGCTACTTCAGCCATAAATATAGCGCAAAGAAGTGATAATGGCACAGCCATTAATAAAGACAACATTGTCACATAAATTGATCCTATAATCATAGCAAAAACTCCGAAATCACCATCATTCGGAGCCCACGTCATTCCAAATAAAAAACGAAAGAAACCATAATCTTCAAAAGCTGGAAGTCCTTCAATTAATATAAATGAAACAATTAGAAGAATTATAATAATAGAAAAAATAGCTGTTATAAATAACCCCTTTTCTATTAAGAATTCAGAAAATCTATTTCTTTCCATAATAATCCCTTAAGTATTATTTTGATTTTTAATAATTAATGTTTGATAATATTTTAATAATAATGTTTAATAGTATTTTAATATCATTTTTAACATTCTTTAACAGTAATAATAATTTGTTATTTAATAATTTTAGTAATATTTTAATAATGATTTCTAATAATATCTTATAATGATTTTTAATATAATTTAATAATGATTTTTGATAAGATTTTTATAAAATTCTCTATAAAATTCTATAAAATTTTTTATAAAATAATGATTATTGATAATAATCTTAATAATAATTTTATAATAATTTTAATAATAATTCATTAATTACTTTTTGATTTAAATAATTTTTGATATTAACAAATATTCATAATTTATAAGCATATTATATCAAATAGGAATTATTTTATCTTCTTTAATAATTTCAATTCCAGCAGGAGATTTAACCCATTCAATAAAATTTTTTACTTCACCAGTAGGAGTTCCTTTAATAAGAAACAAGAAAGGCCTTTGTAAAGGATAGTCCCCATTATAAATTGTTTCTTCAGAAGGTGAAGTGCCATTTACAGAGATTGGTTTAACGTCCTCACTCATATGTGCAAAAGAAACAAACCCAATAGCATTAGGATCACTTGCAACAGATTGTTTTACAGATTCAGTAGAACTTTGAACAACAGCAGAATTTTTTATCTTTGTATCATCCATAACAATAGATTCAAAGGCAGATCTTGTACCAGATCCCTCTTCACGAGTTATAACATTAATTTCTCCGGATTTTCCACCTAACTCTTTCCAATTAGTTATTTTTCCATTGAAAATATCTCTTATTTGTTCTATAGACAGTTTTGAAATATTATTCTGATTACTTACAGCTATTACAATACCTTCTTTTCCAATTGGGACTTCAGTAATGTTCTTTTTTTCCTCAAGGGAAAGTTCTTTTGAACTCATACCAATATCTGCAAGGTCTTGGTCTGTACTTCTTATACCCATTCCAGAACCACCACCTTGAACGTAAATTCTTACTCCATCATGAGATTTCATATAGTTTTCTGCTAATTTCTCTGCTAAAGGTTGTACAGAAGTAGAACCTACAATATCAATTCTTTCGTAGTCTGTGCCAGGATTAACCAATAAAAAAGCCAAGATAATAATTATGGCAAGAATGATTATTCCCTTATATTTTGAGTTCATAACATCACCTTAATTTTTAGTTCAACTTGGAACTATTTAAAAATTAAGGTTCAGCTATAATCGAAAAATATAAATGAAAAGATAAAAATCCCTACTACTATTATTAGGCAAATTTATCAATAATCAATGTTCATTTTGAGAAAATATAATGATTCATAGATTTATTTATATTTTATAAGTAATACTCAGCACTAATCTGATTATAAATTAATAATTTAAGATTTTAATTGAAATATAGAAATTATTATTAGTTATTTTAATTATTAAAATTTATTAAAAGCATTATAATTCAATTAAAATTTATTAGTCATTAGAATTTATTTAAACAAATCTAAAAAGTTTTAATGAACCTAATACTTTTAATTAAAAGAATTTAAAGTTTTAAATAAACATTTAACTGGAAGAAGATTGATTAGAAGATTTTACAATCTTTTCATCATTTAAAACTTTTGTTCCTTCAGAACTCATTACCCAATCGATAAACTCTTTTACATCACCAGTAGGAGTTCCTTTAACAAGGAAAATGAATGGTCTTTGTAATTCATAAGAACCATCACCTATTGTAACATCACTAGGAGCAACGCCACCAATAGTTAATGCTTTGACATCATCACTCATATGTGCATATGATACAAAACCAATAGCATCAGGATCTTGTTTAACAGATTGTTTAACAGCTTCAGTAGAACTTTGAACAATTGCATCAGATTTTATCTTTGTATCTTTACCCATTACAATAGCTTCAAATGCATCTAATGTACCTGAACCATCTTCACGAGTTATTAAATGAATCGGTGCATCTGAACCTCCAACTTCATTCCAATTAGTTATTTTACCAGAATAAATATCTTTAAGTTGTTCAGTTGTAAGACCAGATACAGAATTATTATTATTTACAGCTATAACAATACCATCTTGACCAAGAGTATATTCAGTTAAACCTTTCTTTTCATCATCTTTTAACTCCTTAGAACTTGTACCAATATCAGCAGTTCCATCTTGAGCACTTTTAATACCTACACTTGAACCTCCACCTTGAACATTAATTTTGAGATCAGGGTGAGATGATTGATAAGTTTCAGCAAGTTTTTCTGCAACAGGCTGGACAGATGTTGATCCAACAACATCAATAGTAGTAGCACTACCACCAGTTGCAAATACCATTGCAACCACAGCTATTATAGCAACAACAACTATTATTAGAATTATATTATTTTTTTTCATATTTTTTACACCTCAAAAATAAGTTACAATTTTTAGTATATAAAATTTACTACTATGTGAACAATAGTACACATAATAGGAACAATGATATAAAAAAATAATAATAATATGAAAAAATTATTAAAAAATAAAAAAAAGAAAAAAATATATTTCATAAAAAGTGAAATAAAATTCATCAAATTATTATCCAAAGATAATGTCACTAAACAGCCCAAAAAGAAATTAATACCCATAAATGAAAAAAAAACTCTAAAAAATACAATTTACAAAAAAATATAATTAAAAAGAATTAACAAAATCTTAATTAGAAAACTTAAAATAAAAAATAAGAAATAAAATCAAAAAATAAACATATTTACAAAAAAATAATGAATATGAAAATAGTAAATAAAAAAGTGAATATAAAAAAAATTTATATAAAATTAATAATATATATTAATTATATGAATAGGTATTAAATATATATTAGACATATAAATATGTATTAAATATATAAATGTATATTAAATATCTAATTCTATTATGTAAACCTATATATTTAGGTGATGATATAGAAGAAGGGATTATATGGAAGATTATGATAAAAATAGCTATTATAATGCTAAAAAAAGAGTAAAAGAAGTTAAAATCTTTTATAAAAGCTTAATTTCATATATTATAATAAATATCTTTTTATTCGTGATAAATTTAATTTTTTCACCAGGATTTTGGTGGTTTTTATTTGTAGTTGCTATATGGGGGATATTTATAGTATTACAATTTTTAAGAATATTCGTTTTTAAAAATAAAATATTTGGGGAAGATTGGGAAGATAAAAAAATAAAAGAATATATGGATAATGATAAAAAACAATGAAATAGTGTTCTATTTTTATCAAATCAGTTTTTAAATATTTTTCATTGAAAACTTTATTTAAAATTCTTTATTAAACATCTTTATCCAAAATTTTATCTAAAACTTTTTATTTAGAGTCTTTTATTTAAAATTTTTTATTTTGTATTTAGAATCTTTTATTTGGAATATTCTATCTAAAATCTTTTATTTGGTATTTAGGATTTTTATTTTGAATATTTTATCTAAAATCTTTTATTTTTTAATCATATTATTTTCTAAAGCTCCTTGGAACAGTAGGGCGAGGAATATTCTTGTGAAATTCAGTCGCAGCATCTAATATTTCAACACAGATATCTCCAATCCTCTCAAATGATTTAACAAGCCGAGATAGATAAATATAATAAGTAGATTCAGTTTTATCTTCAAATGAAGTTTCAGCCATCTCAATAGCTATACAATTAAGAGCTTTTTTCTGTAAACTATGAATTTTCTCTTCAAGATCCATAATATCTCCTTTAAGGGATAATTCTCCATTTAAAAAAGCCTTCATAGAATTTTGTATCATTTTATTTATAGATTTATACATAGATTTTAATAAATCTAGAATAACTTCATTAACTTCATCAGTATTTTCATTTATAGTAAACTTTGAAAAATGATCAGAATAATCACCAATACGTTCTAAATCATAAGCAATCTCATTAAAAATAAGTGTTTTTGAAAATTGAGTAGAAGGATCAATACTGACAACAGTATCAACTGAAGATCGTATTTTTTCAAACATATTATTAGTTGTATAATCCATCTCCATTGCTAATTCTGCTTTATCAATGTTATTTTCTATTAAAGCAGTGAATGCTGTTTTTAATTGTTTTAAAACATGTTCCTCCATAGTTTGTAACATTCCTTTAATTAAAAATGTAGCAGAATGGTCTTTTGATGAAAAATCTTCCCCAATCGGTTCAGCAAATTCTTCATATTTCTTTAAGTCAAGAATATATGCTCTTTTTACAATTTTTTTATCTATTAAAGGTTTAAGTAATTGAGTGACATAACGCCTACTTACACCTAGCTTTTGAGCAATTTCATCCTGAGTAGCAGGATTATCATATAATATAATATCCAATATATCTTTAAGAGTTTTATTCTTTTTTTTCATTTTATAAACCATTATAATAAAGTTTTTTCCGATATGTACAAAAAAGTAATTTTAAAGAATCAACGCTTGAAATATTTTCTATTCTTAGACATAGTACTAGTTTTATTAGATTTAATAGTTTTATTAGAGTCTTTAACTTTACTAGATTTTATAACTTCATTAGAAGATATAATTTTGTGATTTACATTATTATTATATTGATCTTTATTTGATTGATTAAAATTTTTTTTATCAATTTTTTTATTATTATCAAATTGATTAATTTTACTATCAAAATCCTTATCCAAATCCTTATTCCGGTCTTTATTTAAATCTTTATCAAAATTTTTATCAAGATCTTTATTTGAATTCTTATTTAAATTCAGATCCTTATCCAAATTATTATCCAAATCATTAGTTATATTGTTTAAATCATCATAATCCATATTATCATAATTCATATATTTATATTCTATACTTCTATAATCAATATTTCCCTCATCATCCTGATCATTAGTATTATTTATATTTCCTGATTTAGAATTAAATATATTCAAACCACTATTTCTTCCCATATACAATGACACTGATTCTAAGAATATTTTAATTATTATAAATATTAAGACTAAAAAGATACCTATGACTAAAAATACATCAAAAAAGGTTAATAAATTAGTGTACAAGTAAAATAGTTCTGGATTAAGATCTAAAAGACCCCTAATCAATAAAACAATTCCTAAAATAAGAATTATAAAACCATATTCTCTTTTAATCATTTTAGGTTGAATTAAAGGATAAACACCCATTAAAATTAAGCCAATACCCATAAATCTAACAAGATTATTATTAGTAAGCTGTTCTAATTGAATAAAGATATTTAAAAAGTCAGGATAGTATATTAAATAGGAATGGAGCAAAGCTATTATAAAGATTACTAAAAAAATAGCTATTAACACTAATGGTATGATAAATACCAGACTATTTTCAACTTTACGTATAGTAGAATTTTTAAGAGGTTCTTTTATGAATATAGAGAGCACTTGATATAATATAGCTCCTAAAACTGCCCCTATAACAGTTCCAGCAAGACCTAAAAAAGAGGTTGTTAAAGCAACTATACCAGATATTAATCCTGCCATTATTATATCAAAAGATTTAGACATATTATTCCTTCATTTAAATACTATAAAATAATTTAATAAATCAATATTCCAAGAATATGCTATTTTAAGAATATGCATTATCTTAAGAATACTTTATCTCAAGAATACTTTTATCTTAAGAAAATGCTATTAAATAATTTAAAGTATTATCAATATTTTTAATAAAGTAATATCAATTGATTAAAATAATTAATTAAAATATGAATATTTATACTAATTATTATTTTTATTGCTAAATTTTATATTACTATTTTTTATCTAGTTTTTATATTACTGATTTTTATATTTATTACTAATAATATAATAAATTTTATCATCATAGATACTATAATAATAAATTTAATATTTTAGTCAATAAATATAATAAAAATAACATATCATGAATAGCTAAAATTCATATATTCCAAAAAAAATATTTTTATTTAATGAAATAACATTAATTAGAGTATTATTTACTTAGATTATTACTTAAATCTACTAATCAATGTAACAAATGATATTATTAAAAACAATTATTCAAAAAAGCCTTAGGGGGGATTCGAACCCCCGGCCTATACCTTACCAAGGTATCGCTCTACCGGCTGAGCCACTAAGGCAATTTTGATTTATATTAGTTTAAAGTGCAGGGGAAGGGATTCGAACCCTCGAAGGCCTGCGCCAGAGGATCTTAAGTCCTCCCCCTTTGGCCGCTCGGGCACCCCTGCATATAAATTATACAACAACATTAGTTGTTCATCATAATATATAAAATTAATGTTTTTATTTTAAGTATTTTATTTTAAATTAATTATTTTAAATTATACTATCTAAATTTAAATTATAGGTCTAAATTTAAATCATATTATTTCAAATTATAAAATAATTATATAATAAATAATATTATTATATTAAATAAGATATACAATCAGATTGTAAGAATCTAAAAATTGATAAAGATTTATATTGTGAAATATAAATTATTTATAATAATAATTTTAAATAAGTATCTGCAATTGATATTACAGCATTCAAATATTTGAATATTTTAGTATATAAACTTTACCCTAAAAATATATGGTGGTATAATGAAAATTAACATGTCAGAATGTGGAGTATGTGAAATATGCATTGAATCATGTCCACTAGGATTAATAAAAAAGAAAGGGTTTAAAATGATTATCCAAGAAGGATGCAAAAATTGTGGAGAATGTCAAGAAGTATGTCCTATGGGATGTATCATTGAAGATGAAGAAGATATAGATTAACATTGGTTTAATTATTTTATAATAATCTTCAATTAAAAAAATAATTTTAGACAGACTAATAAAATAATGATATGAATTTTAATTATTATGAGTATCAAATTAAGAGAAATTTTATTATTAAAAATAGTATAATTAAAAATAGATTAATTTTATAATATTATTAAAATATTACAACCCATACAAACTATACTACTAAATTATATTACTAAACTATTTTTTAATTATAATTTTTAATTATTATAATATTAATTATTATAATATTAATTATTAATTATTAATTAATGAATCTCTTAGAAAATGAATCTCTTAGAAATAAAAAATTAAAAATATAACTATTCTATAAACAAAAGAAGTATAAAAATTTATTATAAAAAAATTTATTAGTATAAAAATTAAATATTAGTTATAATTTTATTTATAAGATATAAAATTTTATTTATAAGATATAAAAATTTTATTATTATTTATTATCATATAAAATTATTTTAAAAAATTACTAATAAAATAAAAAATAATTAATTAAAAATAATTAATTAAAAATTTGATAATAACAATTCACTAATCATTTATAACATAAGGTAAGGTTAAATATGAAAAAACCTAATTTTAAAAGTATCCTAAAAAAAATGACAATAATTGATGCTTTAATAATAATATGTATTATAGGAGCTGTTGTTTTTGCTTTTATGTATACAGGGGGAAATGAAGATAAAACAGAATCAATTTCTTTTGATTCTTCTTCAATGAACAAATTTGCTGAAAAATATTTATCATTTTATCAAGATGGACAAATAGTAAAAACACATATTGGCGGATACAATGCCACATCTGGAGAATATCAAGAATTGTATGGAACTGTAGTATGGGTAGATGATGACTATGGAGCTAATGTACAGATATTAATAGATGTTGATGGAGATCAAAGTGGGGAACCAATACTTGCAAGGCTTTATAAAGATGAAAAACCTGCAGATATATATACTGAACATATAACACTAGAAACTAGTGGTGCAAAATATAAAAATGTTACTGAAATTGAAGTAGCTCCTAAAAACATTAGTACATTAAGTGAGTTAGCAACTGAAATAGGAAATGAAACTAATTACACAGTTACAACTAAAATAGCGACTGATGAAAAGGATAGTAAAACTTATCAAAATTTATACAATAAGATGTTCCTAAATGGAAGAAAAGAATCAGTAACATCAGTAGCAGAAAATATTTATGACCAAATCAAAATTATAATGGCAAGCCCTAATGAGATAAATATGGCTTCAAGTATTTTTGGAACAATAAATGGAGAAACAGGATTAATAACAATTAGAATATATAACTCAACACCTGAAGACATTAAAACAATAGAAAACAATTTTAATGTTTTAAATATTAGAAAAGTAACTTAAAATATAAACTATTAGTAAAACTATTTTTATTATTAATAAAACTATTATTAGTTACTAGTACTAAAATTATTAATAAAAATATTATTAGTTATTAGTAATTAAGACTATTATTAGTTATTAGTACTAAAAATATTAGTAATGAAACTATTATGATATTTAAAAATAGTACAATTTATTATATAATTAACACATAGCTTAAAAAGTGATATAATGAGTGGATTATATTCAATAACTACATATTTAAGTAGAAAAATTGAAAAAATATTTAGAAAATCACTTTTATTTACTGTTATCTTTTCGTTTGCAAGATTTATAGAAAATCAGTGGGTAAATAGTTATTTTAAAGGTTTATACCCTAATGAAAAATTTTTAAGTTTCTTTAAAAAAAATAAGATAGTTAAAAATCATATTTTCCACCCTATCATAATTATTTTAACCTTTTCAATATTTTTAATATTATCTCTTAGCCCAATATCCTTTGATTTACAGATTAGTATAGCTATTGCTTTCATTTCATTTATTGTTGGTTCGGTTATTATACCAAAATATTTTTTTAAAAATTATACTAAAGACTCATTTATAAAATTTAATCCAAAAGATGTATATTCAATAGGCTTTTGTCTGATTTTAATAGGAGTTCTATTTTTCTTTCTCAGTATTGCATCAGTTGGAGGAGTTCCACTCCTTAAACCTTCCCTACGTTATGGTTTAAAGCCAATACTAACTATGCCAGTGTTTTTAATGATACCTGGAATAGGACTTATAGGATCTGTTTATTTAGATAAATTTAAAAGGGGAATTTTAAGTAGAAGTCAAGCAAGATTTAGATTTTTAGTTCTTGTAGCTTTCAGTGGGTTCTTTTTATTTTCTTTAGGATATAGAACCCCAATAATAGCTTCTTTATTGATGATGATAATCATGGGTTATTATGGTAAAATTCTAGCTGTATGGGAAGTAGTTATAGGAGCATTTGCAGGAGTTATACTAATTATTGGAATTGGATACTTCCGTTCAATTGAAGAATTAACAATAACCAGTTATACTAGTCCATTTTACACTTTGCAAAGTAGAGCTGACTTTACACTGAATGTGTTAAATCTATTGAATTATATCTCTGGAAATTTTGGAATTAAACATGGAGCATTGACACTTAGTGCGATTCCTAGTAGTAGTGATTTAGGACCTAGGATGATGATTGGTCAATTAATAGCCTGGAGAACTGAAGTAACAGTGACTCCTACTCTTATAGGCCCAATGCTAGTTGATTTTGGTAAATTTGGAGTTGCTGTTGGAATGGGGCTTTTAGGGTTTATATTGGGAATTGGATATAAAATATTACAAAAAACCAAGGACGCATTTTACATAGCATTATATGGATTACTTCTAACCTATACAATATTAGGAGTTGAAACTGGAATACTTGATATTCAAGTTATTATTTACTTTTTCTTGGGTTTTTTTATATATTTAGCTAATATTTTAAAAAAAACATTACAAAAATAGTATAAAAGATTAAAAAATTAAAAAATTAAAAAATAATAAAAATAATAAAAATATTGGTATAAAATTATTTAAAACCAATCATAATATCAATATCTTCTTTTAATGAATCTAAGTCTAAACTAGTAAAAAAAGAATAAAAAAAAGCTTTTTCTTTTACAAATCCAATATGTCTTTGAGAAGAAGAAACATCAGATTTAGATATTTCACTCTTAAAATCAAATATAGTTACACCTTCAATGTTTCTTATTTTAGAATCTAAAATTTTAGCTCCATTATCTTTAAGAAAATTCTCCATAAATTCTTTCCAATATTCAGTTGTTTTTCCTCCAGAATTAGCTACTGAAAATGAGAAAGTGCCACCTTTCCCTTTATCAGTCTTCATAGCTACCACTTCCGTAGGATTTTTATTCTTATTTTCAAATTCATACCAATTAGAAGGATAATTAAAAGCAATTTTATCATTTTCAAATCTTTTAATCTCTATTTCACTATCAAAAACACATTTTCTATCACTATTATCACTCATAATATCACATAATACATATAAATAATCTAATTATAAATAATCTAATAAATAATAATCTAATAAAATAATAATTAGATTATTTATATTCTAATTAAAATATTCTAATTATATATACTATTATTATTGAAAATTATTAAAGTTTGAAATAATATTAATAATTCAAAAATATAAATAATCTAATAAATTAAATAATCTAATAAATAATATATTAACAAACTAGTTAATATAACTAATTTCGAAATTATGTAATTTAAATTCAATTTTTTTTTAAAAAAATAAAATAAAAATAAAAAAAGTATTATAGAAATTTCTAAAATAACTATCAAAAGTGTTAAAATGGAAAATATTAAAGCATATTGTAAAAATGGGAAAGTAATGAAAGTATCCTTGAATGGAGACTTAATTGATTATAAAACTGAAAAAGAAATAATAGAAGAAGAATTAATAGAATGTAAAGATTTAGAAGATTTGATAAAAAAATCAATACATGAAAATATAGATTTTTCAGAATATATTGACTTAAGCAACCTTAAATCAACTGAATTCGAGAAAAAAGTGTATATTGAAACAATGAAAATACAAAGAGGAGAAGTAAAAACATATAAAGAAATAGGAGATAATATTGGAAGTAAAGGATATAGAGCTGTTGGAAATGCATTAAACAAAAATCCAATACCAATAATAATTCCTTGTCATAGAGTAATTGGCTCTAATATGAAATTAACTGGTTTCAATGGAGGGATAAATCTTAAAAAAGAAATACTCATTAATGAAGGGATAAAAGTAAAAAATGATAAAGTTATATTATAATAAATTAAATAATCTAATTAAAAAATCTAAAAATAAAAAATGAAAATTAATTAGACTTAGATTTAAAAGTTTTAATAGCTTCTTGAAGTTCTTCAGTCAAGTTCTCATCATTTTTAAGTTCTTGAAGATCTTCAATAGAAAATACATTTAAAACATTATCTTTACAAGCTTCAACACATGCAGGAATTATATTATCAGATTCTAAGCAAAGTGTACATTTTTCAGCTGATTTTTTCTCTTTATCGAATGATATAATCCCTATAGGACATGCAATTGCACATAATTTACATAATATACAATTTTCTTCATTAACAATTAATGTCTCCCCATCTTCACCATCAATGACCTCAATAGCATTATGAGGGCAAATTCTACGACAAGGAGCTTTATCAGGATGACAATGCATACAAAATATAGGAATTGAATCAGTTTTTCTTGCTCTAGCAGTTCCATAAGTTTTTTTACATGCATTAATACAGGCTTCACATTCAGTACACATTTGAGGGTCTGTGACCATAAGTGTTTTCATTTAATCACCAAAGTAAATCTAAATAATTAAAAAATAATTAAAATAAAAATAAATAAAAAATTAAACAACAATCAAATTAATAGATTGTTAAAATTTTTCATCTATAAAATCAGGGACAGCAGATGAATCTCTTGGACCAACCATAACATTCCAACCAGTTTCATCCTCAATTTCACCACTTAACGGAGCAGCTAAACCTGGAATTATTAATTTTCTTGTTTTAACCATGTCTTCTATTCCAGTTTCCTTAACTAAATCAGCTACAGATTCCCCATCAAATTGTCCTCCAGCTATAGCTACATCTACAGCTTTACCTACAGTATCAAGAACAAGTAGATAACAGTTTGCATCTCCAGATTTTAAATCTCCTTCAACAGTATAATATGTTAAAGAGAAATTTGTAGTAAGCAAAACAGCAGAATTCTCATCAACATCACCAAATTCATATATTCCTGGATCAACTGCTTGAGGTTTTCTTGGATCAGTGTATAAACTTTGTCTTAGAGTAAGTATAGGAATAAGCTCCCAAATTTCATTACCTTTAAGGATAAGAACATCAGCATATTTATTCATTAAAGTAGATGCTATAGTTGCTTCCATAGTTCCTTTTTTAATATCATCATCTTCTTCATTATTTAATCTAACTAACGCTGGAACACCAAGTAAAGGATATCTAAAGTCTTCATCCTTATCTTCAACAGCTAACCTTCTACTCATAACAAAATTATCTAAAGTATCACCAATAGCATCACCAGTAAGAGTACCAGGATCAAGAACAATATCTTCAACTCCATTAGACCTAAGAGTGAAAACTAAATCTTTCATCTTTTCAATATCTCCTGGTGAAAATACAGTAATAGGACATTGATATTTAGTAGCTAAATCAGCCATATCAAATATATTATCCTTTGTTGCAGCATAAATTAAAGGACGATCATCACCAATAAATGCAAGTGCCTTTTCCATAGCTATTGGGTCAAAAGTAACTAAAAATACAGGATACTTAGAAGATTTGAGTTTTTTAGCACAATTTGCAAATTTTTCAGGATCTCCCGATTTGTTTCTTAAAGCTATTGCATCAAGTTTGAGTGATTCACCAGTTCTTTCAAATTCGAGATCTTCAATCTGTTTAATTCTTTTCTCAAAATCAGAATCATCCAAATCATCTGGAACATCAACAGCTAAAACAGTCTGATTATAATAAGATTCTTCATATCTATAAAGAACTTCATCTCCACCAATTATCTTAGCTTTTTCGTCTTTTCCAATTATAATTTCTTTAACAGCAGGAGCAAGTAAATCATCAAGTTTTTTAAATTTTTTATCTGACAATTCAGTACATAAAGTTAAATCAGCTTCTTTTTCAGATAATTTAGTTGCAAAAGCCATACAGCTTGCTTCCCCACAATCTTCACAATTAGTTTGAGGCAATAATTTATAAACATCCATTGCAGTAACCTTAGCCATAATAAAACCTCCATCATGCCCTAATTATTCTAACTCCATAATCCAATTCTCTATATTTGGACTTGGGCTGGTTAAATATTCTTTAGTAAAGGTTTCACCGATTTCTCTAAGTATTCTTACTGATTCTGGGTGAAGCATCATAAATATATCTACACCATTTAGCATCAATGTAAGACCAGTGAAAATCTCCCATAAAGGGCCTCTATAATCTGTTGGTCCCCATTCTTCTTTTTTCATCCATGCTTCCCTTGAACCCCATGCATTAGTAGTTCCAGAAGACATTGGCATCTGTAGATCAGGATCTCCTTTAAGACCTCCTAAACGAGTTCTTGTAATAACATCAATTGAGAATTCAATACCATAACCAAGAGCACAAGTTGTAGGATCCATAACAATATCTTCTTGTTTTAATCCATCTTTCATTAAATATTTATTCAAGGATTTTTGCATATTAACATCAGTAATAGCCCATGAAAGAACTGCATGACCATAATCAACAGCAGATTTAGCTACTTTATGATAGTCTAAATCCATGTTTGCAGATGCAAGTAAACATCTTTCCCCATCAGCTGCAGCTGCAGCCGCTTCAAGAACAAGAGGATCTTTAACTGGATCACCAGAGCCCCCTACTACAAGAGGAACATCAACAGCCTGAAGAACCTCTTCAACAGCCTGAGCACCTTCTCTTGGAGACTTATCCATAACTTTTGGACCAGTACCAATCAAATGCATTGTAACCATATTAGCCCCATAATCTTTAACTGCTTTTTTAGCCCACTCACCAGGAGACTCCATAACATCGGAAAAGTGTTCTCTTATTGGACGAGGCAATCCTGGCATAGGAATATCAAAAACATCAAATGTTACAATTGGAGGATTTGGTTGAGGTTCCTCAAATCTATAAAGCGATGTTTGCCCTCCAAGATATACTGGTTTTCTTGATCCAGCTCCTAATTGAACCTGTGCAATTTTACCCGGATACTCTTTAATAGGCGGTTTAAACTCTGTTGCTTTAAGCATAGTCTTTTCAACACTTTTTTCAATAGCATTCTGCCTAGCTACAGTTTGTTGAACTGTTCTTGCAATAGCTGGAGCTAAATTTATTTCTAATTCTTCGAAATCCATTCTAAACTCATCAATCTCAATAGATTCCGTATTTTCCAATAGCTTTAATAGCTGATTGATCTGATCCATAAATCCACATCCTTAACATAATTATTATTAATTAATATGATTTTTAATTAATTTTATTGATTTTAAATTAGTTTTGATTTAGATAATTTTGATTTTATTAGATTAACTTTGATTAAATTAATTCTATTAAATTAATTTCATTAGATTAATTTTTATTAGATTAATTTTAATTAAATTACTTTAATTAAATTAATTTCATTAAATTAATTTTAAATTAGCTTATCAATAACCTCTTTAATAATTTCAACAGGTTCACAATCATCTGGAAGATCTATTAAAGGTTTCCCTTCAATATCAAATTTAGATACAATATCATCATCATGTATCAATCCAATTGTGTCTAAGCCTGTTTCTTTCGATTTTTCACATATCTCTTTTTCATTACCAGGTTTTACCCTATTTAATATTAAATAAATTTGATCAAATGATATTTCTAATTCTTTAGATAAATTTCCAACTCTTGAAGCTGTGTGCAATCCTCTTTTTGATGAATCAGAAACTACTAACATTGTATCAACACTTTGTGTTGTTCTACGGCTTAAATGTTCAAGTCCTGCTTCAGTATCAATCACGATAAAATCATAATTAGAGGAAATATTTTCTATAATCTTTCTAAGCATATTATTGACAGCACAATAACATCCACTACCTTCAGGTCTCCCCATCATAAGTAAATCAAAATCAGGTGTTTCCACAATTGATTCCATGATTTTATAGTCTAAAATATCCCATTTATTCATTCCAGAAGGAATTTTTCCTTTGTTGATGTCCTTCTTAAGATCTTCTCTTACATCACCAACACTCCTATCAACATCAATTCCTAAAGATTCAGGAATATTTGAATCAGGATCAGCATCAATAACAAGGAGATCTTTTCCTGTTTTAGATAATAATTTAACTAAGATGGATGAAACCAAAGTTTTACCAGTTCCACCTTTTCCACTAACAGCGATTATCAATTTATCACGCAGAGATTTAATTTATAGAAATTTAATCCATAGATATTTAATCTATAGAAATTTAATCTATAGAAATTTAATCTATAGATATTTAATTTATATCTATATTATTAAAATAATATCTAAATTATAAAATATCAATCTAATAAATTAGTTATTATTTCTTACTTTTTTTGATTATAACCTTTTCAGCATATATTTTTGCATTTTTAAAAATGACTTTAACTCCCCCTGACATAGGCATAGCCATTTCAGGAGCAGTAGCTACAGGTACAAATTCTTGACCCATAGTTTCATCTTGAGATACTAAATCTTCATCTTCAGAATATTCATCATCAACATCATCATCATCTGTGCCTAAGTTAGCAATTCTTTCAAGAATAGGGTGATCTTTATCCTTTAAAAATTCTTTTATATCATTAACAGATGTAGCATCTTCATCAGTAGCTATTTTATCAAACATATCATCTGGAATAAAACCTTCTAAAGAACTTTTAATTGAATTAGGCATCCAAACAATTCTTTCATATGCTCCATCAGCTTGTAAAAATTTAGGGGATCTCATATATTCTAAACTCAATCCAGTGAACCCTTCAACTTGCTTTCCACCAGAACATTGTCCAGCCATTGATGAAAATGGAATTCCTAAAGGAGTTTCACCAGAAAAATCCCTATCAACAATACCAATACCATCTAATTCAGGAATATAAAAAGCTACAGCTTCAAAACAACCACAGGAAGTATGAGGATATTCAAAAACACTATGAAGATATACTTTATCAGTTTCACCCTGAGTTTTTTGAGCTATTACTTCATTAACATTAGAATATTCGCCTTTAACATCGTCTAAAACTTCACCCTTTTCTATTTCGAAAATTGATCCATCAGGATCCATTTTAGCAGAAGCTCTACAATCAAACCAATTAATAGCCCCACATAAAGCAGTTCTATCAGGAGTCACAACACACATATGAGTAGGAGCAAATGATTGACACATTAAACACCCATAAAACACATCAACATCTTCATCAGATAATTCTCTTGCTCTTTCATCTCTTGCAGCATAAATATCATGAGCACCAGCTACAAATTCTTTAACATCTTCTTCATTAGTTAAAATTGTAACTGAAATTTCTTCAATAATTGGAAATTCTTCTTTAAATAATATTCCAAGAGCTTTAGCTAAATCTAAAAGTTTAAATCCAGAATCTAAAGCCTCAGTACTCACTCTACACCAAATTTGGTCTCTTTGGTTCAGATGCATAAATCCTTGAACATAGTTACATAAATCATGAGTTCTTCTTTCAATAACACCTTCAAGCTCTTTTTCAAGCTTTTCACCTTTAATATCTATTTTTATGCCAAATGGATAAACTTCACCTTTGGTCATTTCAGAAAGTTCTGGACCAATGACTTCAAATTTACCATCCGTTATAGAATCATCGACTTGAACAAGTTCTGCACCAATAGATTTGGGGCCTGCTAATTCTACAAACATATTAGCTGCACGTATTCTTTCACCTTCATGCATAGGACTTACATCAACAGGGATATCACTAAACATTTAATTCCTCCTCTATCAATTAAACATTAATATATGATTTTAATATTATATGATTTTATGATTTAATATTCGAGTTTATATTTCATTTATGATTTTATGATTATTATATTAATTTTTATTTATGGTTATTATATTAAGTTTTATTTATGATTTTTAAGTATTTAAACACTTTATTAGCATTTTATTAAGAATGTTTTATTAAGAATTATATTTAATCATTTTATTAAATAATAAAAATAATTGTAATAATATTAAAATGATATTAAGATAATATTAATAATAAATTTTAGTATAAATATTAATTTAATATAGATTACTAAAATTTAATACACATATTACTAGACTTTACAAATATTATTAAACTTTAGATAAACATTATTGACAAACATTATTAATAAACAAATATTATTAATAATATCCTAATGGGAAATTATCGATATATTAATAATATTAATATTTAATAATATTCTACTTTTCACTCATTTTTTCTAAATAATTCTCCCATTCTTCATCTTTCATATTAGGAAAAGATGCATCAGCATTTGAATGGAAATATTTACATATTGTCAAAGTTTTAAGGTGAGGTGCAAAGTGTTTTAAAGTAGAAAGCCCCTGAGAGGCTATATAATAAATACATCCTACAAACATTACTAAATCATGAGGTCCTTCACCCCTAATACCTTTCCACTCAGGATCTTTAAGTAAATTAGTTATTTCAACAATACCATAATAATTACTTTCAATTCCATTTTCATTAAAAGATTTAAAAGTATCAGCTGTTGTAACAATAGGTAAATCCCAAGCTTCAGCTATATCTTTAATAAGACCCATTAAAGGTTCATTTTTTGCATAAGGCCCAACAACAAACAAGGGACGCTTAGATTTACGAAGCATTAACTTTGCAGTTTCAGGAGTTGCAAGTAAAGCTTGTTTTGGTCCAGCAATAACTGTTGGTTGCCATGGAATAACTCTGTCATTCATTTAATCACCATTTATTCCCACATTCTTATTTTATTCCTATGTTCTATAATTACTCATAATTATAATTACTCATAATTGGTCAATTATTCTATATTCTATTCATTCTTCTTCAGGAAAGTCAAGAATTGATGGTTCCATAACTAATTCACGAGGTTCCCAATTATTTCTTTCTAAGATTTCCTTAACATCATTTTTATAAGTTATTGGAATATCTTTATCAGTACGAATATATTTATAAACATCTTCAGGAATCACACCAAAATATTTTTTGTTTAAATCTATATAATGGTTCAATTTAATTTGTCTTCCTTTATTAGTATCAGTAGGTCTAAGACAATTTTTAGCAATAGCTACTGTAGCTTCTTCTCTATTTTCAGCAGCGAATAATAGATGTTCTGGAGCAGGTTCACCTTTAATAACTTTTCCAGTTCTCATATCATTTAAATTCCAAACATCTTCTTTATCCGGTCTACCCAAATAGAGCCTTCTATATTTAGAACCATGAGGTCCTAAAACTACAGGAATACCCCATCTATTAACACCGGCTGCAATAGCCGCTGCTTTTTGTGAATAAGGCCCCCATGCAACCCCACAAGCACCTACTCTGTTTAATATATAATCAGCTATAACTTCAAAATTTCCTTCAAGTGGCTTTTTAGCAAAGATGTTAGCTATCTTAATAGCAACTCCAGATATATGAGAATTGGATACACAGGAACCTAGATTAACAAGACCTCTTGCATCAAAATCCCCACTATATTTTTCATATAGAGTTTTCCCTTCTTCATCTTTATACTCACCAATAGACATTGCTCCACATCCACTAGTAACCACAATATAATTCCTCTTTAAGAATTCTTCAGCCATTTTAGCAACTTCTTCCCCACCATTAGGATAATTAGTACATCCTACAAATGCTATAACACCAGGTATATCACCTAAAACAATTGGAGCACCTACACGTCTAACTTCAACATCTTGTATTGGACCTCTTCCTGCACGAATATTGAATTTTTGACTTTTAAGGTTGTTTTCACCAACTTTAGACATTAAATCCATAATTTTTATATCTTCAGGACATTCTTGTTCACAGCGACCACAAGTATAACAAATATCATTATTATACAATGATTCTACTGCATCAAGATCCCCTTTACCTGCAGAAGATACTGCATCCATTATAGGAAGATTATTAGGACAAACTCTTACACACCATTCACACTGAGTACATTTACTAGCTTCTTCTTGAATTTCATCCATATCAGGTAAAGTTTTAATAGATTTTCTGGATTTAGATAAACTTAATGAAAGTTTAGTAGCTACCTCACCGACTTTTTCAGGATCAAGAATAAGAGCTCCTTCAATTCTTTTATTTAGTATATCTGCTAAAATTGAGTCAACTTCATCATTTGTTCTGTCAGGTAATCCTAAACACATTTTATCCGTTGTAGCTATTAACGCAGTTCCAGTTTTTTGAGCTTCTTCAAGAACATCAGATCTTATACATTGTTCATCAACAACAACAACATCAGCAACACCACTTCTAAGGAATTTTAACTGTTTAGAAATAGGTCCAACAACCTTAGCCCTATTACTATATCGAGTTATATCAATAGCAGCACAACATATACCACAAATCTCAACATCATCTTCAAGATCATTATCTTCTAAATAATCAACAATTCCAGAACCAGGAGCAACATTATGACCTATACAAAGTATGACTGGTTTATCTCTATCAATTGACCCAATACCTAGTTCTATAAGAGAAGTATCTGGCTCACCTTTTGGTAAATTCAAAGCAGCTATTTGTGAAATATCTCCTATTTCCATTCCAATATGATCCATTAAACCAGCATGAAAAGCTTTAGATTCAAAATCAAGATGGTTACCTTCTTGTCCAGTGTGACAAGCAGAAAGTAAATGAAGGTTTTCTTCTTCCATGTAGGACATTGCTTCTCTAATATCACCTAATGTTTTAGGAGCTTTACCAATTAAAGTTCTTATAATTGGTGCTTCAATATCAATATTATTTCCAAAATCTACTGGATGATCTGGACCTACCTTGTGAATTAAATATTCAAGTAAGTGCCTACTATGAGCAGAATGTGCAGCAGCACCTATACAACATGTTAAAAGTGCAAATCTTCCTTGCTGAGCCTCAATATCAATACCACAAGCACCTTTTTTCCCAGTAAGATCACATTTTCCATAAGTACATAAACAACACATATCACAAAACGGAGCATAAAAAGGAGGATATCTTTCTAATAGTTTCATATCCCATGATCTTAAATCCGTAGCTGATGGTTTTAAAGTTGGACCAACAAAAGTTTCTTTATCTTCAGAAGCAGGAGAATTATCTTCTATAATTTCACCAAAAGAAAATTTTATATCTTTAGCTTTCCAAAAATCATCTTTAAACTCTTTAGGTTTAGTTGAATTAGGTGTCAAATTATCACAGCCCTTAATATTATTTTTTATACTATATTTAGTATTATTTTTATTATATTTTTTATTATATTTAGTTTATATATTTAGTATAATTTTTATTTTAGTATAATTTTTATCACTATATTTATTATTCTTGCTATAATTTTTATTTTTAATAATTCCAAATATAATTAAAATCTTATAAATTAAAATCTTATATATTAAAATTTTACAATACTGAAATCTTACAATATTAAAATCTTATAATGTTGAAGTCTTATAATATTAAGATTTTATAATATTGATTTTACAGTTGCAATTAATAATGATTTATAATGATATTTTATTTTAAATTTAAAGTATATATATTTTTTTGTATTAACAAATCGCAAATAAATCATACTATAATAAAATTGATATAAATTAAAAATAAAATCCTCTGGTTTAATAATATTATAAATAAAGAAAGTATTCATTTTTTAAATAGAATTATTAATTTTTCAATTGATTAAATCGAATTTGAGAGATGTAATTTTTTACACGGTTGATACATTTCATACTAAAAACACTTAATGAAGTGTAAAAAGCTTTAAATATCCAGATCTTTCAAAATGATGAAATATATGTTATGAAATGTAAGTTTTAAAGTTTTATAAAGCATTTTAATTTCAATATAAAAAAAATAACAATTGTCAAAAAATAAAAAATTAATCAAGCGAATTAACCAGTAAAATTATTTTAAACAACTTAAAATAAGATATAATCACTATAATATTAGTTTAGTAAGATAAAATTTAAATAAATACCTTCTGAATAAAATACAATCATTAACTAAGATACAATCATAAGATACACTAACTTGAATAAAATATTCTTTAAATAAAATATTATATAAATATAATGTTAATTAAATATATATCATTAATAGTATAAGTAATTTTCTATAATGTTGCTAAGATAACAAATTTTCTCCATAGCTAAGTTTATCATATTCAATAATAATAATAATAATAATAATAATAATAATAATAATAATAATAGTGATATTATTAATAATAGTAATAATAGTGATAATAATATTGATATTATTAATAAGAATTATATTATTAATAAGAATAATATTATTAATAGATATTATTATAAGAGATAATATTATTAATATTATTAGTATTAATATTAAAGTTATTAAATATTAAAAATGAAAATGAAAAAATGAAAATGGAGGTGTGCTTAATGGATAGATATCAAGGATGGAAATGGTATGATACAATACTTATAGCTATATTATTAATTGCATTTTTAATATGTATTATTATTTTAAAAGATATTGTCATGAGCATTGCTTGTTTACTTTTAATAGCAATCATAATTACATTTTTCTCAAAAGAAATAAATATAACCCTTGCAGATAGAATGATTAAGAAAGGAAAATATGAAAAAGCTTTAAAATATTGTAAAAAAGTTTTAAGAAAAGATCCGAATTATGTTTATGCTATTATTAAAAAAGCTGAAATATTTGAAGCGATAGAAAAACCAAAAGAAGCACTCCAACTTTATGATTCTGCTATTTCCAAAAATCCAAATAATAATATTCCTTGGGAAATGAAAGGCGATCTCTTAAAAAAATTAGGAAAGGAAAAAGAAGCAGAAGAATCTTTCAAAAAAGCAGAAATTTTAAAAAATAAAAAAATGGAGAAAAAATGGTATTATAAACTTATGAAAAAATTATGACTAGCTAATTTTTTAATTGATAATTAAAAAATATTTAAATTTAACCTATTTTTTAAATTTTATTAGTAATTTTATTAATATTAAAAATTAATCTAAGATGAATTGAGATTAACTAAGATGAATTAGGATTAACTCAAAATATCTTTGATTAATTAAAATTAATTTAAAATATTAAAATTAAATTAAAATATTCTTGATTTTTATTAAAACAAACTTTAAAATTATAATTTTTATTTTCTAAGATATATTTAAAAAGTAATACTTTTAATATTGAAATTTCAAAAAAAATATTACTATCAAAAGCTTTATATTAGGAATATTATATAAACATTGTTATCCAGTTAATATACAATGCAAAGAATGCTATATGAAACTTGGAATTTTAAAAAAAATAGTTTAGAGGAATATGAAGTAATACTTTACATAGGAAAATTAGAGTAAAAGTATTACTTGGGAGGAAATGAAAGTATGCATATACCTGACGGTTTTATACCATTGTGGCAGTGTGCTATATATTATGTGATTTTAATTATAGCAGTGTATTTCGCTAGTAAATGGGCGAAAAATAACCTTGATGAAAAACGAATTCCATTAATGGCAGTTTTAGCAGCAGGTATCTTCGCTATAATGTCTATGAACATGCCAATTCCATTTGGTACTAGTGGGCATATGGTTGGAGGTGCTTTAGTAGCGATAGTATTTATGGCACCAGAAGCAGCTGTTCTTGTATTTACAGTTGTATTAATTCTTCAAGCATTACTCTTTGGAGATGGAGGAATTACAGCTCTTGGTGCTAATGTTTTAAATATGGGAGTAATCGGAGGATCAGTAGGATTATTCACATTTAAAGGGTTAAAAAATTACATTGGAAAATATCCTGCAATCGGAGTTGCAGCATGGCTTGCAACATTTATATCTGCATTAGCATGTGCTGTTGAAATGGCACTTGCTGGAACATTCCCACTTGTTTTGGGTTTAACATCAATGGGAATATATCACGCATTTATTGGTATAATTGAAGCTGTTTTAACAATTATTGTAATAATGGCACTTGAAAAATTCAGGCCAGACTTATTAGCATGGAATAAGAGAGATTATTCAAATGGTGGAGCTGATTAGATGAAAAAAAAAGATAAATATCTAATTATAGTAGGAATTATTATATGTATTGTAGTTGCTGGTTTATCACCATTTATTGCATCTGGAGACCCTGATGGACTTGAAAAATCTGCAGAAGATGCAAATGTTGGTGAAGATGTTGCATATGCTTTTGTAGAATCACCATTCCCGGATTATACCATGGGAGATAGTGTTTTTGGTGAGATATTTGCCTTAGTTCTAGGTATTATAATAACACTGTTATTAGCATTTGGAGTGGCATATCTCATTAAAAAAAACAAAGCATAGATTAAGTTAGTTTTATACTAACTTATTTTTTATTTTAAAAAACTTAAATTTTAGAATTTTACTTAAATTCTTTATTAAATTTTTTATATAATAATTTTACTTAAATTTTTTAAAAAAATTTTTAATTAAAAATTTAAATAAAAGTTTATTGAAAGTTTAATAAAAAATTTTAATATATTAAAATAGAAAAATTTTAATATATTAAAAAGAAAAGAAGCTTTATAAAAATAAATTTTATAAGACAATTTTAAGTTGAGATAACTTTTTTTACAGAAAAAAATATTTTATTTTGATTATCCGGAGAACATTTAATGAATATTAATGAAACTTTAGATTTAGAGTCTTTATCATCTCAACATTCTATTGTCCATGATTTAGAAGGTAGAATAAAGCTTATTGCTGTTTTAATTATTATAATATACACAGTTTTTTCTACTCAATTATTAGTTCCATTAGTTCTAGAAATATTTTTATTAATAATGATATTTCTAGCTAAGCTATCTTTTAAGAATTCTTTTATGAGAATAGCTCTACTTTTACCATTTGGTGGATTTATTATATTATTTCAACCATTTATCCATCCAGGAGATATAATATGGCAAAGTCCTATTTCATGGATACATATTACCCAGTCAGGATTGAATTGGGCTATACTCTTAGCTTCTAGGTTAATTGTATGTTTAACTAGTATTGTATTACTATCTTCAACAAGTCCTATGCAAGAAATTGTTCAATCACTTAGAAAATTAGGTATGCCTAGAGATTTAGCTATGATTTTAAGTATTATGGTTAGATTCTTATTTATTTTTGTTGATGAACTTCAATCCATTCGTAAAGCTCAAAAATCAAGAAATTTTGATATTCATAGTAAACTGACACCATATAAATGGAGAGTAAAACAGGTAGGATATTCGATAGCTATGATGTTTTTAAAAGCATATGAAAAAGGAGAAGCAACATACTCAAGTATGGTTAGTAGATGTTTTTCTGATAGTTCTGATTTGTATCATGTGAGAAAAAAAATAAATAAATCAGATTATATTTATATATCAACAATCATTAGTATTATAATTATTTTACAAATTTTAGTAACTTTTTATCCAGACTATTTAGGATATTTAGGTGTTGTTTTGTACAGATAGATAAAGAAGGAAGATTATAAAATGAAAGAAACAGTTTTATCAACTGAAAATTTAGGATTCATATATCCTGATGGTACAGAAGCAATAAAAAACATTAATATCTCTATTGAAAAAGGAGATAAAGTAGCGGTTATTGGATCTAATGGAGCTGGAAAATCAACATTATTTTCACACTTTAATGGACTTAGTGAGCCTACAGAAGGTATAATAAAAATTAACGAACAACCAATTGTTTATAAAAAGAAAGAATTGATGAAAATTAGACAAAAAGTAGGAGTTGTTTTTCAAAAACCTGATGATCAACTTTTTGCACCTAGTGTTATAGAAGATGTGGCTTTTGGGCCAATGAACTTAGGATTATCTTTAGAAGAAGTAGATAAAAGAGTTAAAGAATCTTTAGAAATGGTTGGAATGACAGGTTTTGAGAATAAACCTCCTCATCATTTAAGTGGTGGGCAGCAAAAAAGAGTATCCATAGCAGGAGTAATAGCAATGCGTCCTGAAATTATGATACTTGACGAACCTACAGCAGGTCTTGATCCTCAAGGTGTAGAACAAGTTTTAAAGATTTTAAATGATTTAAATAAAAATGGAATGAGTATTGTTATATCTTCACATGATGTAGAAATGATAACAGAATTTGCAGATAAAATATTTGTATTACATCATGGAAAAATTATAAATCAAGGAACTACTGAAGAAGTCTTTGCAAATCACAAATTTTTAATAGAAGCTCATTTAAGACCTCCAAAATCATCTGAAATATTACATAGATTGAAAAAAAAAGGTTTAAATGTGGATATGAAGCTAACAACAAAAGATGCTTGTGATGAAATACTAAAAGCAAAAATGAAAAGCCAAAACAATATTTAAGATCAAAGCAACATTTAAAAGTCAAAATAACAATTAAAATTAAAAACATTTAAAATTTAAAATAACAATTAAAGATCGAAAAATATTAAAAACTCAAAAGAATATTTAAAAATAAAAATATTTAAGTTTAATACTCATTTTAATCTTAATGTTCATAGTACAGGTTCCATTTTTTTCATCAATAAACCCATAAATATGATTAACATAGGGAAAAAGAAAATATAAATAATCAGAATAATATTGCTTGGAATTACATCTCCCATTACAGTAGAAGCTGCCATTAACATTATCAAGAGGATTACAGGGCCTAATATAGCTATGAATGTATATATCATTATGAAAGCATTCAGTTTTTGAGAATAATCTTTTAATTTTATTCGAATATCATAAGAAATATCTTCAGCAATTATATTAAGATTTGAAGAAAGATTCCCTCCAGTATTCATAGTTCCAATAATCTGCTGAATTATTCTATTTAAACCATCAGAAGAAGTTCTATTAAATAAGTTAGTCAATGCTCTTTCAGTAGTTTCACCATACTTGATTTCTTCAATAACTATTGAAAATTCATGAGATAACAACCCATAATTTGAGTTAGCTATTGAATTTATGACATCATGTAAACCTTTACCTGATCTTAACTCAGTAACCATTTGTCGAACTGCATATGGTAATTCATTAGATATTTCAGTCTTACTTTTATCTTTATTCCTCTTTGGAAAACTAATAATCCAAAACATTACTAAGCTTAATAAAATCAAGATAGCTAAAGCTACTTCAAAACCTAAAAATACATAACTAAATATTATACAGACTAATAAAAGTGAGATTAGAATCAATAAAAATAGTTTTATATTAATAAACGGTATAGAGATAGAACCTATTTTTTTATTATCAAAGACTTTATTTAAATTTCCATCTATAAAATTAATTTTTATATTTTCAGTTCTTGAGTTTCTTTTTATTATAGAACTTCTAATATTTTCAAAGAAAGTATTATTAATATTTTTTTTATATAAACTTTCTTTAGCTAAATATTTTTTATTTAAGTCTTCTTTATCTAAATATCTTTTATCTAAGCCTTCTTTAACTAAATCTTTTTTATATAAATCATTATTATATTTATTTATTTTAGCATAGTTATTTATGTTATTATGTCTATTTATATCAGTTAAATTATTATTTAAGCCATCAACATCCTCATTATTTGAATAGCTATTATTAAAGTTTTTATTCTGTGAATTATGATTAAGAACTTTTTTATTAATTTCATCACAAATTCCTTTTGTAAGTGTAAAAAATAAAAAAAGAATATTTCTAAAAATTACAAAAATTTTAAAAGTTAAATTAAATAATACTATACATTTGCCTGTTAAAGAAATGAAAAAGCTTTTTAAAATAATATCCACTCCTAATCTTGATATTATAATTTTGGTAAATCCATAATTTAAGCTTCACAATTTAATCATTTGATATATAATCAAGGACATTGAAAGGGTTTAAATAGTAATTACCTATAAATTTATTTAATTCATGAATATTTCTAATATTATTATTAGATAAAAAATTTAAAACTCGTTTTCTTTTATCTATTTCATCAAAAAGATCTTTAACTTTGATTCCTTTAATATCTGCAATTGTCTGCAATGTATTACAGGAGATAGAAACATTTTCTATTTTATCATTTTTTGAATTCCAATTGAAAATTTTATTCAATTGAATAGTACCTTCTTCAATACCAACAACTTCAACAACCTCAGTTACTCTTCGAACAGAAACACCATCAGAGCGATATATTCTATTTTGCATTATTATAAAATCAATAGCTGAAATCATTACTTTTGGAACATTCATAGGAGCATTCGTAAGTCGAGTTATGGTTTCACGTGAACTATTAGAATGAAGTGTTCCAAATCCAGAATGCCCAGTATTAAGTGCTGTAAATAAAGTTATTGCTTCTTTTCCTCTAACTTCACCTACGATTATTCTGTCAGGCCTTTGCCTTAATGAATTTTTAACTAAATCGTCCATTGTTAGTTCACCTTTATTTTCAATGTTAGAATTTCTTGTTTCCATTCTTAAAACATGCTGATGAGGTATTTGAAGTTCAAGTGTGTCTTCAATAGTAATTATTCTTTCCCTAGGATTTATAAATGCAGCTAGAGAATTTAAAGTCGTTGTTTTTCCTGAGCTTGTTCCACCAGAAATAATAGTATTAGCAGGTTTTACTCCTAATCCATCTACGCATAACCATAAAAATGCAGCTAATTCAGAGTTCAATGTATTTTTATTAATAATATCTATAATAGTTAAAGGATCTTTTTTAAACTTTCTAATAGTAAGAGATGGGCCATCAGCAGAAATTGGAGGAATTGTTGCATTAACTCTTGAACCATTCTCAAGCCTTGCATCCATTATTGGAGATTCTTGATCTATTCTTCGATTAACTTGACGAGCTATTGAATCGATTACTGAAAGAATTTCTTCATCTGTTTTATATATTAGATTTGACTCCATCATACCATAATCCCTATGATAAACAAAAACAGGCTTATTAATACCTATTATCATTATCTCTTCAAGTTCATCATCACTTATCAATGAATCAAGTTCACCATATCCAATAATTTCTTTAAAAAATTTATTAGCTAATTTATCAACGCCTTCATTGGAAAAAGTTTTACCTGAACCATTTTTAAAAGTATTATGTTTAGAATTTAAGTCATTATCATTGTGGTTCATCTTATTAGATGGAATATCATAACTTAAGTAATCGTCAACATTCTCTTTATTTTTAATAATACTACTTGTTAAAAAATCTTTAATATGATCTAATAATTCTTTTTCATTAATTCTGAAATTTTTACCTGAAGACACAGCTTCATCAACAAGATTATCCCTTAAATCTTCTAATAAAAATTTTTCTGTTTCTGAAAAATCTGTTTTTAATAACTCATATTTTGGTATTGTACTATTACCATTATTTCTAAAATTATTATTTAAATTCTCATTTTCTTTATTAATAGGCATAATTTCACCTTTGATTATATTAGTAACAATAAATAATAAATATATACTAATAAATATACAATATAAATTAAAATAATAATCATTATAATTAATAATAAAATAATATTATTTATTATTACTATAATAATATTATTATTAAAAGTAAGATATAAAGATAACTAAAACAAAAATGATAGTATGGAAAAAAAAATATTTTCAAAAAATTATAGTCGACTTAATATTGATAGAATAAGTTATAATCTATCAAAAGAAATAATTAATACTGAAAATATCCATAATTCTTTAAAAAAAACACAAAAATGTCCAGAATGCGAAATTAATCTTCCAATTAAGATTAAAAAATTTAAAAACATAGACGAGCAAGTAAATTTATGTGATATTGATGATGAATTTGGTAGATGTAGCTGTGGAAAAAGACATCTAGATATAATAATGACTCATGTTTTAAAAATAATGAAAGATGAAAAGATTGAATTAAGAAACTACAATCTTCGAAATGGACCAGTACCACTCATAACTCCACTAACAAACCACCCTAACATATATCTAAAAAAAAATTCCCTGATAATTTTACATACAGATTTAACAAAACATATTGCAGAGATAATATTAGACGAAGTTAGTGAAATTAAAGGAGTGTTGAAAGGAAATTCAAGAAAAACAGTTGGAAAAATTGATTCAAATTGTGAAGAAACATCATACAAAATTTTAAAAGGAAACGACATAAGATGTGATATAATTCAAAGTCCACTTGGAAAAATAGCTATAAATAAAGTTCAGCATCTAAGTTACATAGAGTTTCCAAACTCTTCAGAAAACAAAATAATTAATTTATGTAATTATCTAAAATCAAAGAATTATTCCAGAGAAGAAATTTCCAAATTAAAAGTTTTAGATGGGACCTGTGGTAATGGAACTCTAGGTATATTTTTATTAAAATTAGGTGTTAAAGAAGTAGTTTTTAATGATATATGGAAACCTGCAACAATAATGACATTAGTAAATCTTGAAGCTAATGGATTTAAGATGATCAAAGAAAGATTTAATAAAAATATGTCTGAACTTAAAAGTGATGAAAGACTACTACCAAAGACAAAAATAACAAAAGAAAAAACTAGAAAAATAGAAGGATATAACTATGAAAACTTTGAAATGTCATTCGGTGAAAATTTCAGAATATATAACCTATCTATAGAAAAATTATACTCAAAACTAAAAAATTACGAATTTAATAAAGAAAATGAAGATAAAGAATTCGATATATGCATATTAGATTGTTTTCCTGAAACAAACACAAGCCCAATCAAAAAAATAGCTGAAAAAATAGCTATAGATGTCCTAATTGTTTAAATTCAAAACATCTCTACAGAATTTTTCTATTATAATCTTATTACATTCTTCACTTTTTTTTAGACTCATCAAAATAATATAAATAATATTCAATTTCATCATTACTTTTAAATTCTAGAACAACAATAGCTAATGGACTTATAGAAAAAACTCCCGATTCATCTGAATTTGAAATCATAATAGATAAATCATAGAACGGATAAATCTTAAATTTACCTAAACTAAAAGCTTTTGTGAAAAAACTTTCTTCATGAAGTTTAAACTTTAAAATCTCTGCTAAATAATCTTTAATCATTTTTAAACAGCTTCCTTGACTTTAATATAAGTTTAATCATGCTTTTTTTAGTTAAAAGTTTAAAGATTTTTAATGCTGGCTTTAAAAGATTTATTTTAAATGAAATTTCACTTTTAAAATTCATAATCTCTCTATTAAAAACTGGTTCTGCAGAGAGACTAAAAGATTTATGCATATTAGGAGCAGCTGAAAAAGCCCATATATAACCTAAAATAGTTGCAGTATCCACAGGACTTGAAAATCCCAATATCAGATGAGTTTTAAAGCTTTTTAATTCTATAGAAGATAAAATAGATTTAATCAAATCTATTATATCCCAAAAATTGATTTTGATAAGAGGAAATAATGTTTTAAATTCATTCCATTTATTTTTAGATTTTTTACCTTTTTTATCTTTTTTACCTTTTTTGCCTTTTTTATCATTATTTTCTTTCTTTTCATCATTTGAAGATTTATCATCAGTATCTTTAGTATTAATTTTATTGTTAACCTTATTATTTTTATTTTTAGAATCCTTATTATTTTTAGAATTTTTATTATTTTCTTCAATATCTGGAAAATTTTTAGAAAAAATTCTAATAAAAGACCATTTAACCTCAATATGTCCTTTAAAATCATTTTCCTTTTTATTTAGAAATATATTTATATCTAACCCAACATATAAGAAAATCAATAGTAATATTATGATAAAAATAATTAAAAATAAAATTATTTCTAAAATTAAAGTTAATAGATCCAAATTATCCCCTTTAGCAAGATAGACATTAAAATATTAAATAAATATTAAATTATTAGATAGATATTAAAATACATATGGATTATTCAGAAAATTCAAGTAAGTTAATTTATAATATATGGCTAAAGTCTATTCAGAATCTTTTACTTCAGTATAATCTTCATTAGGATTATTTACAAATTCAGAATTGGATTTATCTGTTTGCTCATTATAATTAGAAATAATTTCTTTTATTAAATCAGTTGCAACTATGCCCAATTCAGATATTGCTTTACTAGTTTCAGTGGCCTTTGTTAGATTTAATACTCTAACACCATCCATACCCTCTAATTTTTTATCAACAACCACTATGGAAATAGGTTCTATTCCAGCACCAGCACCTGAACCAAATCCATTATCAGAATCAGAACTATTTACTTGTCCAGCACCAAAACCAAATCCCCATTTCATAAAAGGAATCAATATCTTATCTTCAGTTTCTATTGGATCTCCAACAAAATTTCTAACATTTAAAAGCTTTTTTAATTCATCTACTGTAGTTTTAATAGAATTATCCGTCATATTATCACCTTTATCTTTAATATTTTAGAAACCAAAAATAATAATAAAAATTATAAAAATTTTAAAAGTTAAAAATTTGGTAACTAATTAATCAAATAATGATATATATAATATATAAAACATAGTTAAAATAACTTTTTGAAATTATATAATCAATAAATAATAAAAGCTTCATTTTTGGCTTTATAAAAATAGAAAATTTTTATAAAAAAGAAAAAAATGAAAAAAAATGAAAAAGAAAAAAGAATATCTAAAAAAGAACAATATATCTAAAATAATAATAATGATAAAACCAAAACAAGATATTAATAAACCAAAACGATATAATAATAAACCAAAGTTATATAATATAAACTAAAACAATATATAAAGCTAAATAAACTATATGAACATTTCAAAATAGATTATCATTGCAGGAATTATTAAAACTCCCATTAAATGAGATTTAGAAACACCTAAATAATGTGGAAGCAAGCCCATAGCAGTTGAAGTAATAAGGGCAAGAGTAATATAGATAATATTAGCACTATAAATTATTGTAAATATATATAAAATCAATACCATTAAAATTATAACTATAAAAGACAACTTTTTATAATTTATGTTTTGCATTATCTTAGAAAAACTATCCCCTAATTTTAAACATAACATTAATGATATAGATACTGCTACAAGTGCAGTGAATATGAATATTAACAAATGCCAAATACTAAATGTACTTATTAAGTAACTCATATAAACAGCTATTCCACTTCGAGGGTTTCCAATTAGATAAATACATATAAGAGAAAATAAAGTATCAGAAGTGTTTAAACCACTAATTGATGTTAAAAAATTCTCAGTATTGTCTTCACCATCCCCACCAGCTACTGTCTGAGCTATTATACTTCCCTGTGCAGGACCAAAACCTGGTAAAAACCCAAGAATAGCTCCAGATACACCACCTGCAAAAATTCCCCTTAACATATTACTATTCAATTCAAGGTCATAAAATTTGTTTTGATGAGGCATAAAAGATTTATCATTTAAACTAAATAAAATAGTGCTTATTCCAAAGAGACCTGAAAATATACACATCATAGAAAGTCCTGATGATATAGGTGTTTGAAAGATAGTCCAACCTAAAAAACCTGAAAAAATAAATAATATAGATGACCAAAAAAAGGCTTTTTTACCATTACTTAATCTCCAAAGCATATATACTGAAACTAAAAGAAGTATTACAAATGTATAAGGTTTTACAGCTCCTTGTATATTAGGTAAAAAAATTATAAGTATTGGGAGTATTAATATAATGACAATTATTGCTCCAAATCCACCAATAGCAACTATTCTAATAGCTTCTTTAGATCTTCCTTCTAAAACCATTCGATGACCAGGTAATACTGATACTGCAGTTGCTTCATCAGGTACTCCCAAAAATATAGAAGGTATAAATTCTATCAATGCATGTGCAATTGACATAGCTACCAAAAATACACATAAAAATTCTGGTGAAAAAATTCCCAATAAAAAAGCAGAAGATGTAAAAATTATAGCTCCTGCTGTATTAACATGAATTCCTGGAATTAATCCAGTGATTGCACCACATATAACACCTAAAAAGCAAGCAAAAATAAGATCAAACATCCTATCACACCTGCACTTTAATATTTATAGATGAATTAGTAATAATTATATTAATAATTATACAATTATCAATTGAAAAAATAAAAATGAAAAATAAAATAATTAATATTATTTTAAATTTAAATTAATAATAAACTAAAATTAATTTAATATTATTAAATTAAAAATAAATTGATAATATTAAATAAAGTTAAATTAATTAATAATAATTTAGTAAGTTAAAATTAAAATGAAAACTACATCAATCTTCTAACATCAAGAACCTCTACACTGTTGACATTTGGAAGTTTTGCTAATTTTTCCTCTACTATTTCGGTTCCACCTTCGCCATCATCAATGATAAACATCACATTTAAAGCTACTAAACCAAAAGCAATAGGTTCTTCATCTATTTTATGTAATTCAGCATCTTCACTAACAACATTTTGAGCATCAATTTTCATTTGTTCTAGGTCAACATCAGGGCTTTCAGGCATTAATTTTACAGTTGCTACAACTTCTCCCATTTTAAATCCTCCGAATAAAATCATTTTAGAAATTTCGAAATTTATATTATAAATACATAATATAATTTTATCACTTTAATATGATTATATTTTAGTATATATAATATAATTTTATCACTTTAATATGATTATATTTTAGTATATATAATATAATTTTATCACTTTAATATGATTATATTTTAGTATATATAATATAATTTTATCATTTTAGTATATATACCTATATCTTGAGTCATTAGTCTTTTAATTTATTCAAATTTAAAAATTAAACAATAATGAACTAATTTATTTAAAAACCATGTAAAATTATGTGGTGCATAATCTATTGATTTATATAATAAAAATATAGCTAACTTTTTAGGACACATTTATAGATTATTTGAATATAATACTTAAATAAATGCAAGATAAGATATATCTCTATTAATATTTAATTATTTTGGTTTATATTAAGTAAATATTACTAATAAATCGATTATTATCTTAAAAAGATAATTTTAACCGTTTTAAATAAATGATAATAATCAAAAACAGTTTTACATACAAAAATCAATTTATAAATCTATGATCATATTTATTATATATTATCAAATTAATATACCCAATTAATATAATTATTAAGTAGTATATGTTCTAAGGTATTAAGATAAAAAGAAAAAATACCTGAAAATATTAGAATAAGAAATATTGAAGTAAATATTTTTATGGTCCTTCAAAACCACAATCACAAACATAAGTGTGACCAAAAGTACGACATTTATCACATCTTGCTATTAATTCACCACATTCAGGACATGGAAACTCAACATAAGTATCAATCAATGGAATTTCTTGTTTACAAGATTTACATTCTACTTTTTTCATTTTATTCACCTCTAATTAATGTATATTTAAAATTATAATTATCTTTATAATTATTATCACTTATTCTGTCACCATTTTCAACTCCAATAAGAGATAAAACTCTCTCAGGGAAGTTTCCATTAACAACAAAACAATTAGTACCGAATTCAAGTAATAACTCACCAAGCATTAAGTCAACTGATGTTTCATTAAAAGTTAGTAGTTTTTTAGCATCAATTTCATCAAAAAATTTTGACCCAACACTATTTGGTTCTCGGCTATATATACCATCTACATTTGTAGCTATTAAAAGTTTCGATTTTAAGATATTTGAAACATAAGCAGAAATTGAATCTGAAGTTATATTCCAAGAATGAGGAATAAAACTATTACCCTTTAAAAAATCTGAACATAATAATATGGGAATATTTCCAGAATCAACAACTTTTTCAGCCTCTTCAAGAGAATAAACAAGTTTTGTAAAATTTAATTTATCATTTAGGAGTTTAGCTATTATATCCATAGCATTAACAGCTGTTTCATGAGTTATATCATTGGAAAATTCAGTTTCAAAATCATACTTACGAATAAGGTTTGCAAATTCTCCTCCACCAGTTATTATTATACAATTTCTTCCTTTTAATGATTCTAATAATTTTATAGCTTTCTCTGGAAAAAGGCTTCCTCCAATTTTAATCACCCATTCAATGATTATTACACCTCTAATATGTAAACTAATAATTTAATAAAATTAATTTAAGAAAATAAAGCTAGATACTAAATATAAATACTAAATATAAAGATTAAGACTGAATTTAAAGACTAAACTGAATATAAAGACTAAATTAAATATAATAAAATACTTATAATAAAATACTAGGAATATAATAAAGTATGATGAATATTATACTAAGTTTAATACAATTTAAATTAAATATATAGTAAATTAAATTATATACTTAGCTTAACAATTTCAAATTCTGAGTCACTTTATCAATTATTTCATCAGTATCAGGACCAACACCCAAACAAGTTATAGTAGATGTAGGTAACTCAGTTCTACCAGCATCTTTTACCATAAAATTAGGAACATTATTTTTTTTAGCTATCTCTTTTATCTCAAACAACTCTTCTAAGCTATTTACTTTTACTATAACCTTTTTTTGACCTTCTTGTTCCCAAAGCCTAATTTTATTAGGGTCTGATTTTTTATATGCACCTAAACAAGCATGACAAGCTTGAGCAGCAGTTTTACCCTTAGACATCTTCAAATCATTTCTTACTACAATAACCTGTTTCATTAAATTACACCTATATTATTTTTAATGTATATTTTAATATATATTTTTAATAAAAGTTTTTAATAAATCTGTTTTTAATAAATCTAGAATTACTCTAAATTTAAGGATATATTTTAATTGCTAAATTAAAATTATAATACATTACGAATAATATATTTATTAAAATATATTTATTAAACTAATAGTATAAATTTATAATAATATAAGTTATGATAATATATCTTATAATGATAGAATTTATGATAATTTATTTAACAATAAAATTATTTTAATAATATAATTAATAAATTTAATGATATATTTAATAAATTATCTAAATATATTTAATTATACAGATTATAATATAATTTCTAATAATTTCTAATAATTTTTAATAATTTTTAATATATTTTTTATTTACAGGTGATAAATTGAGTAGAATTTCCATATTAGACCATGATCGATGTCAACCCAAAAAATGTAATTACACATGTATTGAATATTGTCCAGGAGTCCGTATGGAAGAAGACACAATAATAATTGATGAAAAAACAAAAAAACCATTAATATCAGAAGAATTATGTTCTGGGTGTGGTATATGTACAAATCGTTGCCCATTTAATGCTATAAGTGTTATTAATCTTCCTGAGGCTCTTGATAATTCTATTCATAGGTTTGGGCAAAATATGTTTGAATTATTTGGACTTCCTACTCTTAGTGAAGGATCAGTTATCGGTATCCTTGGACCAAATGGAATTGGAAAATCAACAATAATGAGAATTCTCTCAGGAGAAATGATTCCAAACCTTGGAAATTGGGAAAACCCTGCTGATAATTGGGATGAAATAATAGATTATTATAAAGGTTCACAACTTCAAAGTTACTTTAAAAACTTATCAGAAGGGAAAATAAAAGTTATACACAAACCACAAATGGTTGATCAACTTCCTAAATTTGTAAAAGGAAATGTTTCAGAACTTTTATCAAATGCAGATGAAAGGAACAAATTTGAAGAAGTTATAGAAACATTAGATCTTGAAAATGTTCTTAATCGAGAGATAACTAATTTAAGTGGAGGGGAACTTCAAAGAGTTGCAATAGCTGCATCATATGTAAGAGAAGGAGATTTTTACTATTTTGATGAACCCACTTCATGGTTAGATGTTCGTCAACGTTTAAATGCTGTTAAAGTCATAAGGTCTCTTGCAGAAGATGGAAAATCAGTCATGGTAATTGAACATGATTTAGCTACATTAGATGCTATATCAGATTATATTAATATTCTATACGGTCAAACTGGAGCTTATGGAGTAGTTTCTCAGATGAAAGGAGTTAGAATTGGGATAAATGCATATATTAATGGTTTCTTAAAAGAAGAAAATGTCAGAATCCGAAAACAGCCAATCGAATTTAGTATTAGGCCTCCAACACCTGAAGATGAAGGAGAATCCATAGTGTCATATACTAACTTAAAAAAATCATATGATGGATTTTCATTAACTGCAGAATCAGGAGAGATATTTCATGACGAAATAGTAACTGCATTTGGTTCAAATGGTATTGGAAAAACAACTTTTGCAAAAATATTAGCTAATGAAGTAAAACCCGATGAGGGAGAAGTTGAAGAAGACATAAAAATAGCTTATAAACCACAATACATTGTTTCTGACTTTGAAGGCAGAGTAGAAGATTTCTTATATATGAATGCTCCAAGCTATGGATCAAATATTTTTAAAACAGAAATTATGAAGCCATTCTCACTTGAAGATATTTTAGATAAACAAGTAAATGAATTAAGTGGTGGAGAACTGCAAAGGCTTGCTGTAGCCACTACTTTATCAAAAGACGCAGATATATATCTTTTTGATGAGCCAACGGCTTTTCTTGATGTAGAACAAAGATTAATAGCTGGAAAAGCTATTAGAAAAATTATAGAAAGTAAAAATACAGCTTCACTCATCATAGACCACGACATTGTATTTATAGATTATATAAGTGATCGAGCAATGGTTTTCCAAGGTGAGCCAGGACTCAAAGGAAAAGCAAGTAAACCAATGGATCTAAGAACATCAATGAACAAATTCCTAAAAGACCTAAAAATCACATTTAGAAGAGATAAAGAAACAAAAAGGCCAAGAGTAAACAAGTTAGACAGTTATCTTGATAGAGAACAAAAAGAAATTGGAGAATATTACTATTTAAAAGATAAATAAAGTATAAAGCTAAAGTTTTTCCATGTTTAAAGTATTATATTCTTTTTAAGTAATTATTAAAAAGAATAATAATTCCCTAAAAGATTATATCTATCTATAAAATATAATTATTATTGCTGGAGTTCCAGATTGAATTATTGGTATCGTGAAATAAGAAGACTCTTTTAATAATACGCCTTATCTTCAATTTATAAGAAAATGCCTTAATAGGTATCTTTAATTTCTTATAAACTATTAAAAGAAACACTTTCAACTTATTAAAAATAGTCCAAATTATCATATTAAACCAAAAAACATTATAAATATAATAGTAATAAAAAAATTAAAAAATAAAATAATTTAATAATTTAATTAATAAAAAAATGGCTTTGTAGAAATCCTAATTTTTTATATTTGAAGTTTCATTTTTTTTTTGAAAAATTTATTCTTTAATTTTCAAATAAACTATCCTTTTTTTCTTTAAATTTTTATATTTTAGTTTATATTTAGTTATTTTGAAATTTAAGGATTATAAAGATATAAATATTAATAATGAGAATATATATTATTATGAAACGCAAAAGTACATACTCTCAGTTTAATGATTTAATTTCAAGACAATTAAATCTTTTCGGATTTTAACTTTGAAAAGCCTGAAAAATTATATTAAAAAATTTAAAAATCAATGCATCACTGATTTAAATGAAAATAAACTTATAAATTTCATTATTTATACTTATAATTAATGCTAAAATCTGTTTAAAAAAGATCAGCACAAATAAGCTAAAAAAAAAAGGATTTCTACAAAGCCAAAAATAATATAAAAAATAATAATAAAAATTAAAATATAAATAATAAAATATAAATATGGAGGAAAAAAATAAATAAATCCTCCTAAAAAAAAAAAATTTTTAATTATTGTTTTCTTCTTAAGCTGATTCCAAATATACTTATCAATACTAGTATAATAGCTATTATTGGTATTCCTGTTTTTTTCATAGTAGCTATTGCTACTGGATTATCAGTTGTTTTATTGTCATTACCATTAGTATTATTAGTGTTGTTGGTGTTGTTTTTGGTTTCAAATTCAGCAAATGCTAGATTACTAAAGTAATTTTCATTATCTGATAAAGCTGTAATCTTATGTTTACCAGGTGTAAGTTTAGAATTTGGTATATGGAATATTCCAACTCCATCAGAATCTGTTATCACAGATCCTATGTATTTACCATCTAATTCAACATCAACTTTATAATCTGGTATGGTATCACCATCTTCATCAACTACTTTAACAATCAAATCAACAGAACCATTCTTATTTTCATTAACAGTAACATTAACAAAGCTTTCACCTTTTTTAACATCAAAACTAGTGCTGTTAGTAAAACCTAAATATTTAGCATCACCATTGAAATTAAGTACAACTGTAATTTTTCCAGTGCTTTTGGGTTTATAAGTTAAATACCAGTAACCATTAGAATTAGTTTTCACTAAATGTTTTTTACCATCAATAGTAATTTCTAATTCACTATCAGCTATTGTATTACCTTCCTCATCGAGAAGAACACCAATTATAACAGTAGTTTTCCCTACTCTAAAATCACCTGAAATATCAATACTAGAATATGTAGCTAACTTAGTAACAGTAAAGTTAGTATTATTGTTAAAACTAGTGTAATTCTCATTACCTTCCCAAGTAACATTAATAGTAAATTCACCAGCATGAGTTGGAGTGTAATTAAGATTCCAACTACCATTTTCAGCAGTTGTTACATTAAAGTTTTCACCATCAATAATAACAGTAATAGTAGTATTAGCTATTGGATTACCATTTTCATCAGCTAAAACACCATCAATTATTATAGAATCTCCAACCTTAACATTACTAGGAATATTAATAGAAGAATTAACACCATTCTTAGCCACTAAAAAGCTAGTCACATTAGTAAAACTAGTGTAATTCTCATTACCAGCATAAGTAACAGTAATAGTTATGTTTCCTGTGCGGTTAGTTGTGTAATTAAGACTCCAACCACCAGTAGAATTAATAGTAACATTATTATAAACATTACCATCAACACTAACAGTCAAAGAATCAGAGCCATTACCAACATAACCAACAAGCTCACCAGAAATAGTAACATTATCACCAATACTCACTGAATCTGGATTAACAACAATACTAGAATTAGTATCATTCAAAATCACAGTAAAACTACTTGTATTAGTAAAACTAGTATAATTCTCATTACCATTAAAACTAACAATTACTGTTATATTACCTGTTTTGTTAGTTGTGTAATTAAGATTCCAACCACCAGTACTATTAACAGAAATATCTGTGTAAATATTGCTATCAATAGTAACATTAACACCAGTTATACCAGTAAAATTATCCAACTGACCAGAAATAGTAATATTATTACCAATACTCACAGGATTTGGATTAGCAATAATAGTAGAATTAGTACTATTCCTTAAAACTTCAAAACTAGTACTATTACTAAAAGCAGTATAATTATCATTACCAGCATAAGTAACATTAACAGTTATAGTTCCTGTGCGGTTAGTTGTGTAATTAAGACTCCAACCACCAGTAGAATTAATAATAACATTATCATAAACATTACCATCAACACTAACACTTAAAATGTCAGAGCCATTAACAACATAACCAACAAGCTGACCAGAAATAGTAACATTGTTGCCAATATTTACAGTTTCAGGATTAACAACAATACTAGAATTAGTATCATTCAAATTCACAGTAAAACTAGTTGCATTAGTAAAACCAGTATAATTATCATTACCAGCATAAGTAACACTAACAGTTATGTTTCCTGTGCGGTTAGTTGTGTAATTAAGACTCCAACCACCAGTAGAATTAATAATAACATCATCATAAACATTACCATCAACACTAACAGTTAAAATGTCAGAGCCATTACCAACATAACCAACAAGCTCACCAGAAATAGTAACATTAGTACCAATTTGAACACTAGCTACAATAATACTAGAATTAGTACTATTCTTAACAACTTCAAAAGTAGTACTATTACTAAAAGCAGTATAATTATCATTACCATCATAAGTAACATTAACAATTATGTTTTCTGTGCGGTTAGTTGTGTAATTAAGACTCCAAACACCAGTAGAATTAATAATAACATCATCATAAACATTACCATCAACACTAACAGTTAAAATGTCAGAGCCATTACCAACATAACCAACAAGCTCACCAGAAATAGTAACATTGTTGCCAATATTCACTACTGGATTAACAATGATAGTAGAATTAGTACTATTCCTCAACACTTCAAAAATAGTACTATTACTAAAAGCAGTATAACTCTCATTACCACTAAAACTAACAATAACTGTTATATTACCTGTCTTGTTAGTTCTGTAATTAAGACTCCAACCACCAGTACCATTAACAGAAACATCTGTATAAAGATTACCATCAACAGTAACATTAACACCAGCTATACCAGCATAATCAGTTAACTGACCAGAAATAGTAACATTCTCACCAATACTCACTGGATCATTAATAACAATTATACTAGAATTAATGTTAAAATTTAGAATCACATTCTGACTATCTAAAGTAGCAGCTAAAGTTTGAACACCAGCTGTAGCTGTTGCATTATAAACAAAACCATCAACACGACTACTATTAAACTTATCACAATTGAAAGTTCCATTAACAACAAAATCAGGTAAAAATTCAACACCATCATTACTAAGCGTAGTATTCAAAACTAACAACATAAAACTAACATTATCACCAAAATGAACACCATCCAAACTAGAAGTATTAATAATATTCAAAATAAAATGATTAAGAGTATCAACACCCAAAATCATACCAGTAATATCATTAACACCCCACCAATTACGATCAAAACTACTATTATCATTACGACCAGTAATATTAACACCAAAACTTGCCAATATACGATTATACTCAACAGTAACATTAACCAATGAACCAACACGTAAACCAGTGAAATTCAAACCAGCATTAGTAGCAAAAATAGTATTACCACTAACAACAAAATCAGTCACATTAGGAACACCACCACCACTACTATCGAAATAAAAACCATCACCACTAGTAGCATTAATAGTATTATTCAAGAAATTAACACCCTTAACATTACTACTATACAAATAAACATGAACACCACAACTAACACCAGTAATATTGTTGTTAGCGAAGGTTATATTGGTATTGTTGCTGCTGTATGCAGACAGATAAACACCATATGATGTTCCTGTGATATTGTTGTTGGCGAAGGTTATATTGGTGTTATTGCTGCTGAATGCAGACAGATAAACACCATATGATGTTCCTGTGATATTGTTGTTGGCGAAGGTTATATTGTTGTTGTTGTTGCTGGATACAGCCAGATAAACACCATTGCCGGGTGTTCCTGTGATGTTGTTGTTGGCGAAGGTTATATTGGTGTTGTTGCTGACGGATACATCCAGATAAACACCATAGCCTGATGTTCCTGTGATGTTGTTGTTGGCGAAGGTTATATTGGTGTTGTTGCTGCTGGATACAGCCAGATAAACACCATGTGATGTTCCTAAGATGTTGTTGTTTTCAAAAACCAAATTAGCAGACGAAACAGGACTATTATAACTACCATCACCTAAGTATACACCAGAATAAACACCAGTTATATTATTACCACTAAATAAAACATCAAAAACAGTCTTACCAGCAGATTTACCGAAAAAAGAAACAGCACCACGATAATAATCAGATATACTGGATTTAATAATATTATCCTTAATAACAACACCTGTTATAGGATTAGCACTACCACTACTACTTAAATTAATACTAACACCAGAAGTAGTAATATTATTATCACTAACAGTCAAATCACTACAATTAGATTTTATAGCTGTAGCATAACCACTAATAGTTAAATTAATAATCTTTACATTAGTAGCAGTAATATTAAACAAAGTATCAACACTAGATGTTGTGAATTTAGCACCACCACGACTTTTACCAACAATAGTAGCATTACGACTAATATTAAGCTGACCCCAATCACTATACGTACCATCATCAAAACTAATCACCAAATCATTATCATTATCATTATTAATAACACTTTGAAACTGTTCAGTAGTATTAACTGTAGTAAAATTATGATTAGCTGCACTAGCACTAGATAAAGCTAAAAAGATAAATAAAACACACATAACAAAAATAATTGGCTTAAAAAGTCTATTTATTGTAAACATTTTCGTTTTTTCACCTCCTGATCCAATCAATCAGTATATATAAAAAATACTAGCACAATGAGAACACTCACTACGCTACAATAATATAATATAAAAAAACTACTATAAAAAACTTCCTACCCAAAAACAAAAAACAACCCAAACGTCATTAAAAGAATAAAAAAATTAAAAACTAAAAAATAATAAACAAAACAATAAGAACCCATATGAACGAATAAACACAGCAAAAAGAAAAAAACAATAGCTATCCCCCCCCCCAGCTTTAAATTAAAATTAAAGGAATATTAAAAATAATTAAAAAAAAATAAAATAAAAATAAGAAATATAAAAATAAAAAAATAGGCTTTGTAGAAATCCTTTTAATATCAATATAATTATAAAAAAGATTATGATTAAAAATCTTTTATTTTGAAATTAAAGAATTATTTTAACAATTTAATTTCACAAATTAAAAATTTCAAGTGTAAAAAATAAGGATTTCTACAAAGCCAAAAAAATTAAAAAAAGAAAATAATGTATTTATAATTTTTAAGATTTCCTATCAGCTTCTTTAGCCTCATACTCGGCTTTATCTTTAGCTTTTTTACCTTCATATTCAGTTTTATTTTTTGCTTCTTCTGTTTTATCTTTAACAGTATCTGTAGCATCATCAACCTTATCTTTTGCATCTGATGCAACATCTTCAGCTACGCTCTTAGCATCTGATGCAACATCTTTAATCTTCTCATTAGTTTCATTAACCTTTTTTTTCAATTTATCTTTTAAATCATCACTCATGTTTTCATCCTCATTCAATAATTCATTTCAATAATATCTATATAAAAAAAATATTTCTATTTAAAAATAGAAATTATTTATCCATATCTACCCTAATATTCAATAATACTACATCTTTTATATTTTTTATCTCATTAAATGTAATAATTTCTTTGGCACGAGAAAATATCCCTTTATCTAATTTAATAACAATTTCATTGATTGTTCCAGTATCTTCATTAAATTTAACAGTATCAACTTTCCCAATACTTTGCCCCTCTTTATCAATTACTTCCATATCAAGAAAATCCTTCATATCCATGAAAAAAACCCCCAATTATATATTAAAATAATTTTGTTGAATTTACATTTCAAGTATATTCAACTGTATAACATGCCTTTCAATAGACATTATTATAATGTTCCTCATTTCCATGAGCATATGCCTTTGCCTAATTTAATTTCTAAATACTCATTTTTTGTCAAATAACAATCATTTTTCAAAAACCCACTTTCATATTAAAACAATAATCAAAATATATGCAAAATCTCTAACTATAGTATGTTTTTAATGATATTTAATGATATATAAAAAGAGAACATTCCAATTACATATTTTATAAAAAATAGTAAAACTATTAAATATTATAAAATAATTACACTTGAAAAAGTACTTCTTGCAACTGCAAGACTAACCATTTCAAATGAAAAAATAAGAAAAATTTATTATTAAATATCAATTTTTAGTACATACTCATTGCCTAAGAGTTCATATACTCTGCCACATCTAGGACAAACCCATTCAGGAGTATTCACACAATCCCGATATAGGCATTTACATTTTACTTTCGTGCAGTCTTTTTCTGCATTTCTTGAAGATGTATTTACCAATGTTATCACCATTATTTATTTTTTATATAAATTTAAAAATAACTTGTTTGTTATATCATAATTATATAATTAGAGTTCTATAAATTTTACTGTTCTTCAATAAGTATTGAAAATAGTTTAAAAAAATAGAGGATGAATCAATAAAGATCTACCCTTAAAATTTTATGATTTTAGTATATTAAATAAAAAAAGCCCCATCATAACAACAAATTAATGTTGCATGAGGGGTTATAAAAAATAAGAAATCTACTAATAATATATTCATTCAAAAAGTGATTTATAATAATTATAACTCATTAGGATGACAAAATTTACGGATATTAGTTTTACCGGATGCATAATTATGAATCCCATTATCAAATGTTATAAAATACAAGTTATCATTAAAACCCATACTTAAATAATAAGCATCAAGAATAATATTAATATCTTCATCATGACTACCAATACTATTATTAAAAAGTGAAAATAATTCTGTATAAACAGGAAAAGTCAGATATAATTAAAGAACTTAAAATTAATTTATCCCCTACATTATCTTTATAATTATCTGAAATATATTCAAATTGAAGAATTAAACTCTTTAAAGCATTTTAAAACAACTTTTTTACTCATTTTATTTTTAGAATTATTTTTATCCCAAAAAATATTCGCAGTATTTACAAATTTTTCAAGGTGATCAACATCATTATACCTATCTTGGATATATTTAATAAGTAAATTTTTTTTAATGATATTACTATTTAACAAAACAAAATCATATAAATCTGTTAAAAAATTAGATAAAAGATGTTTAATTTGAAAATGAATTTTTTTAATTCTTGTTTAATCTTATCTGAGCAATATAAATTCCCTTCAAGTAAAAAAGCAACTATTGACTCATTATGAAAAGGATCTCACCGAAAACAATACCCTATAACAACATTTGTATCGAAAAAGAAACTCATCAATAATCACCCTAAAAATGAGTTTACAATATTTCTTATAGTGTCATTTTCTTTGTTATTTGGTTGATAAATATTAGTGAAAAAATGTTTTTTGAAATTTTGGAAATCATTTGAATAATCTTTGTATTTCTCATCATAATCTTTTAAGAAATCATCATCAATTTCACCATTAATTTTTATATATTCTTCCTTAATTTCTTTAAGAATAAATATTTTTTTCTCCATATACTCTGCAAAATATTGAGTCATTAGAATTTTCTTCTTCAAAATTAGGACAATATTTTGTCAATAAATAAAAATCCCCATGTATAATTTAACATTGAATAGATTTATATTAAGATTTTTTAATAATATTCATATATTTCTAAATTCCAATATTGTAACTCATAAGCAGATATAGATATGGAATATGTTCCAGAACCTGAAAATTCAATATTATCAGACTTTGTAGCTACTGCACTTTTACTATTCCATGATAATTGAGAAGAACCCATATTATAACCATTTTTACTAACAGTTGTGTACATATAATTATCAGCATAATTTTTTATAGGCATGGCTGATGAAACAATCTTAATCCTATTTCCACCATTATTATTAAAAGTAATCTCATAATCACCAACACCATTAAATGAGTCTACTTTATGCCAAGATTTAGTACTTCCACCAGAAACATCACTAATAGAACTAACAGAACTATCAGAAATATTACCAACAGAACCACTACTACTTGTATCAGAACTATTTTCATTGATAGTAAAAAAAGCATAAGTACCAACAATAGCAATAACCATTAGCAATAATACTATAACACCGATTAAAACTTTATTGTTCCCTTTTTTAACACTTTTATTATCAGAATTTATTGAATGCATCCCAGATAGTCTTTCTCCACAGTTTCTACAAAATGTAGAGTTATCATCATTGCCTTTCCCACAATTTGAACAATATTTTGTCAAAAACAAACCTCCTTCTTTTTGAATTTATTAGTATATTATTTATTTGAATAGTAACTCATTATATGATAAAAATACAGTAGCTAATCCATATAGCTTTTCTAATATATAATTATCTGAAATATCCCAATATTATTTATTTTCTTTTATTTTTTTGTTCTATATTTTCACCATTTTATACGAAATAATACGGTTCATAGACATAAATCATTTCATATACATTAAACATTAATTTTACATTATTATCTAAATTTTTAACATGTTGAACATTTATTTTGATATTTATTTTAATAAAGATAAATCTATCAAATATAATATCAATTATATTACAATTAAAATGTCAAATTTATATTTTTTTATATTAAAATTCATTGAAATATATGAAAGCTAAAGCTATATGAAAGTTAAAGCTATTGAGGATAGATAGATCAAACTCTCTGAACATGGAAAAAATAATATTTTGTTTAGAAAATAATTTAAAAGTTCTTACAGAAATTAGTAAATGAATTGATTTAACTAAATCAAATTAGTAGAACTCTAAGAGCTTTAAAAGACAAAAAGATAGTGTTTTATCTTAATAAAAAAGTCATAGAATAGAGTTAATACTTTAAATTATGAAAATAAAGATATATTGAAATATCTCTAATAAACCAGCAAATTATTTTATACTATCTTTTATTTTTTCTATTTTGATAACTACATACTTTTCATGTTTTTATTATCTTGTATCATATTATTCTAACTTGTAATTATTTTGTAGTAAATTATATATAAATATAGCTATTTGTACATATTATTAATAATTTAATCTTAAATTAATACATTAACAACAGTTTTATTATAATATATAATAGATGTAAATGATAGAACTATTATCCTAAGCCTAATGTTAAAAAAACTTTATTAAAGTACTAATATTATAAAAGAAATAGACTACTTAAAAGCTATTTTTTCAAAATCCCTAAATAAATAATTAACATTTAAAAAGATACTCTATAAAAAAGTACTATATAGAAAATTACTGTAAAAAAGTACTATAAAAAAATAATATAAAAAGAGTATTATAAAAAAACTCTATAAAAATAAAAAATGTTTTAAAAGATACTATATTAAAAATAAATAGTAATAATAAATATTAATATTAAATAAAGATATTTAACCTATTAAATAAATATTAGGCTTAAGAAAGGTTTAAATGATTATGACATTCTTTTAATGCATCATCTACATTACAATCAAGTATTATAGCTTTAATTCCCATCTTTCTAAGTTCAATGTGAGGTTCTTTACCTATTTTTTTGCATAAAACTACTTTACAATCATTTATAAGGTCTGTTGATTCTTTCCACCTGTCTGTATGATCCTCTAATCGAATGTTTGATTTTTTTCTTAGTTCTAAAAATTCACTATTCTTAACATCAAAGATGAAAAATTGTTCAGCATCTCCAAAATGAAGATCAATATTTTTCCCATCAGTAGAAGCAACTGCTACCATCATAATATCACCATATACTACAATAATGCTATTCTCTTAATACATAATCATAATTACTAATTCATAACTCACAATTCATAACTCATAACTCATAACTCATAACTCATAACTCATAACTCATAACTCATAACTCATAATCACAATTAATTATTATATAAAAATACATATTATAAAATTAAACATCTTAAAACTAAAATTTCTCCTCAATATGTTTTTCTTCAGTAGCAATATCACTGAAAACAATCTCTTCTTCTTCATCTAACTTATAACCTTCAAAATCATAATAATAATCAATTATCATATTTGTTACTTCATCAACAAATTTTATTCCACCAGTATATCCAAGACAGGAAATTCTTTGAGCACCAACCCTATCAAAAATAGGAAATCCTATCCTATATAAAGGAATATTATTTTTATCAGCTATTGATGCGCCATAAGCATTTCCAAATAAAATATCAACATCATGATTATCTAAAACATTTTCTAAATCAAATAAATCACTATTTTCTAAAATAATAGGATTATAATCAATTTCATTTGAAAGTTCTTTAATACTACCAACATCATTAATAAATCTTTCACTTTCCATGCCAATACATAAAACTTCAGGAATCATCCCCATTTCACTAACGATATTAGCTATTCCAATAACCATGTCAGGATCGCCGAAAATAGCTACCTTTTTTCTGTAATTATAAGCATGAGAATCAACTAAAATATCACAAAGCCTTCCTCTGTCTCTTTCTACTTTTTTTGGAATTTCAATATTCATTAATTCACATACATTTTTTACAAATCTATCAGTATTTTTGATACCTACTGGTAAATTCTCTGAAAAACATTTAACATCAAAATTTTTTTCAAGATATTTTCCAGCTGAATCAGCATGTTTAGATAATGATATTGTTCCTTTAGAATTAGGAGTATCTTCAATTTCATTTAATGATGTCCCATATTTATGTAATTCCAATGTATCCTCATCTAATGGAGCATCAAGATTTAAAGAAGTATCAGTTAAAATTATACTCGAAATATTTAAGTCATTTATTAATTTTTTAACCTCATTAACATCTCCAGGAGATAAATTTCCCATTATAAGATTAATTTTATCATTTGGAATATTTAATTTACATAAATCTTTAACAAGTTCAAGAACTGCCTTATCATAACCTTCAATATGAGATCCAGAAAAGCTAGGAGTTGAAACAGAAACCATTTTAGGTAATTTCATACCAATATTTGCATCCTCAAATTTACTTATAATACCTTCAATATCATCACCTATAGTTTCTGTTAAACAGCTGCTCATTACACAAACAATATCAGGATTTTGTTTCTCAGAAACATTTTTAAGTGCATTTAATAAATTATTTTCTCCACCATAAATAACTGTCTTCTCATTAAGTGCTGATGATGATACTTCTATTGGTTCTCTGAAGTGTCTAATCAACTGAAATCTCATGTATGTAGCACAACCCTGAGAACCATGTATAAGAGGCATAGCATTTTTCAATCCCATTATTGCCTGTAAAGCACCCATAGGTTGACACATTCTTGCAGGATTTTCCACTGCAAATTTTTTATTACTAATATATTTATTTTCTTCAAATCCACAACAATCTTGATTCTTTTTCATCAATATATCTCCCATATCTCACTAATTTCACCTTTAAAACTAGCCTATATCTTAAAAATATTTTATTTATTAAAATTAATACTATTATACTAATTATTATCTATTTTATAATTTTTTGTCAAATATAAATCTTCATAAAGTATAACTCTTCATAAGTATAACTCTTCATAAGTATAACTCTTCATAAAATATAAGTCTTGAAGTATAACTCTTCATAAAATATAATTCTTTGACATAAGATTATTCATCATATATACTTGTAGATACAACATTCCAAACAGATGTTGAAACAGCACCATCAACTTCTTTTGCAAATTCTAAAAAGCCTTTAAATCCTGCAAAAGCAGAAATTCTATCATGATTAAAATCACAAAACCCAACTCCTAATTTTAAAGCTATATATTTCTCTTTAGCTCCTGAAATAAGTAAATCTGGTTTTAATTTCTTTAATAACTTTCTTAACTCATTAGAATTAGCATCATCAACGATTAATGTTCCCTCTTTAACAATATTTTTGATATTTTCATAATCTTCTTTTATTCCATTCTTTGTTCCAGACATTATAACTTCCATTCCCAATTCTTCAAATGCCCTAACTAAAGACCAAGCTTTATTTCCTCCAACATATAAAGCAACAGTTTTTCCATTTAATCTTTCCCTATATTCTTCTAATTTATTATCTAAATGTTTTAGTCCATTTTCAATTAAATTATTTGCCCTATTTTTCATTTCTTCATCATCAAAAAATTCGGCAATTTCAGTTATAGAAGTTATAGTACTTTCAATTCCAAAAAAATTAACTTTAATTGATGGAATTCCATATTTTTTCTTCATTTTTTTAGCTAAATAATTTGAAGATTTTTGACATTGCACTATATTTAATTTTGCTCTATGAGATTTAGCTATATCCTCAATTTTAGAGTCTCCAGTGACAGTACTTACAATATTTAATCCTAAATATTCTAATAAAGGTTTAATACCCCATAAATCACCAGCTACATTAAATTCTCCAATTATATTAATATCAAAAGGAGTAATTGAATCTTGATCAGGTTCTGATGTTCCTATAACATTATCAATTAATGCATCACATCCAATCCAATGTCCTTTTGTTTTATTATGATCTTGAAAACCCTCAGATTGTACAGGAATGACTCTGCACCCAGTAATATTTTGAGCTTCCTTGCATACACTATTTATATCATCTCCAATAACACCAGAAACACAAGTTGCATATACAAAAATAGCTCCAGGGTTATGTAATTTATGAAGTTCAATTATTGAGTCATATAACTTTCTTTCACCTCCAAAAACAATATCTTTTTCTTTTAAATCAGTTGAACATCCTTTCTTATATAACTTTGAATCTGAAGACTTACTTCCCCTAATATCCCAAGTACATGAGGCACATCCTATTGGACCATGTACAAGATGTATTGAATCTGTGATTGGCATGAGTACAATTCTTGCTCCTCCAAATACACAAGTTCTTTGTGTGACTGTTCCAGGAATTCCTGGTTTATCACATTCAGGAAGAGAAAGTCCTCCACCTTTAATACACATATGGCTTTGGCGTTCCTCAAATGTGTCAATTATAGGTTCTACACAATCTTGTTTTTCCATAAATACAAAATCTCCATTATTATTATTTTAATTTTTATAATTTGTAATTTTTATATTAATTTACAATTTTTATCTTATTATTGTTGTAATTTCCAATGTTTTTCTTCATAATATTTTGCTAAAACCTCATTAGTTACCATTTCAACAACACGTTTAGCACCACGATATCCTACAATTGGTTGTGAATGGTATCCCACTCTATCATAAACTGGAAATCCAAAACGTACTAATGGAATTCCTGTATCATAATTTATGAATCTAGCTTCACTTGAACCTAATATTAATTCTACTCCATTATCTTTATCTTTTACATAATCTTCTACTACTTTCAAATCTCCTTCTGAGAATACATCTATACTTTGATTTTTACTTATACTTTCAATATCTGTAGGAAATGTTTTTTCCTCTGATCCTGTGGTTACCATTACAACTTCCATTCCTAACTCTATTACAAGAGATGTTAATCCAGTTACAAGTGTAGGATCACCAAAAATTACTACTTTTCTTCCTGCTAAATATCTTGCACTTACATCAGCCATTAAATCTAATGTTAAACCCCTTTCTGTCATTAAAGTATCAATAATATCATATCCAGATAATTTATTCACAGTCTTAAGAAATTTATCAGTTCCTTTAATACCAATTGGAGGCAAATTATCTGTTACAGCAGGGACTTTATGAGTTTGTTTTAATGTTTCAGCCCCTGTTTTAGCATACTTAGCTATACTTATAGTTCCTTTACTTGCTGATATATTCTTTATGTCATTAACTGTAGTTCCTCCTTTTCCAAAATATGGGGTTTTTTGTTTTTTTGGATTTAAAGGAGAATCAAATGTTTCTGAAATGTCAGTTAACATTGTGTAAGGAACAAACATCGAATCCAACATATGTTTTATTTCATTAACATCACCAGGATTCAATAAACCAGGTATAATATTAATATTATTATCACATTCAATATTCTCATTAGGAGTAGCTAAATTTTTAATTAATGCATCAATAGCATTATCATAACCAGCAAAATGACTTCCTGCAAAAGAAGGAGTATTTATAGGTATAATTTCAGTGTTATCGTATCCTAACTCTTTTAATTCTTGTTTGTTTGAATCTACAAATCCATAAACATCATCCCCAATAATCTCTGAACTACATGTTGTTATAACTCCTATAAGTTCAGGATCTTGTCTTTGTATAAGAGTTTTAAGACTTATATTTAGATTTTTTTTACCTCCAAAGACAGCTGTTGATTCATGAAAGCTACTAACAGCTATTTCAATTGGTTCACGAAAATGTCTTGCAAGATGATATCTTGCAAAAGTACTGCAACCTTGGGATCCTTGTACTAATGGCACTCCATGATTTATTCCAAGAACAGCCCACATTGCTCCTAGGGGCATACATGTTACAAGTGGATCTATTATTACTTGTCTATCCCTTTTGTATACATTAACACTCATTTTTATTCACTTCCAAATCCATTTATTCACTTCCAACTCACTCACTTTCAAAATCCATTAATTTCCATACTGGAGCATTAATATTATTATATATATCCTTAGCTAAATTAAGGAATCCTTCATAACCGATATAAGGTCCATTTTCATAACTATGTATTTGTATTGCAGGTATTCCATGTTTATAAGCCAAATATTTCTCTTTAATACCAGCAAGAATCAAATCAGGCTTATTAGTTAAAATTAATTCTTCTAACTCTAAACTGTTAGGATCATCTAAAATAGTTGTTCCATCTTTAACTCTTGCTTTCATTTTATCATATCCATCTAAATGTTCAAATTGTGATGCAACAGCAATAATATCCAAACCTAGCTCTTTTTCTAAAGGAATAGATAAATGCCAGCTTTTTGGCCCTCCTGAAAAAATATAAACTTTTTTACCAGATAACTGTTCCTTATACCATTTTAATTCTTCTTTAACTTCCCCATGATATTTTTCAATAACAGCTTCTGCCTCTTCCTCTAAACTGAAATATCTACCTAGCATACGTAAATTATCATCACAATACTCAGTACTAAAGAAATCAACTTTTTTATAAGGAACTCCATATTTTTCCTCTATTAAATCAGCTATATAAGTTGCAGATCTCTGACATCTAACAAGATTCAATTTAGATCTATGCATCCAGCATAATTCATCATGACTTGCATCACCACTAAACCGTGACAAAATATTTAATCCCATTTCAGTTAAATACTTTTCAAGAACCCACAAGTCACCATCTATATTATATTCTCCAATTAAACAAATATCATATCCTGTAGTCTTAGGTGGTTCTTTTGTACCAACTAAACGATCAAAAACAGCATCATTTGTTATGTGATGACCTTTTGATTGAGATACGCCAGAAAAACCAGGTGTATTGAAAGCTACAACATCTTTACCTAATTCTTCAGTCATCTCTTTACAAACAGCATCAACATCATCTCCAATTAATCCTGTAGTACATGTACTATTAACATAAATAGCTGAAGCAAAAGGATATTCTTTATTAGACTCAATAATAGCTTCTTTTAATTTTTTTGTTCCTCCAAAAACAACATTCGCCTCTTTCAAATCTGTTCCAAAACTATATTTTAAATTAAAGTTATCAATTGGGAATGTTTTCCCATTTGGAAGTTCTGGTTTTGAGGGATACCGTTTTACTCCTGTAGTGTAGTATTGACAACCTACAGGACTGTGTACAAGACCTATTACATCTTTTATAGCTCCAGTAATAACTCCTCTACCACCAGCAAGAGCACATCCACGTTCAGTCATACAACCAGGTATTGTGCTTTTATTACAATCGATCTCATTATCTTCATCAGAGCAATGTTTTATATATATATGTTTTTCTCTTTCAGGTATCTCTTTATCTATTTCAAATAGTTTATGTGGCATTAATAATCTCCTAATAGATTCTATAGTCTCCTAATATTCATTCTTCTAATATTTATTTGCTAATATTCATATAGCTATATCTAAATATTTTGTATAGATAAATTTTGGTGATTAGAGTATTGCTTCTAATCCTTCCTCCTTGTTTCTTACTCTTACAGAATTTTCAATTGGACAAATAAAGATTTTGCCATCTCCGTAGTTTCCAGTATGATTAACTTTCATTAGTGCTTCTACGACTAAATTTACATCTTCATCTGGAATTACGAGCATTAACAATCTCTTTGGAACATATCTCATCTGATCATTGTAGGAATGCAGTCCCTCATTATTTTTAATAACTTTAACCTCATCAATAAATGATTTTTGTTTTCCTCTGCCAACAACACTTGTAGCTGTTATAGAGGGATAACCTAATGCATCTAAAACTTGTTTTGTCTTAGAAATCATTCCTGGCCTAATAATAGCTAATATCTCTTTCATATGAATAACCTTACAATTAATATACTATAATAATGTTAATTTAATAATATGATTTCAACAATTTTAATAATAATTTATAAAAATAATATGAGTTTATGAAATAACTTTACTTTATGATATAAAATTATGATATAACTTTAATAATGAATTAAATTCTTGAATTAATAATCTCTAATAACCTATTTGATTATTTCTACACATTGATACACTAAAAAAAATTAAATTTAAAATAATGATGAAATATTGAAATAGAAACTATTAAAGAAACTTAATCAAGAGAAATTTAATCAATAAAGTAAAAATTAATGAGATCTGATTTATATACCTTCAGACCTAGTTCTTACTGTATAAGTTTTTTCAACAGGGCTTACGAATATTTTACCGTCACCGAAGTTTCCAGTGAAAGCAGATTCTGTTATTACATCTATAGCCTGATCTACAGATTCATCTTCTACAACCAACATTATTAGTCTCTTAGGTAGCTCATCATAGCTAATATTATCTTGATGAATTCCTTTTTGCTTACCTCTACCTATGACATCAATCTTTGTAAGAGCAACGAATCCTGCCTCATCTAAATCATCTACTGTGTGTTCAATTCTTTCAGGCCTTATAATGGCTCGAATCATTTTCATTTAATACTCTCCTAATTCTAAATTAAAAAAATAAATATTCTACTTTAAAATAACCTATTTTTAAAATAATCTAAAAAATAACCCTACTTTAGAGATAATCCTAGTTTAATGATAATCCTATCTTAGTGCTAATCTTACTATAGAGATAATCCTAGTTTAATGATAATCTTATAGAGATAATCTTATTTTAAAGATAATTTCTTATAATCAACCTTTTAACAATTCCAACCCTTAAATTAATTTTAATAGTTTAATATTTAATTATTTAATCAATTTATCTGTTTATCTAATTTATTTTAATTTATTAAGTTTTTTAAGATTTAATTAATCTTATTAATATTATTTAGTTTATTAATAGTTTTATTAATCTAAAATTCCAAATTCTACAACTAATTCTTCTAGTTCCTCCATTTTTAAAGGTTCAGGAATTACAAAATTATCATTATGGATAATTTTATCTGCTAAAGCTTTATATTCAGAAGCTTGATTACACTCAGGATCAAAATCTGTAACAGTTTTTTTATTGAATTCTGCCTTTTGGACAATATTATCTCTTGGTACAAAATGAATCATCTGAGTTCCAATTCTTTTACAAAATTCTTCAATAAGTTCTCTTTCACCATCAACATTACGACTATTACATATAATTCCACCTAAACGGACACCACTTTGATTAGCATATTTAACCATACCTTTACAAAGGTTGTTAGCTGCATACAATGCCATCATTTCACCAGAAGCAACAACATAAATCTCTTCGGCTTTACCATCACGAATAGGCATTGCAAAACCACCACAAACAACATCTCCAAGAACATCATAGAAAACAAAGTCTAAATTATCTTCATAAACTTTAAGCATTTCCATCATGTTTATAGCTGTAATAACCCCTCTACCAGCACAACCTACACCAGGTTCTGGACCACCAGATTCAACACATTTAATATCACCAAAACCTACACTCATAACATTATCAAGATCCATACATGCTTCCTCACCTTCATCTCTAAGAGTATCCATAAGAGTTTTTTGCATTTTACCTCTAAGAATCATACGAGTACTATCTGCTTTTGGATCACAACCATGAATCATTACTTTTTCATCATGAAAATGAGCCATTGCAGCTGCAGTATTTTGAGTTGTAGTTGATTTTCCAATTCCACCTTTTCCATAGATTGCAATTTTTCTTACCATCTTATCTTACCATCTTAATTTTTAGCATCTTAATTTTCCTTAATTCTAGTATGATTTATAATACTATTTTTAATACTATTTTTAATACTATATTAATAATACTTTTAATAATATTTTTAATACTATCTCTAATAATACTTCTAATACTATTTTTAATACTATATTAATAATACTTTTAATAATATTTTTAATACTATCTCTAATAATACTTCTAATACTATTTTTAATACTATATTTAATAATACTTTTAATAATATTTTTAATATTATTACTTTTTAAAAATTTTTTAATATTTTAATACTTTAATTATTCAAATTTTAAATTTTTAGAATTTTAAATTTAATATTTTAATTACCTAATAGTAGGAAAACGGTTTCCGTATTCCGACAACTTTATATTGTAGTTCATCATATATAAATATTGTGCTAACAATGCAAAGATAAATTAAAATATATTGTAATAAAGTTTAATATTTGAACAAATACATTGTTCAACTGTTCAAAAATAGTTAAAAATTTAATAATTAAAAAAGGTGAAAACTTGGAAGATTATATAAGTCCATACAATAAGAAAGCGAAGTGCAACTTTCCAAAAAATATAACAATATGTGATACAACACTTCGAGATGGAGAACAGACCCCCGGAGTTAGTTTAAATGAAAATGAAAAGTTAGATATAGCTATTCTACTTGATAAATTAAAAATACCCCAAATTGAAGCAGGATTTCCACCAGTTTCAGAAAAAGAAAAAAAATCTATTAAAAATATTGTTAATGAAGGTCTGAACTCAAAAACTATTACTTTATCTCGTGCAAAAAAGGAGGATATAGACGCAAGTTTGGAATGTGGAGTTGATGGAACAATAATATTTATAGGAACCTCAAAAATTCAATTAGGATGTAAAAAATTAAGCCAAGAAGAAGTTATAATTAAAAGTATGGATATTATAGATTATGCAAAAGAACATGGTTTATATGTAGGATTTTCAGCTGAAGATGCAACTAGAACTGATTTAAATTTCTTAAAAAAGATTTACAGTGAAGCACAAGAAAGAAAAGTAGATAGAGTTCATATTGCAGATACAGTTGGAGCCATAACACCACAAGGAATGGAATATCTAGTAAAAGAATTGAGAAAAGATATAAAAATTGACATAAATCTCCATTGCCATAATGATTTTGGTATGGCTCAGCAAAACGCTATTTCTGGATTATTAGCTGGAGCAAATATTGTTGAAACAACAATAAATGGAATTGGTGAAAGAGCAGGCAATACTCCTCTTGAAGAATTAGTCATGTCTTTAAAAGTTTTATATGAAATAGATCTTGGATTTAACACAGAACTAATAAAAGAAATATCAGAAACAGTTGAAATGTATACAAAAATAGAAATACCTTTTAACAAGCCAATAGTTGGGAAAAATATCTTCAAACATGAATCTGGAATTCATGTAGATGGAGTAATGAAAAATCCTTTCACATACGAACCATTTTCACCAAAAATAGTAGGACAGGAAAGAAACTTAGTATTAGGAAAACATTCTGGATCAAAAGCAATTAAATCAAAATTAAATCAATTTGGAATTAAGATAAAAGAAAATAAAATCCCAGAAATCCTTAAAATAGTAAAAGAAACTAGTGAAAATGGAAATATAATAAACGACAATATTTTCAAAGAAATAGTAGAAAAGTATAAAAACATTTAAAAAAATTATTAAAAAATCAAAAGTTTCTTAATATTATAAAAATAAAAAATTATATAATTATAAAAAATCAAAAATTTCTTAATATTATAAAAATAATTCTTATAATTATAAAAAATTATATAAATTAAAAAGAGTGTTACAAAAAATGTTAGGAATGATTCCTTTTTTGAATCATTTTCTTAATTCTTCAACAGCAATTTTAAATTCTCTAACAAATATTTTAACTTTTTCTTCAGGAATTGAAAAGCTAACTCTAAGATAATTATCTCCAAATAATTTACTTGTATAATTACCTTCTCTTGTAAATATTTTTTTATTCAAAAGATAGTTTGCCATTTTTTTAGGACTAATTCCAGTAGCTTTCAGATCAATAGCTAACATATTACCATCTGAAGGATAAACTGGAATAAAAACTCCTTTTATTTCATCAATACATTTTTTAATTAGAATTTGATTATTTCGAGTAATACTTGTAATCTCATCAATCCAATTATCTTTTGACTTTAAAGCTGCAATAGCTCCTGCTTGGGCAATCAAATTAGTACCTAAATCATTGATAAGAATAGTTCTAACAGAATTTATTGTTTCTTTTGTTCCTATAATTGAACCAATTCTAAGACCTGCCATTCCAAAAATTTTTGAAAAGCTATAAATAGTTATAGTATGATTTGGTGCATAATGAGCAGCTAAAAAATGTTCACGAGCAAAATCCCTATAAGTGATATCATGTAATAAGTATAAATCATTTTCTTCAGCAATTTTAGCAAACTCTTTAATCTCTTCTTCTGTATAACAACTGCCTAAGGGATTCAAAGGATCTATAAGAACGATGATTTTTGTGTTCTCATCCATATATTCTTTTACAAGTTCAGGAGTTAATTTATAATCATTATCACTACTATAAATAGGAACAGATATGACTTTATTAGAAAATCTACTTGCAAAATTGTCAATAATTAAATAACCTGGGTCACAAGTTATAACATTATCTTCTGGTTCTAAAATATCATTCATACAGAGATATAATGACTCAGTTCCTCCAGCAGTTATTAAGATATCCATATCTTCTAAATTAAGATCATTTAAAATCAATTTTTTTAACTCAGGAAATCCTTCAGGAGGAGGATATTTACAATATTCCTTACTTTCAACACAATTAACCATTGCATCCATTATATAATTCTTATTATGAAGATGATTAGTATTTTGACCCATCCATATAATATCTTTATCATTAAAAACATGTTCAAAAAATTCATTAGCTGATTTGAATCCTTTTGGAGGTGTTTTGGCAGCTTTTGCATATTTTTTTGGTTGGATCATATTATCACAAAATGTTATTTAATAAAATGTTAATATTTAATAAATTTTTAATAAGAATAAAAATTTTAAAATAATATAATAGTTATTTTAAAATAATATAATAATTTTAAACTAATTGATGTGTGTTATACTAATTTTAAACTAATTTTATAACAAAAATATTTATGTTCAAAATGATTTATAAAACTAATGGTTAAAATTTAAGATATGAGAGAAAAGTAAATAAAAGAATAAAAAATAGAAATAAAAATAATATAATGTCTATTCAATACCATTATTAGTAATAGAAAATTTAATATTTGTACCCTCAGCTATTGATTTATGTCTTTTCAGAGTAGCTATACGTTGACCATTTATCCCAGATTTAGATAATTCAACAATTATTTTACTCCAATACCTAAGTATAGTTCCACCAACAGGTATAATAGTACTTGACCTTTCATCCTCAAATGTAGAGTAAATCTGATTAGTTATTACAACTGCAATATCATATTTACGAGCCATCCGTGACAATGAACCCATCTGAGTCCCTAATTCCCTATTTAAAAGATTAGATTTTTTACCTTCTTTTAATCTATATAATGCAACTGCAGAATCTATAATAATTAAATCGATATCATCTTCATTAGAATTGATCCATGATTCTATTGTTTTTAAATTATTAGATTGTTCTTGAAAAGAATTTGGTTCAAACACAATTATATTGCTAGATATAACATCGAAATCGTTTTTAGCTAATTGTTTAACCCTATCAATTGATATTCCTCCTTCAGTATCTATATAGGCCACCTTTTTTCCATTTTTCGCTACTTGCACAGCTAAATCCAGAGATATATTGGTTTTACCAGATCCAGGAGGTCCATAAAATTGAGTTATATTTCTTTTTTCAATCCCTCCACCTAATATAAGATCCAAAGAAGAATTGGTCTGAATTTTTGAAGGATTACTAATATCAGCTAATGATTTCATATTATCTCCTTTAAATTATCTTTAAACTATTTTTTAAAACATTTTAAACTATTTTAAAACTATTTTAAAACTATTTTAAAACTATTTTAAACTATTAAACAATGTTAAACTATTTGAAACTATTTCTAAGATATCTTTAAAATATATTCGAATTATCTTTTAATAATATTTTAACTAAATATTTAGAAATTTTATATAAATTTTTCTATAAATAATAATTATTATAAATTTCAACTTTTTAAAGTATAATTTTTGTATATATAAATTATATTATATATAAGTTAGATTTATTATAAATAAGATTAAAACTATGTAAATTTATTATATTAATATTGTTACTACTATTATTAATACTATACCAATAATGTATAATTATACAAATAATGCATAATACTATAATTAAAATTATAATAAGAATTATTATTAAAATTATTATTAAAATTATTAAATTATTATAAAAATATTATTAAAATTACAATGAATTTATTATTAAAAGGACTTAAGAATACCTGAACCTTTCCTTAATATCTTTGGTTCTTTTCTAGTTAAGTCTACAATGGTTGAAGGTTCAGATTGTTTTAAACAACCTACATCAATTACAAAATCAATACCCTCATTTAGCTGATTAATGATGTCTTTTGGATTATTTAATGTTTTTTTTCCAGATAAATTTGCACTAGTAGTAGTAATAGGAAAATTCTGTGTTAATTTTCTAGAAATAATATTTTCAGGAATTCTAATTCCTACTTTATGATTTTTAGTAGCATAATTAGGAATTGGTTCTTTTTTATAAAAAATAAAAGTAAAAGGACCAGGCAAATTGTTAGTAAGAATTTCATGAGTTTTATGATTACCTACATCAGCTATTAACAATATTTCATCAATAGAAGAAACACAAACAGATAATGGTTTAAAATAATCCCTATTTTTAATGTTATAAACCTTTTCAACAGCTTTTTCATTGAAAATATTAGCACCCAATCCATAAACAGTATCAGTAGGATAAAGCACAACTCCCCCAGAGCTTAAAACTTCGATAGCTTCATCAATTAAATCTAAATCAGGATTATTTTGATCCATTTCAACTATTTTCATCTAAATCACATAAATTATAAAATTAAAAGACATATTGATTAAAAAAGCATCTATTATAAAAAAATATTTATTTTAAAAAATATTCATTATAAATGAGTCTTATATACAAGTATTCATATATAAAAACTTATATAAATATTTGTTTTCATATACTATAGCAATGTTAGAAAGATTTAGACCACTATTAAAAAAAATCCTTGAACCTTTTGCTAAAAGAATAAATATAAATCCAAATATATTAACACTAATATCCCCTTTAATTGCCATTATATCTGCAATATTCTTTGGAACTGGAAATTTATTAATGGGGGGAATTTTTATCCTTATAAGTGGAGTTTTTGATGTTTTTGATGGAGCAATAGCTAGATATCATAATAAAACATCTGATTTCGGAGCTTTTCTTGATTCTACAATGGATAGATTCTCAGATGCTATAATAATCATCGGGATAATTTGGGGAGGTTATACCCCATGGTTGCTTGGAATTTTAGCTATTCATTCAGCAATTACAGTTAGCTATGTTAGAGCAAGGGCTGAAGCAAAAGGAATTGAATGTAATGTAGGAATAGCTGAAAGAGCTACTAGACTCATTATTTTAATGGTAGGTGCATTTATTGCATGGATATTCGGAAGTATCTTTATGAACTGGACTATTATAATACTTATCATACTCTCGTATATAACTGTAGCTCAAAGAATATATCATGTTTGGAAAAAAACAAGTTATGAGAGAATAGGACTATAATAAGAAATAGATATATGAGCAAGGATAGAAGGTTGAATAATGGATTGTAATGAGAGAATTTTAATTGATATTGAAAAACTTGATGAAAGTTTTGAAAAAATAGAATCCATAAAATTAAGCCAAGAGGAAAAAGAGATAATAGAAAGGGCAGAAAACTATAAAGAAGATTGCAAATATTACCTTGAAAAAGGAGATGAAATAACATCATTTGGGTGTATAACCTATGCACATGGATTAGTTGATGCAATACTTCTCAATCACCATATAAATTAATAAGAATACCACTACAAAGTCATTGAAAAGTAAAAAAATGGTAAAAGATATGAAAAGTAAAAAACGTGTGAAATATATAAAAAGTAGGAAAAATGGAAAAACTAGAGAAAAATAGGAAAAAGTAGAAAAGGAGCGTATAAATGATAAACCATCTTGAATGGAAAGAAAAAATATTAAAGGATATTGATAAATTAGAAGCTAATCTTAAAGAAATTGAAGGTATTAGTTTTTCTAAAAAAGAAAAAGAAGCAATTTCAAGAGCAAAAGATTATAGAGAAGATTGCAAATATTACCTTGAAAAAGAAGATGAGATAACATCCTTTGAATGTATTAGCTACAGTCATGGTTTAATTGATACTTTAAGAATTATCCATGAATTTATTTAACTATAAAACTATAAAATATATTTAATTTTTAAATAAATTCTTAAACATTGAAATTAATGGATTTGTGAAACTTATCATAACTATTCATAAAAAAAACCTTAAATATTAACTCATACTTATATAGATATGAAAGTAGTTCATTAGGACTAATTTAGTTTTTACTATTTTGATTGTAATCTCTTATGAGCTTAATTTCAGATAATAAAACTTTTGTTATTATCTTCCTAAGGAGTAAAATCCTTATTAAGAAAAATTTTAGCTTTATATTCATGAAGCTTCACCTCCATTAACTTTTTGCCAAAGCTACTATTTTTAATAATTTCACTTCGATAAATATATTAATCATTATTATATTGTAGTAATACTATAATATAAATAATTAATAAAGTATTAATAAAAAATTAATAGAAATAAAAATAATAAAAATAGGAATAAAAAATAATAAAAATAATGAAAAATAATATTGAGAGGATAATAATTTTTATTTGAAGTTATTTATCATACAAATAGTATCAACTTGTTTATTAAACTTATTTTCCCCAACTATCATAAATCCTTCAGATTTTAACTTGTTTACTAAATTTTCATGGTTAATGCCAGTCAGAAACTTATGATGTTCAAAATAAATTATTTTAAAATCTGAAAGATCAGAATTCATTATAATATCAACTTCACATCCTTCACAATCAATTTTAAGTGCATATGGATCAATGTTATACTCATTAATTATATCTCCTAATGTTGTTGTTTCTACAAGATCAAACTCCTCATACTCTTTATTAGATCCATAACCTGAATGTCCTCCAGAATTTTCAGAATCTTTATATATTTTAATTCTTCCTTTTTTACATGAAACAGCTTTATTTATTAAGGTTATCTTATCTTTTAATTGAGGGTTTAGATTAATATTTCCAGTAGCTATATCATAAACTTCTGAAATTGGTTCGAATCCAAAAACATTATAACCTTTATTTGCGAAATATAATGAAGAATCACCAATGTTTGCACCAACATCAATGACAGTTTTTTCACTTTCTAAGCAGTCATCTAAATAATATTCTTCCCAGATAAATATTTCAAAAAGAAGCTATATAAACACCCCTCCTAAGTTATTAAAACTAATACCATTAATTATAATTATATCTTCATCAATACATTCAATCAATTGTTTAATATTTTCAATACCCTGTGATGATATATTTTTTAAAGGTTTATTAAAAATAAAGCTGCAAAGTTTTCTTTGATTATAATTATTACAAAAATTTACTTCTCCTAATCTTTTAATATTAATTTTAGTTTCATTTTTTAAGCCAAGAATAAATAAAATTCCACTAATTACCCCCCCCCCCTCCCAAGTAGATATTAGTGAAGTATCTTTTCATCCCATCAATAATAACAAATATCAAATATTTTGGTTTTAAATTTTTATAAATTCCTATATCCATAAAAATACCTTCTTAAAAGATTTTTTAAATTTATTTAATAAAAATTATAAAGATCATTCTCTATGTTAATTATCTATAAAAAAATCTTGTTTTATACTATTTATTTGAATAAAATATTAATAAAACAAGAAAAATCAATGGAATTATTGATTAAATTATTCCATCTTTTCAAATCTTGATTCTAATTTTTCTAAAACACCAGGTAAAGAAGTATATTCCATTTCTTCACTTGGTAATCTATGTGGTTCGAAAGGACCATGTCTTCTCATATAATCAGCTATATCAGAAGCTTGTTGTCTGGTTCTATCAAATGCAGGATCGTCAAATAAATCTACAGGTAATCCTAATTTTGCATCAGCTACAGAAAAACCTAAACCAATAACTCTTGGAGGTCCGTCAAATCTAATAGGGTTAGCATCATATTGAGCAGTTGGCATTAAAGGACCATTATGAGAACCTCTCATCCATCCACTAACTAAATGAGGGAATGCAAATGGTTCAACAACTTCACCAGCTGATGGGAAACCAGATTGCGCTCTTACAATAGCTGCAGGATCATCTTTACCAACATAAGAACCAGCCATTAAGTTCAATCTTTCAGTACTCATACTAGCTGCAATTTCACCATTCTTTTTAAAGATTCTTTTAATAACATATCTTCCAGTAGAACCTAAAAGAGCAAGTAAGTCGTATGATTCTTCAGGACAACTAAGAATTACTTTTCTATGTTCTATTACATCGAATACTTCAAATTTAAATCCATCATGCATACTAGGATCAATAGTAAGTCCAGCTGTATTAAATGGGTCAGCAAACAATCTATATAAAGGTAAGTTAAATGCACCAGGCTCAGTTTTATCACAACAGAAAACAATAACTGGATCACTTGGTCTTTCTTTAAATTCCATTTCAGCTACACCAGGACCCATACCTTTAATATTGCCTGAAAAAGTATCAGATAACAAATCTTGACCAGCACCATATAATTTTAATTCTTTAGCTAACTCAGTAGCTTTCATGAAAGCATTGAAAGCAGTTTCATGAACTTCTTCATTTTCCTCACCATTTCTGTGAGTCATTATCATATCAATATCGTCCCCACAACGAGTTATATAATAATCCTCTAATAAACCATCTTCAAGAGCTTTTCCTAAAACTTCATCACAAGTTTCAAGTAACGCTGGGTGAGCTACTAAATGACCAGAAATACTTCCAACATCTGCTTTAATTACACTAATAGTTGTTTTCATTATATTACCTCAAAAATTGATTTTAATTAATTTAATACAAGAATATGATATTCTAGATAATTTTAACAATAATTATCTAATGATTAATAAATGATTAATAAACCATTTAATTGTCAACTATAATTTATCTATAAATCTATAGATATATTATTTATTTAACATACCTATTATATATATTTATTATTCTAATTTTTATTATTCTAATTTCTATTTATGTAAATTTAAACTAAAATAGTTTCTATTACCTTATTTTTAATTAAATAGTTTTTATTATAAATTAAAATATAAAAATAAAATTACTAATAACTAGCTTATTAATAATTAACTTACAAATAATTAACTTAAAACATGCCTAAAAACACCCCAAATTGTCTTAAGCAAGATTGGTCCATCAGTAATTAACTGACGAAGCAAATAACTTGGTCTTAAATAAAATTTACAAAAAGCTATAGTTTGATATTTTTTCAAATCATCTAAAGAACACTCTATTGTGTCAATTATAGGAGAAATTAGTGTATATTTTGACCAATCTTTAACTTTTATCATATTTTTTTCAAAAACTTGTTGATAAAATTTAGTTCCAGGATAAGGTGTTGCTAAAGAAAAAATAGCATAAGAAGGTTTTAAGTCCTTCACAAAATCAACAGTCTTTTTTATACTTTCATGAGTATCTCCAGGCATTCCAAGTACAACAGAAGCAATTGTTCTGATTTTTTCTTCCCTACAAACCTTAAATGCCTCTTGAACTTTTTCAATAGTAGTTTTTTTATTTACATCATCTAAAATTTGCTGTTCAGCCGATTCAACACCCATAAAAAGAGTAATGCATCCTGCTTCCCTCATTTTTTTCAATATATCTGCATTTAACGAATCAACTCTTGCAGTACATCCCCATAATACTTTAATATTTCTTCTTATTATTTCATCACAGATTTCAATAACTCTTTTTTTATTTATTGTAAAAGTATCATCCATAAAAGCAATAGTCTCTATATTGAAATTTTCAATCAAATCTTCCATTTCATCAACAATGCCTTTAATCGATCTTAAGCGAAGTTTAGATCCATGTAAAGAAGCAGAAGAACAAAAAGAACATTGCATAGGACAACCCCTACTAGTAATCATAGTAGACATCTTTGTATCCATATTAAGAAGCTTATAATTATCCATAGGGAGTAAATGCCTAGCAGGGAAAGGTAATAAATCTAAATCCATAATCAATTCTCTTTCAGGAGTCACAATATTATCAAAAGCTATTCCCTTGACTTTACTAAGATCCCCATGATTCTCAATAGTTTGAACCAAGTCTAAAATAATGTATTCACCTTCTCCACGAATAACAATATCAATAAACTCATAATTCAATAATTCTTCAAAATTAAAAGTAGGATGATATCCCCCCATTACAATTATACTATCTGGGAAAAGGTTTTTAGATTTTTTAGCGGTTTTTAAAGCTTTTTCAATAGTTGGTGTTAATGCTGTAATAGCAATAATATCAGGATTAGAATTTTTCAAGTTCTCTTCAAATTCTTCCCAAGTCATATCAGATGCAGAAGCATCAATTATATTAACTGAAAAATGGTTTTCTTCTAAAACAGCAGCCATATAAGCAAGACCTAATGGTGGTGCAATAACCCCCATAAACTTGTATTTAGAAGCTGTTTGTGGTGGATTAACAAATGTAATTTTCATTATTATAAACCTTCTTAATTTCTGAATTTATTTCACATTCAAAATTTATTTTCTCATTATCAACTTATTCAACAGAGTCTTTAAAAATTATTGATCCAAAAGCCTTATTAATCAATTCTTCTTGATTAATATCTTCTTTAGCATTTCTAACTCTTTCAATATCTGCCTTTGTTTCAGGATATCGTGGTACAGCACTACAACCCCCATCATATTCTTTTGAAATATCATAAGTCCCTATTTTTTTAGCTATTTTTTCGATTTCAACCTTATCCAAACCAATCAAAGGACTTAAAATAGGAACTTCAACATCATCACGAGTAGCAAGAATATTTGGAAGAGTTTGAGAAGCTACTTGACCTACACTACTACCATCAACAACACCAAGTGCATTCATATCTTTAGCTAACATTCCAGCTATTTTATACATTCCAGACTTACAAAGAATACAAGTCATCTTTTCTGGAGCATCTTCCTTGCATTTATTAAGATAATTTCCATATTTAACAACTCTAGATCTGAAAGGAACACCACTTGAGTAAGACTTGAGCTGTTCAACAATAGATTCAAATTTCTCTTCAGATTTTGGTTTTGTATAAGGATCATTATCAAAATGAAGAGCTATTATCTCACAGCCTCTTTTCATCATAAGATAAGTTGCTACAGGAGAATCAATACCACTAGATACAAGTGAAATTAATTTTCCTTGAGTTCCAAGAGGTAAACCTCCAGGACCTTTAATTTTTTCATGAAATATATAAGTTTCATTATCACGAACTTCAATAAAAATTTCAAACCTAGGATTTGTTAAATCGACAGGACATCCAAGCTTTTTAACAACAACAGATCCAGCAAAGGCAGCTAATTCCTGAGATGAAAAATCATGTTTTCCTACTCTTCTACATCTAATTGCAAAAGGAGTATCTGAAGATATTAATCCTTCATCAATTAATTTATCAAGATATTTAGACACTGTTTTTTCGATATCATCAAAATTACTATAAGTAGATATTGCTGGAGAAAAAGATACAATACCAAATATTTTATGAAGTTTAGATAATGCTTCATCAAAATTTTCAGGAAATATAAATATACGCGCCTGATTAATATCTATTTCACAATTAAAAGCAGCTTTAATATTAGAAGAAAGCTTTCTTTCAAATCGACCCCTAACTTTAGGACTTTTAAGCCCTAATTCACCATACCTTGCTATTATTAAACTATATTCCATTAAATACCTCTTTAAAATGCCTCTTTAATTATTAAAAATTAATGAATTTATATATTTAAAATTTACATATATTTAAAATTATCACTATATTTATCATGAGAATTTTAATTAAAATAATTAAATCTTAAATTTTCCATTTTCAACCATTTTTTTCAGTTTATTAGTTAATAATTTTGCTCTTCTTATATCAGATTGTCTACATGCAATTGGAATATCATGGTTATTTTCATCAATACGAATAGATACCTGACCAGTATTCATTTCAAATGCACCACCAATACAAGAATAAGAACACATCCCACAACCAAAACACTTTTCAGTATCTAACTTTTTATTTCCTTTTTCATTACTATAAGCAAATGTAGGACAACGTTCTTCAACTAAACAATTATTACAATTAACACATTTATTTTCATTAAATTGTGGCCTCTCATCATAACCATCCCATACATTAGAATAATTTGTTTCAGAGAGAGGTAAATGTCTACCTTGAATATCAGCAATAGGTAGATTAATATCTTTATTTATAACCATTAAATTAGTTAATATATTTTCATTAAGAACTGGAATAGCTAATGCTATTGAATCAAATATTTCAGGACCTTCAGCAGTTTTAAAACCTCCAAAGTAATCAGAACTCATTTGACGCATATCTGCAGATAACATCAAATTAGGCTTATTAATACTGCTTCTTGTTCCATTTCCAAGAACAAGTCCTTCAGATCCATTAAGTAAAACTTTTGATCCTTTTTTTATAACATTCATATTAGGATCATTTTGAAGAGGATTAATATCACCACATCCAGAAAAAGAAAAAGATTTGAAATTTCCTTCCATAGGAATTGCATTAAAAATTGATGAAATTTGATTATTTGAAGGATTAATAAAGGCAGTATAATTTTTAAATGCCATTCTTGTTCCAATCATTTCAGCTCGAGGAATATTCTCAATAGTAATATTAGAAGAGAATTTTTTACCATCATTAGATTCTACTTCAACATCAATTTCATTACCTTCTATAATATCCTTAAATAAAAAACCCCCACCATAATCTGGATTAATCTTACTATGGCTAGTTCCATAAACAATTGTATCAATAGATCCTAACCATTCATTAGGACAAGGCCCTGTAAAACCTGGAACACCATTTAAATAGATATTTTTAGCTCTTTTAAAAACCCCAGGTTCAAAAATATCTAAATGAAATACGGCTGCAGTTCCAGACATAATTCCACAAGTACCACATGTTACAACATCAACATCCTCAAATTTAGGAGCATTTTCATTTCTAATTAAATCTTTTAGTTCTTGAGCTGTAAAAACATTAGCTGTTCTATTTTCAATTTTATCATTAATCTCATCAAGAGTTCTTGATTTCAAAATATCATCTCTAGAATAACATATTTGATCAAATATTCTTTAAATAACCTTTAAAAACGTTTTAAATTACCTTTAAATATCTTTAAATATCTTTAAATTACCTTTAGATATTCTTTTAATATTTCTTAAATAACTTTTAAATATTTTTTAAATAATCTTTAAATGTTTTTTAAATATTTTTTATGATTTCGATAGCAAAATCAACAGCTTCTGTGATTTTATCAGCTTTTGGACCAGCACCTTGAGCAAGTGTAGGTCTTCCACCACCACCACCACCAAGAATAGCTGCAGATTCTTTAATTATCTCATTGATAGTTATACCTTTATCAATTGCTATTTTAGATGCTGCTCCAACAATTTTACCATTATTATTTCCAATGATAACAATATCTGCTTTATTATTATCAGTAAAATCAGTTGAAATTTTTTGAAGTTCTTTAATATCCCCATCAACTACTTGCTTCAAAATTCTTAAACCATTAAACTCTTCTAAATTATCTTCTAAACTATTAATTTTAAGATTAGCAATTTCTGATTTTAATTTGTTCAATTCATTTTTATAAGACTTCCACTCAGTAAAGAACCTTTCACAAGTTTTAGGAAGCTGTTTAGGAGTAACCTTAAAAATATCACTACTATCTCTTAAAAATTCATCATTAGATTGCATAGATTCAACTGCAGCCAGTCCTGCTGAAAAATCAATTCTTTCAACACCATCTTGAACTCGTTCTGTTTTATTAATTTTTATTAAGCCAATTTCACCAGTTTGAGGAACATGAGTTCCTGCACAAGCCTGAACATCAACATTAGGAATATTAATAACCCTTATCACAGAACCTGGTACTACTCCCCCTTGATATAGAGTAAAACCATATTTTTTTTCAGCTTCATCTCTATTCATCCAATTAATATCTAAGATTATATTATCCATAACTAAATCATTAGCTATTTTTTCAATTTTATCGATTTCATTTTGAGTGATACGTTTATAATGAGATAAATCAAGTCTAGATCTTTTCAAACCCTTTTGAGCACCAGCTTGCCATATATGATTACCTAAAACTTTTTTAGCAGCAGCTATTATCAAATGAGTAGCTGTATGGTTCCTTGCAAGAGATATTCTCCTATCCCAATTTATTTTACCATTTATTTTTTCCCCAATAATATCTAACTCATTTTTAAAGTAATCTATGTCTTCACCTACAAGAACATTGTGTAAAACAACATCTCCAACTTTTTCAGCATGTATTACTTCAACTTGTTTTCCTTTAATTGTTAAATAACCAATATCAGAAGGTTGACCTCCTCCTTCAGGATAAAATGCAGTTTGATCCAATATAATAGAAAATTGATTTTTTTTATCAATATTTGAACTATTATCTTCTTTTTTATCTTCTTGGTTGTCTTCTTGGTTGTCTTCTTGGTTGTTTTCTTTGTTGTCTTCATTATTATAATTTTTATTATAATTTTTTTTGACGATATCCAATATTTCAGCTTCAAAGTTGGAAATATGAAAATTATCATAGAATAAAAGGTCTGTTGGAGGATAATCAAGTTTTAATTCAGAATCACTAGTAATTTCTTCCCCAGTATGCTGATTAGCTACTAAAGTAAAAAAATTATCAGGAATATTTACTTTAAATTCATTTTCATCATAAATACTCTCTGCTATTTCTTTAACAGTTTCAGGAGGCATTCCATGAGCATCATAAAGATCAATTAAAGTCTCAACAGGCATTAAGTCCTTATTTTGCTTCTTTAAATTTTTAATTGTTCTTTTGACTATCCTATTACCTTTATCAATAGTTTTAGCATATCTATCTTCTTCAAGAGAAATAATATTCATAATATGATCCTGGCTATCCTTAATCTCAGGGTAAAACTTTGATAAAAAGTCAAGTTGAATTTCCATGATATAAGAAAGAGATTCTTTCATTTCAAGCTCTTTCATGAATCTAATTGTTCGGCGCAAAACAAGTCTTGCAAGATAACCTTCTTTAACATTAGAAGGAATAATTCCATCAGCCAACATAAAAGCAAGACATCTAGTATGATCAGCTATGACATAAATAGCTTCCATAGGTTCAGCAGATTTAAGAAGCTCATCAATAGATATACTAAGCTTATTAGCTACTTTTTCACGAAGTGAACGGATATCAGCAAAGGTTTCTATATCCATCATACCAGCTATTTGAGCATTTTCAGCTAAAATATTCTCATCAACATCAATATTAGTAATACTTTTAAGTTTATCTATTACAGGAGCAAAACAAGCATCATAAGCAGTAGGAGTTCCTTGGCTAATCCATGCGAAACGTTCTAATCCATAACCAGTGTCAACTGTTTTAATAGGAATCTCTTCCTTATCTCCATTTGGAAGAATTTTGTATTGCATGAAAACAAGAGTAGCTAACTCTACTCCACGAACACAGACCTCATAACAAGGTCCAGCATTTCCACCACCTTCCCACCAAGATTCAATGAATGTAATTTCAGCTGGATCAATTCCAATACTTCCTATAAAATCATGACAAAGTTTAACAGTATTCTCTTTCCAATAGATTTTATTATCTATACTATTAAATGCATGATGAGCTCCCATTGTAAAGCAAGTCATATGCCTACCAGTTCTTCCAACATTATCAACATCATTTAGACGAATAGATGGTTGAGCAATGACAAGAGGATTGGCTGGAGGTTCAATTAAACCTGAAGTTACCCATGGTTGGAAGTCATAAATAGAAGCTCCAACTAAGAATACATCATCCCTCCATCTTTTAGCTAAAACTGGATAGCGGGAAACTTGAGTGTGTCCATTTTTTTCAAAGAATTCTCTAAAAGATTTTTGAATTTCAAAAAGATCATAACCCTTTTCAGTTGCAGGGTTTCCAATAAACTCATACTCATCACAAGGAGCATCCCCACAAGTAGAACGTTCTGGAATAGACCAAAACTCATTTCCACATGTTTCACATTTCCTTTTACTAAACCCTAATTCTTTCAATATTTCAGTCATATTATCAGTTGAAAAATTTTTTAATATAAAAAATAATTTAAAATATTTAAACAGTCAAAAATACTTTAAAATAGATTAAAATAATTTAAACAGTTGAAATATTTTAAAATAGTTTAAAATAAATTAAATGGTTAAAATAATTTAATAATTCATAACAATTTAGATTAGATTATATTACATTAATTTAAATAATTTATGTAATGTAATTAATATAAATTATTAAATTAATTAACTTATGATTATTTAAATAATGATTATAATAAGTTTTGTTTATTCGTCTTAATAATATTAATTATTAAAAATAGAAATTTAAATTATTATTTATATTGATAAAAATATTTTGATAAAAATGTTTAATAAAACTATTTTAATAAAAATATTTGTGATTAAAAAATTATAATAAAAAATGAAATTATTGAATTAAAATTAACAAAATTCTAAAAAATATTGATAATTAAAAAGTATTTATAAAAATAAACATTATTATTTGTTAAACAAACAAATTATAAATAAATATCATCACAGTTATTAATTAAGCTATTAAAATTAACTTTAAAAAAAGATTTAAAACATACTATGTTAGAAAATAAAAAAATAAATAAAAAAGAAAAATAAGGAAAAGTTTTTATCCGAATAAAGCACCTAATCCAGCTGCTGCTTCTTCTTCAGCCGCTTCTTCTTCCTCTTCTTCTTCCTCTTCATCAGCTTCTTCTTCAGCTACAGGAGCTGCTTCGGTAGCTGCTGCAGGAGCTGCTGCCATAGCAGTAGTTGCAATAGCTTCTTCAATATCCACATCTTCTAAAGCTGCAATTAATGCTTTGACTCTAGCATCGTCTGCTTCAATTCCTGCTGCTTCAATAATACTTTTAACATTTTCTTCATTAATATCTTTATCTGCGCTGTGCAAAATCATTGCTGCGTATATATATTCCATGTTTTCACCTTATATTTAATTATATTTAAATTTTAATTTAAATTTTTTATTTAAATTTTTAGTAGATTAAGTTTAACAACTTGGTTGAATTAATTAAAAACTATAAAATTTTGATTTGAAATTATTATCTATTAACCAAAGAGAGCTCCAAGGCCAGCAGCTGCTTCTTCTTCAGCTTCTTCCTCTTTCTCTTCTTCTTCATCCTCATCTTCATCATCTGCTTGATTAGTTTCTTCAACCACAGTTGCAGCAACAGAAACATTAGATAACTTTTCAATAAGTTCTTCATCAAGCGCACCTTCTTCATCAACTATTGCACTAGCTAAAGACAACATTTTAGCATTTGCAAGAGCAATTAAAGGTTCTGTTGTTTCAGATGTAAGGATTGATGCATTCATAGCTAAGTTAACTGACTTACTATTTGCATTTTGGATAATAGCAACAATAGTTTCTTTAGTAGGTATTCCAGCATTAACAGAAAGATTAAATGCTTGTGAGAACGCACTTTGAACATCAGCCAAAGTTTTTTCTTCATCAATAGTTAACAAATCAGAAGTATAAACAGACTCTTCTTCATAAGCTGCTTGTAAATCGATTCCTACTTCCATAGGTTGAATATCAAGTCTTGTTAACATACTAGCAACTTGTTTAGAAACAACTTCACCAGCTTCAACAACAACATGATCTTTAGAAACTACAATTTTACCTTTATCAATCTTAGCAGGTATTCCCACTTGTTGCAATTCACCAAGTAATGGGCCTGGTTCAAATCCAGTATCCCCTTCAGGTACAACAATATCAGAATCAGGAATATTCCCCTCCTTAGCAGGAGCAGAAGTTTTACTATCTTCTAATATTTTGAACAACTTGAAAGGGTTCATATCAGTGAATACAATTGCAGGTTGACCATCCATGTGATTAGAAAGACCTATAATATTTTCTTTTTTATCATTACAGTCTTTAAAGGCTAAATCAATTAAATTCTTTTTAGACATTCTAATAATAGCTTTGCCTTTTAAAGATTGTCTCATCTTTTGAAGTTGTCTTGCAGGTATATTAAGCAAATTAACTATACCTATTACTTCATGAGAATCAATCAAACCTTTAAGTTCTTTAACCTCTTCTTTTTTCCATTCAGCAACGTGAGCCATCTTAAATCACCCTCACTACTGAACCCATTGTTGTTTTAACAAACATGGATTTAACTTGGTTTCTTCCTTTCTCTAAATTGCGGTCTAAGACTGTGAGAATTGCCTCGATATTTTCAGCTATTTGCTCGTCACTCATATCTTGAGTTCCGACTAAAGTTTGAATGCTTGGCTGGTCTTTAACACCTATTTTAACAGTAGTTCGTAACCTTTTAATTAAAGGTTCTGCTTTAGCATTAGCAGGAACTGGTTTAGGCATTTTTTTCCTTGGACCTAAAACTGGTCCTAAGAATCTACCAACAAGTGGCATCATATCAGCTTGAGCAACGAAAAAGTCATGTGCATTAGCTACTTTTTTAGCTTGCTTTCTGTCTTTTCCATACTCTTCTAAATCTGCTTTAGTCACAACAAGATCGATACCAGCATTTTTAGCTTGAACTGCTAATTCCCCATCTGCGATAAAGCCTATTTTAACATCTTTACCACGTCCATTAGGGAGAGCAACTTCTTCATCAAACCGATTTTCTGGTTTTTTGACATCCAAATCTTTGATGTTAATAATAACATCAATAGATTGTGTGAAGTTTCTCGGCTTAGACTCATCTTTTGCCTTCTTCACCGCTTCCATAATCTCTTGTGTCATATAAATCCTCCATGAACTTTAAGTCCATTATTGGATATTTTTTGGCTTCATGATCAACTGAAAATCAATAAAATTCTAGTAATTAACTTAAATATAATTAAATACATAATATATTGATTTAATCAATTGTATGAACTTAATGTATCAATCACTAAAAATATTAAAATATTAAAAATTAAAATTATATAGCAATATCATCTACATTTAATAATTTAAAAATATAATTTAAAAGCTAACTTAAAAGCTTAATAAATTAAAAAACTAATTGATTATTCTACAAGAATACTATCATATTCCCCAGCATCAACAGCTTTTTGTGCTTCTCTTGGGTCTTTACCATCTACAGTAATTCCCATACTTACACAAGTCCCCATTACTTCTTTAGCACCATGTTTATAATCATTAGCTAAAATTGTATCGAACTTCATTCTAGCTATTTTTAAAGCTTGTTCAACTGATAAATCAGCAACTTTGTCTAAACCTGGGTCTTGAGAAGCTTTTTCGAGTTTTAACTCATCCATAATAAGGGCTGTAGTTGGCGGAGTACCAATTTCTATTTCAAAATCTTTAGTATCACTATCAATAATTACTTTAACTGGTACTTTCATCCCTTCAAAATCAGCACTTTTTTTGTTAATTTCCTCAACAACTTGCATCATATTAATTCCGAAAGGACCTATAGCTGGACCAAGAGGTGGTCCTGGAGTTGCACTTCCTCCTTCTATAAGAATTTCAACAGTATCTTTAGCCATTAGTCAGCCTCCTTTTGTATAATTCTAATTTGATCTCCTTTAACAGTTACAGGAATTGGAACCGCAGCTTCGATTAGCTCAAGAACAACTTCTTCACGAGATTCATCAATACGAACCACTTTAGCCCTTTCTCCTTTGAAAGGACCGGATATAAGCTCTACAATACTTCCTTTTTGAATAGAAGATATAATAGGCTCAGGATTTAGGAATTTTTTAACTTCTTCAAAAGATACCATATTAGCATTAGCTGCACTTCTTGAGCTGCTTTCAACAATACCTCTTAAATGAGGTATTTTAAATGCAGGATTTTGCATATCAATCTTAGTCGAAGACTCTACTAATATATAACCTTTCAAAGATTCAGGTACGAGAATAGCTCCTAAACCAATACCACTGTCTTTTGATTTTCTAGCTAACATCCTAGCCACATTTCTCTCTTGACCTGTTGCTGTCTTAAGAGCATATATGGAATTTTTATGATCTTCCATTTTAAAATACACCTATACAAATTAAAATTTCGTCTATTTATCTATTAAAGATTAAAGATAAAATTAATACAAATAATACACTATTAATACTATCTAATTAAAGTTAAAAACATTTAATCAATTATATAATGATTTATAACATATAAACAAATTTTTTAAAATTCTATAATAATATTAAAATTAGATTATATTATTTATATTAATTCTATATTTATATTATTCAAGTATTTAAAGTTTTCAAAATTAAAACAAATATTTGAAAATTATTTATTAAAACTATGTATTAAGATTAATTCATTTGATTAAATTAATATTAAATTAATATTTAATTAATATTTAATTAATAATATTAATATAGTTAATTATAATATCAAATAATTTTAATATTATAAATAATTAATTAAATTGCATTAAATTACCAAAGAATAAGAATTATTAAACAAGAATCATTAAATAAAATCATTAAATAGAATTATTAAATAAAGACTATAAATAAATATTGAATAATCACCAAATTCCATATAACCTTTATATTCCTATTAATTGGAAAATTAAAACTATTATAAAACCAATAACCCCGATAATAAGTATACCTATAGCTGTTACTTTTGAAAAATTGACATATTCCTCTTTACTTGGTTTTTTAGATACCTTCAATACTCTTTTACATTCTTTGAAAAAACGATTCACTGATCCTTGAAAACTCATTGAAATCCCCTATTCTTTAAATAAGGTTATGATTTAATACTAATAAATATAAAAACCTTATAATAAACTTATTAATAAGTTTAATATTTTTAAAATTGTTATGTTAATGATCAATTTACTGATAATCTCTTAATTGACTATATAACTATTTATTCTTAATTATATGTTATTACTATTAGATAAATAATAATATTTAAATTAATTATTTAAAAATATTATATGATAAAAATTATGATATGATAAAGATTATGATAACTAATATTATAATCAATATTGGTTATTATAATTAATCACTAATTAATTGTTAAGTATTTATAATAATATTATAATTATAATTCTATATTTATAAACTTTTGGTATGAATGTGCAAAAATTTGATATTAGTTTGTGTTATAATATTAGATTAATTACAATATTATATATTATAATCTAAAATAAATCAAAACAAAAATAATAGAATACCCTAAAACAATAAAATACACTAATAAAAATATAAATAAATTATGATGAAATAAAAATATTCATCATAAATTATCAGAAATCATCAAAATAATTCATCAAAATCATAAGGATAATTCATCAAAGAAAATAAACGATGGGATTAGCTATATTATTGAAAAACTATCTAAAAAATTTTAATTTAAGATAAATAAAGATTAAATAATTTGATAAATAAAGATTGAATAGTCTGATAAATAAAGATTAAATAATTTGAGATAAATAAAGATTAAGTCTCAAAATGAATTGATATTTAGAACGTTCCATCAATAAAATCATCTAAAGGATCAGATTCAACTTCAGAAGGCATATTATCCATATCAGCTACATCAATTTTTTCGATAGCTCTTTCACTATATTCATCTTGAGTTTTGACTCCAGAAACAACAATTGTTGTTCTAACCATATTTTGTAGGTCTTCATCAATCTGAACACCCCAAATAACATTTGCTTCTGGATCTAATTTATCAGCAACAATTTGAACAATCTTCTCAGATTCATGTAAAGTTAAGTCTGAACTACCAGATATATTAATTAATGCACCTTTAGCATCTGAAATATCTAAATCAAGTAAAGGACTGTTTAGAGCTTCATGGACAGATTCTAATGCTCTATCTCCAGATTCAGATTCACCCATACCAATCATAGCCATACCAGAACCTTGCATAATACTTCTAATATCAGCAAAATCAAGGTTAACTAAACTTTTCTTAGTAATTAACTCAGTAATACCTTTTACAGCTCGACCTAAGATTTCATCAGAAACCATAAATGCTTTGTTTAGAGGAAGATTAGGAGCTACTTCTAATAATTTATCATTAGGAATTATTATAACAGTATCTGCATTATTTTTAAGTTTTTCTAAACCTTTCTCAGCATTTTCTCTTCTTTTAATACCTTCTGCTGAAAATGGCATAGTAGCTACAGCAACAGTTAAAGCACCTGCTTTTTTAGCTAATTTTGAGATAACTGGAGCAGAACCAGTACCAGTTCCTCCACCAAGACCACATGTAACAAAAACCATGTCAGATCCTTCGAGTTCATCTCTTATTTCATCTTCGCTTTCTTCAGCACATTCTTCTCCAACATCAGGATCTCCACCAGCACCTAAACCATGACAAGTTTTCTTACCTAAAAGTAGTTTTTTGGTAGATTGACTATAAAATAGATCTTGAGCATCAGTATTAACAGTCACTGTTTCTGCTCCATCAATACCAATTTCATTTAATCTAGATACAGTATTATTACCAGCACCACCAGCACCAATTACGAAAATTCTAGCACGACTTTTATCAATCATGTCAAGTAATTCATCATCTAGGTCTGCTGAAATTCTTGTTGGAATCTGTTTTTCCATTCTCTTTTCAGAATCTTTGATTGCATCATTTAAAAATTTCACTTACTAACCCCACATTAATAAAAATTAAAACATATAATTTATAAATTATAATTTTAATTTATTTTATGTTAATTGATTTGTAATAAGTTATATTTAAATGCAACGGTAAAAATCTCAGAAATCTGAAAATTAGATAGTAATTTAACATAAAAATCTAAAATTCAAATATTTATAAGACTATAATTAGATAAAAATTTTAATTGTAATTTAATCATAAAATCAAATGAGAAATTAAAATGAAATTATTACTATTAGTAAATATATCTTTAGTAAGAAAAAATATCTATGAAAAACTTTTATTAAACTAATTAATAATCATATTAAATCTATAAATTTAAAATTAATAAAAATAATTAATAAAAATAAATAAAAATAAATAAAAATATAATAAAAATATAAGAATAAAAAGATAAAGAAATTATAAAAATAAGAATTATAAAGATAGAAATAAGCCAAAAATAGAAATATTAATAGAAATAATTATAATCTAACATTGAAACATACAAAATGTATTAATCTATTGGCATAGCTATTATTTCATGGATTCTCATATCAAAAACATTGGTCATATTAGCAGGAGTAATAATAGCAGCAGAATCTGCACCATTTGCTCTTCCACCAATAGCTAATATTTTTTCTTCAACTGGAATAAGACCAGCATCAGCTAACATGATACTTATCTCTCCACAAACTTTTATTCCTTGTGAAAACATTCTAAATGTTTCAGATATAATTTCAACAGGAGTTACTCCGCCAAATTTATTTGAAATTCCTCTTCCAACACCACTAAAAGCATGAGACCCTGCAAATGTAATTATTCCTTTTTCTTCCAATTTTTTCCTAGTTTTAGAACTTATTTCTAATTTATTCTTCTCTTTAAAACCTGCATGATGAGTTACATTAACAATAGTAATTTTATCATTGATCCCTACATCTTCAAGAGCTTTAAAAAGCTTAAGTGCAGTTTCACCAGAAACAGAAGCTATAGCAACATATTTAATATCTGAATCTACCAATCTTTCTTTAACAAGATTAATTAAATCATCCGTATTCTCATTGCCAGGTTTTTCGAAATATTTTATTAATTTATCCATAAAAATCCCTCCAAAACTAATTTTATCAAAATTCTCAAAAAATTTCTAAATAAATTCCTAAATAACTAAATAAACTACTAAATAAATTCCATTTTAAATAATTATATCGATTATAATATTGATATTATATTAATTATTAATGTTGATTATAATTTAATTATCTATTATAATCTATATTTAATAACTTATTTAAATTAATAGTCTATTTAATTAAATAAATTTTAAATTAAATAATCTACAAAAAAAGCATGATTGCAAAAAAATAAAAATTATAAAGAACAAAATGAAAATATTATAAATTCGTAAAAAGTGATTATATGAAATGTTTTGAATTTTTACTTCCATCAAGAGAAAAAAAACCTAGAAAAAAAGGATTTACCATGGTCTTAGATAAAGGACTTGGTTTAAAAACTGCAAAAAGTTTAATGGAGATATCAGGAGAATACATTGATTTTTTAAAGTTTGGATGGGGAACAATAATCGTTCATGATAAGGAAATAATTAAAAGAAAAATAGAAATGTATAAGTCATTTGAAATAACTCCTTATACAGGAGGAACACTTTTTGAAATAGCTTATATAAACAATAAAGTTCCTGAATTTTTTAAAGAATCAAAAGAAATAGGTTTTGAAGCTATCGAAATATCTGATGGATCAACTGATATGACAAAAAATGAAAAGCTTAATTTCATATCAGAAGCCAAAGAAAAAGGTTTTTATGTTTTATCTGAAGTAGGTAAAAAAGATCCTGAAGCAGATGCATCAATTACTATGGAAAAAAGAATAGAATTAGTAAATGCAGAATTGAAAGCAGGATCAGATATGGTAATCATAGAAGCACGAGAAGGTGGAAAAAACATTGGAATCTATGATGAAAAAGGAAATGCAAAAGAAGAAGAAGTTGACTATCTTCTAAGACATGTTCCTAAAGAAAAAATTATATGGGAAGCTCCAAATAAAGATCAGCAAGTTTACTTTATACTTAAACTTGGCAAAGAAACGAATCTTGGAAATATCTCAACAGATGACATAACTTCTCTTGAAACTATTAGAAGAGGGCTCAGGGGAGATACAATAAATAAAATAAAGTAAAACTATATAAAATGATATGAAATAATATAAAAATGATATAAAAATGATATAAAATGATATAAAATGATATAAAATGATATAAAATGATATAAAATGATATAAAATGATATAAAATGATATAAAACATAATATAATATAAATAATTAATGGAATTTAATATTAGAAGAATTTAATCTTTAAAAATGTAAAAAAGCATGATTACATGAAAAAAAAGACTATAAAACCAAATTATATTCAAGGAAAAACAAAAAAAGGAATAAACTATAAATATGTCGAAAGTGGCGACTTTATTATTATCCCCATTGAAACAAGTTACATAAATGCTAATGAAAACTTAAATAAGATCATTGATCCTGTACTTAAACTAATAGAGAATGATGATTATTTAATAATAGCTGAAACTCCTGTTGCTATATCACAAGGAAGGTTAGTTGATGAAATGGAATATGAACCAGGAATATCAGCTAAATTCTTAGCTATCATTTGGAGCAAATATATTTGGGGATATTTACTTGGGCCTCTTTTTGGAATAAAAGATAGAACAATTAAAAACTTGAGAAGATTACCACCAGAATCAAAAAGACATAAAGAAGTGGTTTTACAATTATATGGATGGAAACATGCCTTAAAACCTGCATCAGAAGCAGGGATAGATTTAAGTAATGCTCCTGGAACTTTTGTATCATTGCTGCCTGAAAATCCTGAAAAGGTAGCTAAAGACATAGCAAAAAAAATAGAAGGAAAAACAGCGAAATCAGTGAATGTCTTAATAATAGATACTGATGCTACCTATAAAAGGGGTGAAAAATATTTTACAGGGCTTCCAATAGCTATAGATGGAATTGATTCTAATAAAGGTGTTTTTGGATATGTTTTAGGACAATTATCTGAAAATGTTGGCTCTACTCCACTTGGAAGTTCAAAAAATATCACTGTCAAAAAAGGAATAAAAATGGCTAATATAGCTGAAAGCTACCAAAAAACTCTTTCAACAAATATGGAAACTATACATAGTGTTAAAAATATTTTAAGTAGTGATATAGACAGTACTACTGTTGAATCTCTTGATTCTATTGTTCATACCCCAGCAGTTATAGTAAGAGAAAAGAATAAATATAACTTATAACATAATATATAATGCTATTAAGATAATAGTTTATGCACAGTATAACAATTAATATAAGTATTATATAATTAGTAGTATTAAAATAGTTTGATAAGATATAGTAATAATTTATAAAATATATGTTCTTTATATAATAAAATAGATACATACTGTTTCTAGATATAAGAATGTTATTTACATGTTTTTACTAATAAAAAATATCATATTTTTATAAATAATAAAAATAAAGAATTTTACTTATTATAGAAGCAGTTTTAAAACATAATAATATATTTTTTAACAATCTTTTAAAGACAATATTTTTTAGAAAAATATTACGATAATTAATTTTATATTGTATGCACTACATATATATTAGTGGTATTAATAAATACCTAATTATTTTTTAAGGTGTTTAATCTCCTTTGAACACCATATAGTGCTAATGCATTTTATCAAATAATTTTATAAGCTTTATTTACTATGATAAAGTCATATATACAATTGTTTTTGTGGAGAGGGTTGAGTAAATGTTAAATGATCCATTGGTCCAAGAATTATTAAATGAAGTTGTACAGGATGAAGAAAATATATCCATTGTTGAATGTTTAATAGATGGAACTAATACTGATGAAGAAATAGCTGAAAAAACTGAAATTAAATTAAATATCGTGCGAAAAGTGTTATATAAGCTATATGATTCAGGATTAGCTAGTTACAAAAGAAGTAAAGATCCTGAAACACAATGGTATACATATTCATGGAAATTTGATTCCAATGGAGTAAATACGCAAATTCAAGAAAAATCAGCTGATGAAATAAATAATCTAAGAGAAATCCTAGAGATTGAAGAGAACAATATGTTTTTTGTCTGTCCAGAAGGGCATTCAAGGTTTGCATTTGATCAAGCTTCAGAAATGGGATTCATATGCCCAGAATGTGGAAATGATATCAGTTTCCAAGAAAATGATGGGATAATTAGTAGAATAAAAGAAGAAATTGCAAGCTATGAAAAAGCATACTCTATTGGTAGAACAGAAAATGCAAAATAATTAATGAAAAATAACTAATAAAAAATAACTAATAAAAATAATTAGTGAAATTTTTCTATTATATTTTAATTGAGTTTATTTTTAAATTATTATATATTATTTTTTATATTATTTCATATAATTTATAGTTATTAATATTTTTTATATTATTTCATATATTATAGTTATTATTTTTAATATTAAAAGCAATGTTAAATATACTAAATTTTTCTTTTAATATTAAAAGTATTATATTTTATTATTATTAATATTGGAGTGTTATTATGGTAATAAAACTTTTAAAAGAAGAAGGATGTCCAGACTGGGTTATTGAACATTCTTTAGCAGTCTGGAATAAAGCTAAAGAGATATCAAAAAATTTTGATGTTAGTCAAGAGTTAATAGAAGAGGCAGCTTTACTTCATGATATTGGTAGATCTAAAACAAATGAGATTAATCATGCAATCATTGGAGCCAACTTAGCTATTGAAAATGGGTTTTCTAATGAAGTAGCTTCTATAATTGAAAAACATGTTGGTTCAGGAATATCAAAAAAAGAAGCTGTTGAATTGGGGCTTCCAGAAAAAGATTATATCCCTAGTACTATTGAAGAAAAGATAATTTCACATGCCGATAATCTTATACATGGTATTGAAGAAGTAGATATTGAGTTTATAATTAATAAATGGAAAAATTATCAAATAAATAATTTAGAAGAATCAGTTGATAGATTAAAAAAAGTTCATGATGAACTAATAACTCGTTTTGAAAAATAATATAAAAAATAATAATAATATTAATAATATTAATACGAAAAATAATACTAATACAAAAAATAATACTAATACGAAAAACAATAATATATGAAAAATAATTACCAAAATTATTAGAGATTATTAATAATTAATAAAAAAATAATTTAAAAATTATTTAAAAATAATTATTAATAAACTGAAACTCTTATTACACCATTAATTTTTAAAAATTTTTTTATAATTTCTCCAGATACATTTTCTTCAGTAATAATTGTTAATCTTGGAATTTCTTCTAGTTGGGTATCCGAAGCATAAGCTTGTCTTATACTTATGCCTTCTTCTGATATTATCTTGGTAGCATTAGCAAGTATTCCTGTATTTTCCTCACCAACTTCTATTTCTATGACCCCTAGTCCAAGATTTTTAGCTATGTTCTTAAGTAGTGTTCCAGCAGGAAAAATATTTTCAAAAATATTTGAAAGTTTTTCGTCATTTAAAATAAAATCAACAGTTAATTTTATAGCTTTTCTATCTACATTTGCAGCCTTAGCTAAAGCTACATCACTTATTTTAAGATCTCCACAATAAATCTTATGATCTTTACCTACTCTAAGACCTAATTCTATCATCTTACTTGCAACATTCATACGTGCAGGATACTTCTCAAATTTATACTTCAATGATTCCCACATTTTATAAACCACAAATTAGTTTAGTTATATTTTTACTATTAATTTATTTTTAAAAATTATTATATTTATATATACTCTACTTTTCCTTGCTTTTTAATCATATAATATATTTTCAATATTATAATATATTGGAAAAACATCTTAATATATTATGATGATTAGTCATTAGATACTATAATAATTATTAATTAACAAATTCATTTAATATTATAATAATTATCAATAATCTATTTATTAGATATTACAACTATCAATCATTAAATATTATAATCATTATTTAAAACTAAGTTAATTAGTAAAAATATAACTAAAAGCTTATAGAATTAAAAAGCTATGAAATTAGAAAATTATAGAATTATAATTCTAATAGAAACCACATTTTCAAAACTAAAATACAATTTAGAGAAAAAACAAGGAAAAATACAATTTAGAAGTTATATACTAAATAAAAAAACAGATACATAATATAAAGTAAAGATAAGGCTTAATACAGATTAAAAAGCAGACTAAAAAAATAAAGATATAAATTTTTAAATAAAAATTTTAATAATTAAAAATAAAAAATAGGCCAGCTGGGATTCGAACCCAGGACCTCACGGTTATCAGCCGTGCGCTCTAACCAAGCTGAGCCACTGGCCTATATTTCTTATATCGATATACTCTAATTATATATAAACCTATATAATCATAAAAAATTATGTAATAAAATTAGAGCTAGACACAACATTTAGATTTCATCATATATAATATTTTCGATTTCAATTAGAAAAATATTAAAAATATTATAATTATAAATTTTTAAGATACTAACTTATATCTAAATATTATGAATCTAAATATTATGAAAAGTCTAAAAACGAATATTATAAAAATAATATTATAAAAAATACCTAATCAAAAATAAATTTAAACCTAAAAAAGTAAAATTGCATAAAAAAATAAAGTAGACAATTAAACAGATTTAGAAAATAAAAAATTAGCTATTTTTTCTTATTTATCATTTCATTAATGGAATCAGCCATAGCATGGCCTTCAACAATAATTTCAGTATCATCAATTCCATCAACAGACAAAGCTTGAGCTTTTGCATCTGCAGCCATACGAGCTACACTCATACATCCAGGATTAGTAGGTTTTATTGTAATTTTAGCAGTTGAACCATCAATATCAATATTCTGTACAATGCCCATTTCTACAATACTTACTCCCATGTGTGGATCATTTACTTTAGAAACAGCCTCTCTTACTTTATTTGTTAAATCTTCTGACATATTATTCCTCACTCTTATATATTTAAGTATTATACTCACTAATGAGTTTATAATAATTCATTTTAATTTAATTGAATTAATTATAATAATTTTAGTTATTTTTATATTTAAGTTATTTTGTTTTTAAATTTCATACAAAAATAATCATATCAACTTTTTGTTTTAGTTATATTTATAGATAGCTATTTTATTCTAATATAAAAATAAATTTAATAAAATATAAAATTTATTAAAATAATATAAAAAAGGAAAAATAAACCCTATAAATCTCAATAATACATAAATATTGATTTATATCTAAAATGAAAAATTAAATATAATAAAAAAATAAAATAACATGACGAACTGTTAAATTAAGATAATTTGAAATAAATATAACTAATAAAAAAATAAATTATAAAAAATAAATTATAAAAAAGATAAATTATAAAAACAAGCCAAAAAATAATTTAAAAAATAATCAAAACCAAAATTATTAAGAGATTATTAATAATTAATAAAAAATTATTTTTTTCTATCTTTAACTTTAACAGCAACTCCATTACCAGATTCTTCCATTTCTTTACCAGTTAAAACAGCCTTTCCAACACCAACAACTTCATCATCCTTAATAATTACAACTTCATCATTAGGAATAATATTATTATCAGCTTTTTCAATACCTGGAGAAAATAAAGTGTTTGTTTTTAATTCAAAATCAATTTCTATAATATTAATGCCTAAATCATGTAATAATTCCCCTCCAGGAAGTCTTAAAGAATAAAATCCAGTATCCTTATTTAAAAGAGCTATTTGTTTACTTTCAGTGAAAATTCTCCTATGATACATCCCTTTAGCTATAGTATTATCAGAAATAAAATTCTTTCCATCAGCCCCAAATTGATAAATAGCTATTGAACGAAGCTCATTAATAAGCCTATCACGACCTTTAACTTTTTTATAATTTTTTAATTCAGTTCTTAGATTATAAATCGAATCATTGGAAGTTGGTCTACCTTCTTTTGCAGTATAAATAACATCCTCTAAATATTCCTTACATACTTCTTCATAACCTCCAGAAACATTAGCAATTACATTTTTATCCTTAACATAATCTTTAAGAAGCTCTCCAGCTAATTTTTTCTCTTCAAAACTCCAATCTCCAGAAACTGTAACATCGTAAGAATTTATAGGGAATGTATTTTCCATCTCACGAGGACAAATACCAAATGGAGATGTTAAAATAACTTCCTGATATCCTTTTGTAGCTCTTCTAAATTTTTGATGAGATTTAGAATTTGAATAAGGTTTTTTCATACTACAAGGAAGAATAACAACTACCTCACCAATAGGATTCATTAATTCCATTCTTTCTCGCCATCTATGAACTTCTGGACGATATAAAGATTCTTCACTAGAACATATCACTTTCATAATATTAATTCCATTAGCTTAATATTAAGTTTTTTGGGTAATTTTTGAATAATTTTTTTAGTTATTTTTGAGTAAATTTTTGAATAAATTTTTGACTACTTTTTTAATAGTTTTTAGTTTTTTGAGTTGTTTATAATTAGAATTAAATAATAATTATATTTTGAAAATTATTTTTTGTATTTTAAAAATTATATTTTAAATCAATCATAAGTATTAGGATCTGTTTCAATATCAACAATGACTGGCTCATCAACAGCAAATGCAGTTTCTATAGCCATTTTAAGCTCTTGAGAAGTGTTTGCTTTAAGACCAATACCTCCACAGCTTTCTGCAAATTCTGCAAAATCACAATTATGTAAATGAGTATTCCAATTAGTATAATCTTCATTTTCTTGCTCAGCCATTATCATTCCAAGCTCATGGTTATTAAAAATAAATACTTTTATAGGTAATTTATATTTAACAGCTGTTAAAAAGTCACCCATAACCATTGCAAAGCCACCATCTCCAGATATACATATAACCTCTTTTCCAGGGTTAATTATCTGACTAACAAGGGCTGCAGGGAGTCCGAATCCCATGGTAGCTAAATATCCAGACATGACAATTTTTTGAGTATTTTTCATTGGAAAGTTTCTTCCAACTCTCCAACCATTTTCCCCAACATCAATAGCTATTATAGCATCATCAGCAACATAATTAGACAACTCTTTCAATATAAATGGGAATTTAAGAGGAACTTTAGTAGGATCTTCTTCATTTTCCAATATCTCATTCCATTGTTTCTTTAATTTAGCAATTTCATCTAAATATTCTTCTTTGTTTGATTTTTTAACTTTTTTTAATATTTTTGGAACAATTTCCCCACTATTACCCATAATATTTAAATCAATAGGATGTTTTTTACCAATTACAAGAGGATCAATATCAATTTGTATAGCTGGCCTATTTGGAAGATTTGTATTATTTGAACATGAACAACCAATTATTATAAGTAAATCAGAGCTATCAGTGAGTTCTCCAGCTGTTAAAGATCCAATTCCGCCATGGCCTCCAACATGAAGAAAATAATTATCATCAACAATTCCTTTACCTCTAAATGAAGTTACAATTGGTGCAGATATCTTTTGAGAAAGTTCTTTAATGTCTTCCTTATTTTCAAGAGCACCAGCACCTGCAACAATAACTGGACGTTTTGAGTTATTTATCATACTAACTGCCTGATCAATTACATTTTCGGAGGCAGTAGCTGATATAGTAGCTATTTTACCCTCAATAGGAATAATTTCATCATCACACTTTTCTTTTTGAATATCAACAGAAATTGAAAGATGAGAAACTCCTTTTTCTATTAGTGCATGACGAATAGCTAGAGTAGTTAAACGAGTGACCTCATCAGAATGATTTATAGTCTTATTAAAAACAGCAAAGGTTTCAAAAAATTCATGCTGATTGATTTCCTGAAATGCCTTTGTACCAATAAGTTTTCTTTGAACATGCCCAGTAATTACAAGTACAGGAGATTTATCGAGAGTTGCATCATAAAGTCCAGTAGCTAAGTTAGTTGCACCAGGACCAGCAATTGTAAGACAAGCTGCAATGTTACCAGTTAATTTTCCATAAGCTGAAGCCATCATGGCAGCAGTCTGTTCATGACGAACTTGAAAATATTCAATATCTTTATTTTTACGAACTGCCTCAACAACACCAAGAGAAGAAGTTCCAGGAATTCCAAAAACGTATTTAATTCCCCATGCTACCATCTGTTCAATCATCACATCTGGAGCCGTTTTAAATGAATCTTCATCAGCCATATTATTTTCCACAGTTTTATTATTTTTATTAAAATCCATATTCTTGTTTTTAATATCCTTTTCTTTTATTTCAATAAACATATCTTTACTGGTATTGCAAACAGGACATTTCCAAGATTTAGGAAGTTTTTCAAATGCCATATTTTCTTTTAATTCATCAAAAAAATAGTTACATACTTTACACCGGTACTTAAACATCTTATCCCTTCTTTAAAAAGTATTTTCGCATCTATTGACCTATAATTTTATAATAATATGTTTTTTATTTTATTTAAATTCTTTTAAATTATAATTATTAAATAAGAAATATAAAATACTGTAAAAATAATAAAAAATAATAAAAAATATTATAAAAATAATAAAGTAAAAAAATTATAAAAATATTGAAAATAATAAAAAATATTATAAAAATAATAAAAATAAAGTAAAAAATAGTAAAAGATTAAAATATTTAAAAATATAAAAATATTTAAAAAATTTAAATAAAATTTAAAAAAAATTTAAAAATAAAAAGGTAAAAATGAAGAACAAAAGTGAAAAATAAAAAGTATAAGAATAAAATAAGATATTCTATTTGTCAGCTAAGGCTTGAAGTTCCTTATCTTCTTCATCAAGAATTTCTAAAAGTTCATCCCAGGCTTCTAAAGATTCTTTAGCTGCTTGATCATCCAAAACTTCAATAGCATAACCTGCATGAACAAGAACATATTTTCCTTCTTCAATTTCATCAACAAGGTCTAATTTTACTTGTTGTTTAACTCCACCAAAATCAACAAATCCTATTTTTTCCTCTTGATTAATCTCAACAATTTGTGCTGGTGCTGCAATACACATATAGTATCCCTCTCTTTAATAATTAAATAATAACATGCAAAAACTTAAAAATAAATATTCATAAATTAAATAACTTAATAAAAAATACTTAGTAGATAATACTTAGTCTTAATAAAAAATACTTAGTAACATATTACAAGTATAATATTACAAATAAGGATTATAAATATTTTAATAAAAATTTGAATTTCAAGTTATATAAAATTATGTAATTTACTATTAAATTATTATTAAATAATAATATAAAAAATAATTATATGAAAAAATAATATATAAAAAAGACTTATATTATGAAAATTATATTTAATTATAAAAAATCCATAAATAGTATATAAATTGCTTTGTAGAATTCTTTGTAAAAAATATAGAATATAAAATATCTAATATTTAAATCAAAGATCTATAAAAACAGGAAAAAGTTAAAAAAGCAAAGCAAAATAATTTTAAAATAAAAAATTAAAATAATGAACTAAAATGAAAAATTAAAATAATAAATTAAAAACGATATAAGAGCTGAATATAATGAAAAATATTATAATCGGGGCTGGACCTGCAGGAAGACTAGCAGGATTAGAATTAGGAAGATTAGGAGAAGAGGTTATTCTTATTGAAAAGAATAAACTAGGAGGAACATGTTTAAATGAAGGATGTATGGTAGTTTGTGCATTAACAGATATAGCCAGATTTTTAAACGACTCCACTCATTATAAAAGTTTAAGCTTAATAAGAGGAGATATTGAGTTCTCATATGAAGAAATTGTAAAAAAAATTAAAAAAACTCAAGAAATAATCCATAAAATTGATCATGCTGAAAACACTTCAAACAATAATGAAATCATATATGGAGAAGCTGAAATTAACGATAATGAAGTTAAAGTAAATGGAGAGAGCTTTAATTATAAAAATTTACTAGTTGCAACTGGTGCAAATCCTCATATTCCCAATATTAAAGGCGTTGAATATAGTATCAATAATAAAGATATACTTAAACTCAAAAAAGTTCCTGAAAGATTAAACATTTTAGGTGGAAGCATAATAGCTGCTGAAATTTCGAATATTTATTCCTCATTAGGAAGTGAAGTTAATGTAATAGCTCGATCTGAATTTTTAAAAGAATTAGATCCAGAAATAAAAGAATATGTAGTTAAAAAATTACTTAAAAATGTTAAAATTCATGAAAAAACAGAACCTCTAGAAATTCAAAAAAATAAAACCATTGCAAAAAATAAAGATGAAAAAATAATAGAAATTGAAGGTTTGACATTTTTAGCTACTGGAAGATCCCCAAATTCAAAAATATTAAAGAATATCCTAGAATCAAGTCAATTTGATAGAAAAGGAGCAATAAAAGTTAATGAGATGATGCAAACCAATGTGAAAAATATTTATGCGGCAGGAGATGTTATTGGAGGACTTAATTTAACACCAGTAGCCAGAATGCAAGGAATTTTAGCAGCTAGAAACATGGCAGGTTATTTTAACAAAATAGATTACAATTGTATTCCTCAATCTATACGTTTAGAAATGGATGTTAGTTTTGTAAAAAACATAGAATATAAAAACAGTAAAATCAACACTAAAAATAATACTAATAATCCTAATAATACTAATAATACTAATAATATTAATAATATTAATAATAATATTGATAATAACACTAATAATGTTTATGTTAATAACAACGAAAAACTCAATGAAGTTTTAGTTCCAGGTTCAGCAGGCCCTAGAGCATTTTGGAAAGTTTTAACAAACGAAACTGGAATGACAAAAGCTTCTTTTAATTCAGAAAAAGGATTATTAGAATCAATTACTGCAATTTCTCCCTCATCTGTAAATGATATAGCATACTTATCCTATTTAATGAGAATAGGTGAAAACATAGAAAATTTTGATGAATTCATTGAAATACATCCTTCAACCGATGTATTTTTCCAAATTATGAAATATATATAAATATTTTTCAGATAATGAAATATTATGTAAATTATAAAAGATTTTAGAATAAAAGAGATGTTGTAATGATAAAAAAATTTGAAGAAGTTACAGATTTTCATGGACATATGTGTCCAGGGTCAGCTATTGGATACAAAGCCGCAAAAATAGCTGCTGAAAAGTTGAATATTGGTTTATCTAAAGATGAAGAAATATTAGCTATTGTTGAAAATGATAGCTGTGCTGTAGACTCAATTCAGGTAGTTTTAAGTTGTACATTTGGTAAGGGAAATTTAATATTTAAAGATTATGGTAAAGGAGTTTACACTATAATTGATAGAAAAACAGATAAATCTATTAGACTATCAATGAAAGAATCATTTAATCCAATGAAAATAAATCCTAAATTTACAGAATTAAAAGGAAAAGAAAGAAATCAAACTATAACAAATGAAGAAAAAAAGTTACTCCAAAAATTAACATCAGAAATATGTGATTATATAATAAATATGCCTGATGAAGATATATTTTCTATAGAGGAAGTTGAAATAGATATTCCTGAAAAAGCTAATATTTATGAAACATTAATATGTGATGAATGTGGAGAAACGACTAGTAAACATAGAATAAAAGATTATGATAAAAAAAATTTATGTATTCCTTGTTATAACAATTTTTTTTAAAAAAAAATAAGAAAAATTAAGAAGTTATTAAGAAATTATTAAAAAATTATTTAAAAGTTTGTTTAAAAAATTATTTATAAAAATTATTTATAATTACTCATGTTCAATTTATTTTTATTTATTATTAGTTCCTTTATTAGTTCTTTTAACAGTTTTTTTTATTAATTTTTTATTAGCTTCCTTAATAACTATTTCAGCTATTTTTTCACCAGATGAAAGTACTTCTTTACTATATTTTTTTGAATTAGACTTAATTTCATCTAAATCAAGTAAAGCTTCTTCGATTTTATTATTCAAATTATCAATATCCGCTTCAATTACAGCTCCAGGGAAAATTCCTGCCATATTGTGGTATCTACCATATTTAACCCTTGTTAAAGCTATTGCAGGAAGTTCACAAGCCATAGCCTCTTGAATCATAACTCCATCATCTGTTAAAACAGCCAAATCAATTAGTTCATAAAGATCCCTTATCCAAGTAATATAACCTAAATTAATAACTTTTTTATTGTTGATTAAATCTAGATAGTCTTCTTCTAAAGGAATTCCAACTAATAATAAATTATATCTTTCAGATAAATCAGATAATTCTAAATTACTTGCATTAGCTACTGCTTTAGCCATCATTTCAAATAAAGAAGACCCAGAAGAAAATAGTATACTAGGCTTATTTTCATCAAAAAGATCTTCTAATTTCAGATTTTTTCCTTCGATAGATTTTTTTATAGATTTTTTTATTTCATCTAATGCTTTATCCTTATCTCCCTTTGTTAAACCAGGAGTTAATGGGAAAAATGATTTAAATACATTTTCAGGAATATTATTTGACCTAAATAATTGAGCTTCAGGAAGAACTATACAAGTATTTAATTTTGTACAAACTTTTGTATCAGTTGGAGTATCAATAATACCAACTGCTGGAACATTAGCTAATTTAGATGCTATACATCCTACAACAGCCCCTCCACCAATAATACCTACCACTACATCGACTTTAAGTTTTTTTATTAAATTTCTTGTTTCAAAAGCTGCTTTTATTGTCCTAAAACCTGCCTTAGCTGTAGCTATTTTTGTAGCAGCATGTCCTCCTGCTTGTGGAACGCTAACTTTATGCCATGTATAACCATTATTTTTAAAAAGTAAACCTGGAGCATTTTTATCAAGTGCAAGTTCACATTGAATACCTTTTTTTTCTAAAGAACGAGCAATATTTAATGCATTAACTGCATCTCCCCCCATTCCCCTACCAGTTATAACCAATAAAGCTTTCATAATATCATTCACTCAAAATATTAAAAACTAAAAAATTAAACTATTAAAAATTAACTAATAACTATTAAAACTTAAATAATATAAATTTAATTAATGCTTTCTATTCCAATTAATTTTCTTCTTATTAAAATAAGGATTTTTATTATCTAATCCAATTTACAACATTTTCATTTCTATTTGGATTTCCTTGTTTTTTCACATCTTTATATCCTAAAGTAACACCATACAATGGAACATAACCATCAGGAATTTTAAGTTTAGTTGAACTTTCTGGGTCTTGGAAATATGCTTTAATTAAGCCTATCCAACAAGATCCAATATCTAATCCTTCAGCTGCAAGAAGAATATTTTCAATAGCTGCACTACAATCTGCCTTAATATCACTAGCAGATTCGTTTCCTGAGATTATAATAACTGTAGGGGCATTATGAAGTATATTTTTTCCACTATTAGCTATTGATTCTAAAAATTTATCACCAGAAGAAGCCATATTTTTAATCCCAATATCATTCATCTCTTTAAGGAGTTTTCGGTCTTGAATAACTGTAAAATGCCAAGGCTCTTCCCCTCTTGCAGTAGGAGCCATAAAACCTGCATTAATTATTTTTTCAATTTCTTCATCTTTTAATTGCTCTTTTTTATAAGATCTTATACTTCTACGACCATTAATTACATCAAAAACATCCTTCATAAAATTCACCTTCATATTAATAATAAATACTAAAATATTTAGTTAATAGCTAATGATAAAATAATATTTAGTTAATATCTAATGATAAAATTATTATTAGATAATTAATTTGTCATAATATGACTTTTTATTATACAGAATTATATTATATAGAACCAATATTATATGATCATTTTAAAATCATTTTTATATATGATGTTTATAAATAAAAACTAATAAGTTTATTGATACAATAATAGAATATTGATAAAAATAATAAAAATATATTTTTAAGGTTATTTTCTTTCTAAATCACTAGGAGAATAATATTTATTATAGCTATCAAGAGTTTTATGGGCAAATGGATTGTAAAAAAGTCTTCTGAAGCCTAACATTATGAAAAAAGGATTTTTAATGTTATATTGTTTTTTACCTAAAATTAACCTTCTTAGAGCATCTCCCAATCCTCCTCCAGTTAAAACATCCATAAAGTAATCTCCAAAAGTTGGATTTTTAATATTCAGCTTTCTTGCAAAGAATTTCTTTAGATTATTTTTCCTGATTAATGCAATTAAGATTGTAGTAGCAATGAATAATACAAGAGTCCAAATAAATCCTCCTAACATATAAAAACATATTCCAAGAGCTACAGCAAAAGAATGATTTCCAACTTCTCCTAACATTATTTTTCCAGCGAAATCTAACGGTGAGTAACCAATACATACAATAAGTAATAGTAATGGAGCATAGAAAGCATAATATCCTGGTATTGAAATTATTGAACCAATATCTAACATTATCATAGCTAAAATTGTAAATACACTCATTATAATTACAACAATAGAAGTAGAACCTGGTTGCATATCTGAAATATTAATTGGTTGAACCATCAATGCGATTAAAATAGATGAAAATCCTACAATAGGAAAACCAACAACCATAACAGCCAACATCCCAATACCTCGAGATAATTGTCCCCATTCTATATTAGAATTTCCTATTTTCCTTCTTCCGATTAAATCATCTATAAAAGCAAATATACCTATTATAAGGATTAAATTATTGAATCCAGAGGGAAAGTAAAAGCTAAGTATTATAAATGGTATTATTCCCAAAGCACGAGGAGTTCCTCCACGAACATTATTCACATAAAGATTTCCCAAATAACCCTTCTTACCTACAAATCTAAAAACAATTGTTAAAACAAGAGTTAAGATTAAAGACAGTAAAAATGGTATTAAAATATATTGATAATTCATTTTATTAATCCTTACAATTTTTATACATGAAAGAACCTAATTTTACAAGAAAAAAATAATATTATCCAATTTTTTATTAATTTCTCAATAAATTATAGATTTATAGGTTTATCAGTCAAAATAGATATACCATCGAAATAAGTATAATAGTTATAACTTATAATCCAGATTTAAATAAGATTTTACTAATATATAACTTTTTTTAATTAATGATTAATTATATTAAATTTATTAAAGTTAATAAAATATTTGTTAAAATCAATAAATTATAAATTAAAATTAATAAATAAGATATTAAGATTAATAAAATATTAAAAATTAATAATAAAACTAAGAATAAAAAAAGAACGGAAAAATATAATAAAAAATAAAAATAGAAAAAAGAATGGAAAAAGAATGGAAAAATAAGAATAAAAAAATAATATAAAATGAAAATAGAAGAATAAGAATAATATTAACATAAATAATTAAGAATAATGTTATTTTATAGCGTATCTTAATAATGCAGCAATTCCACCTAATGATTCCAGCTGTTTTCCACCATCATGCTCACTACTTATTACCATAACATTACCACCCATATTTTCAACTAATTCCATTACTCTTTCTAACTCTTCAATCCTAACAAATTTATCTAGAACTAACAAATCTTTAACAGCTCCAGCATTAACAGCATCAATAGTTTCTTGCTTACCATAAGCAACATTACCTCTAGATTTAGCTATTTCCTCCAATAAATTAGTTATGGCAGCAATCTCTTTAGCAACTCTATTTTCAGAATTTAATTTTTCAACCAATCCTTTTTTCAAAATCTCATTGATCCCCACTCTTCCACCAGAGCCTGTATTCTCAACAATCGAAATTTTAGCTAAATCAGGATATTTATTTTCTAAAAAATCATGAAAACTATTTTTTGTAAAACCAGGTCCTGAAATAATTATATTTTGAATATTATCAAATTTTAATAAAGAGTCACATATTCTTTTATAAAAATCATCGAGATTTTTACCTCTATTTTTATCAATAATCCTCTTTCCAGAAATGTTTCCTATAATAGGACCATAATATTCGATTCCAAATTGACGAACTAAACCAAAATCAGCCGTATCATCTTCAATAGAAACTATTATTGCTGAAAGTTTTTTAGATGCCTCAATAGATTGTTTGATCCTATTCAAAATATATTTAGACCAATGTTCTTTTTTTATCTTAATTGGATGATTTAGTTTAACTTCTATAGTATGATGAGAACCAAGAGGAACAAAATCCTCAGGTCCCATGACTATAGAGCCTGTAGCTCTTAATTTACCAGTGAATAAGTGAAAATTAACTGATTCTACCCCAATTCCAATGAAAAATGTTTTTTTGACTCCTCTATCACTTCTTAATTTATCCCCAGTAGTGTCTTGTATTCTACGAGTTGTTTTAGAAGAAACAATATCTCCAACTTCTATTATATGTGAAATATGCCAAAGATCATCAAGAGTTTCTGGAACTAGGTCAATAACTCCTTTCTTTGTATCTTGATATGTTATTCTCATTTTAGCCCCTTAATAATTCAATAATATTAAAATCTTTAATAGATGTAAAATGCCTAATAAATAATATTAAAATACTTAATAAATAGTTAAAATAACTAAATAATAGTTATAATGACCAATAAACATTAAAAAATTAAAGATTATTATTAAAAAATATTTAATAATTTATAATAAATATAATATATTTCTAAATATTAATAAAAATATGTAATACTAATAATTTTTAGTATTTTTTAATAATAATCTTTAATTTTTAATTAATAATATTTTTAATTAATAATATTATTATCAATGATTACTAATTGATTAGCAACTATTGATTACTAATTGATTAGTAAATATTGATTACTAACTATTGATTACAAAGTATTACTAATTATTAGAATTATTAGTAATTATTACCCAATAATCAGTTATTATTCTAATTAATAGTATTAATTATGTTATTATTTATATTATTAATTATGTTATTAATAATATTACTACTTTTATTATTACTATTGTTATTATTTATATTATTATCAATAAATTACCAATAATATTACTTATTAAAATAATATATAATATTACTTTAAATAATATATAATATTATTATATTAAGGTTTAAGTATAGTAAAATAATTAATAAAAATTAAAATAACATAAAAACAATAGTTTAATAATCAATAAATTTAAAGAAGTATTAACTTTATATTGAATTCATAAATCATATAAAAATGATTTATAAAAAAGAATTTATATAAAAATAATATAAATAAAAAATAATATTTTATAAAGGAGCTATTATATATGGAATTTGGAGAAACAAGCTCAATAATTATTAGTTTAATTCTTGGAGGAATATTAACATTACTATTCGACAATATATTCGTAATAGCTTTTATAGGATTTATATCAACATATATGGTTAAAAAAGAAAGCAAAACTTATATTATAGGAGTTATAGCTGCATTAATATTTGCAATATTGAATTTTTTTGGAGGATTAATTTTAGTTCCAAATATCCCCTCTTATATAGCTGAAAATATTGGATTTGATTTTCCAAACTTTATAATAGGATTTTTAGTAACATGTATCCTTGCAGGAATATTAGGATTCTTAGGAGGATTCATAGCAGAAAAAGCATATAAAAGAATAAATATTGAAAAATATCAAGAATACTGAAAATCCTTTGTTGATAAAATATGAATATTTATGAATATTAGATAAAATGAAAATTGGAATTATTGGAGGAACAAGAGGTCTTGGAAAGACTCTTGCAAGTATCTTAAGCAAAGAAGAGTTTGATGTAACAATCACAGGACGAGATACTGTTACTGGAAATCAAGTTAGTGAAGATCTAAATGTTGAATACTCAAATGATAATAAAAAAGTAGCATCTTCATCAGATATTATTATAATATCAGTACCAATATCAACAACTAGCAAAGTGATTAAAGAAATAGCTAAATCAGTTAAACCAGGTTCTTTAGTTGTTGATGTGACTTCTGTTAAAGTAGAACCTAGTAATCTAATGAAAACTCTTTTAGATGATGATGTTGAATTTATACCCACACATCCTGTTTTTGGGCCGAGAACGACTAATTTAGAAGGACAAGTAGTTGTTTTAACACCTATATCTCAAAAACAAAAAGAAGGAAAATGGTATCCCAAAATTTTAAAATTTTTAAACGATAGAAAAGTTAGGATAATTGAAGCAAGCCCAGAAGAACACGACGATATGATGGCTGTTGTTCAAGTTTTAACTCATTTTTCATATATTTCAACAGCTTCAGCAATTAAAAAACTTGGAATTAATATAAAAGACACAAGAAAGTTTGCAAGTCCTATTTACAATCTTATGGTTGATATGATATCAAGAATAGTTTCCCAAAATCCATTTCTTACTTATTCAATACAATTAGAAAATCAAAATGGGGAAAAAGTAAGGCAAACCTTTGCTGATTCAGTGTTAGAGCTGAAAAAAGTCATTACTAATCATGATAAAGATAACTTTGTAAAAATAGCAATTGAAGCTACAAAAAATTTAGATGACATACAATCTGCACTTGGTAGAAGTGATAAAGCTATTGATTCTCAAAATCATGAGTTAACTATTCTTAAAAATTCAATTGGAAAAGAAATAGCTTTACAACATATATATTCTGAAGAAGTCCATATAGGTGTTTTGAATCAAGTTAATCCTGATTTTATAATATTAGATACTGGAAAAAATCAGAAAAAACTTAAAATAGCTAATATTAAAATCTTAGATAAATATGATTTGCTAGATTGGAAAATTAAAAACCAAAATACTAAAACAAATTCTATTAGCTGTATATTTCCAAAAAATTCCAATGCAGAGATTATAAAAGACACTATAAAAAATTGTGTAGATGATATAATTAGTATAAAAGTTACAGATATTTATACTGGGCATCAAATATCTGAAGGAAATGTTAGTTTTACATTTGAGATCGTTGCATTTGATAAATCTACTTTTAAATCTGTTAAAGATGTATTAGAAGGTTTTGGTGGAATTATAAGGTAAAAATAGTCATTTACTAGGTTATCTTCCTTATTTTCTTTTTGATATACAAAATAATAAAATTTTACATTCTAATGTTTTTTATTATATGAAAAAATAAATCAATATTAATTATAGGAATTATTATAATAATTATTATAATAATTAGTATTATAATTAGTATTATAATTATAATAGTTAGTATTATAATATTAATTATTGAATGAATATTCTTTTTATATAGTGGAGAGTCGGAATATAGGTCTTCAAGTAGATTTTGAGAAGATTTTAACTATGAATCTGATCAGAGATACGCAATTATGATATAGAATATGAATTTCTCTTGTGAAAATATTGAAAATCTTACATATTTCAGTGAAATGATCTTTAAATTAGAATGCTTTAAATGATTCATATGACCCTGAAAAATTAGTAAATATAATAATTCAGAAGGTATAAAAAGTGGTTATTTATTATTTACTTAAAAAATAAAGTTATTTAATATGAAACAATTATTTAAAACGAATATAACACGTAAATATTATTCCAAATATAAAATATAGAACATATACCTTTTTTTATCAATTTTTCAAATTTTTAAACTAATAATTAATGATTATTTTTAAAATAAAGTTCAAATATTTAAATATTAAACTTTGATTATTTCTATATACCGAAACCTTTATATAGTATGAACAACAAGTTATATTATAGTAACAAAAACTTACTAAAAGATTTTTAATGTAATATGAATATTAATCCTAGAATAACAATCCATTTTACATTAATCAAGCTTAAAAATTATTATTTTTATTATTATTAACTTTATAACAAATATAAATCAAAAAATAAAGCATAACAAACTTTAATTGATTAATAAAATATTTAGATTATATATTATTGTTACAAGAATACACTTTAACAAAAATATATTAAAAATTTAAAAAATACTTTAAAAAATATGCTTTAAAAGTATAATTAAAAAGATATTTTACAAAAAACTTTGAAACATTATAATTTTTATTTTTCATAAGTATTTAAACAAAAAAGGGAGTTTTTAAAAATGGAAAGACAAGAAATAAATCTTAAAGTCGCTGAAGCAATAGCTCAAAGCGATGTTGGAAGAGGGATCGCGAGAATCGATCCAGCATGTATGGAAAAATTAGATCTTCTTGATGGAGATATAATTGAAATTGAAGCAAATAAAATCACAGCTGCAAAAGCTGTTTCATCACAAAGTGATATTGGGTTAGGTGTCATTAGAATTGATGGAATATTAAGAAAAAATGCAGGAGCATCTATTGGAGGAGAAATAATCGTTAGAAAGGCTGAGGTTAAAGAAGCTAAAAAGATTGTTCTTGCACCAGTAGAACATCAAATAAGTATTAGAGGAGATGTTAGATCTGCTTTTGCAAATCAAGTAATGACACAAGGAGATATTATTGTTACCGGAGTTCGTCAACAACGTACCCCTCAACCTGGCAGGGGTGGAAGTTTAATTGATGATATGTTTAGAGAAATGATGGATGTTTCTCCACTCGGTGAGATAAAGTTAGCAGTTGTTTCTACAAGCCCTGCAGGAATTGTAAAAGTTGGTCCAAATACAACTTTAGAAGTCCAAACTGAACCAGTCGATGTTTCAAAAGTTGAAGGAATGAAAAATGTTATAGATGTTAGTTATGAAGACATCGGTGGTCTAAAGGAAGAAGTTAAAAAAGTAAGAGAAATGATTGAAATTCCTCTTAAAAGACCAGAACTTTTTGAAAGATTAGGAATTTCCCCACCAAAGGGAGTTTTAATGCATGGACCTCCAGGAACTGGTAAAACACTCTTAGCCAAGGCAGTAGCTAGTGAAAGTGATGCCCATTTTATTCTTATCAATGGTCCAGAAATAATGAGCAAATATGTAGGAGGTTCTGAAGAAAATCTTCGAGAATTCTTTGAAGAAGCCGAAGAAAATTCTCCGTCTATCATATTTATAGATGAATTAGATGCAATAGCTCCAAAAAGAGAAGAAACTCAAGGAGAAGTAGAAAGAAGGACCGTTGCACAATTACTTACTTTGATGGATGGACTCAAATCAAGAGGACAAGTTGTAGTTATAGGAGCTACTAACAGGCCAGATTCCTTAGATCAAGCACTTAGAAGACCTGGAAGATTTGACAGAGAAATTGAAATAGGTGTTCCAGATAGTGAGGAAAGAAAAGAAGTAATGGAAATACATACACGAGGAATGCCTTTAGATGAAGATGTTGATTTAGATGAAATAGCTGATACCACACATGGATTTGTAGGAGCGGATTTAGAATCCTTATGTAAAGAAGCAGCTATGAGAGTTGTAAGAAGAATCCTACCTGAAATAAAAGGTGACGAAGAGATACCTAAAGAAACCTTGAAAAAAATAATTGTTAAAAAAGATGACTTTAAAGAAGCTCTTAAAGAGATTCAACCTTCAGCACTTCGAGAAGTTCTAGTCCAAATCCCAGATATTGGATGGGATGATATAGGAGGACTTGAAAATGCTAAACAAGAATTACAGGAAGCTGTTGAATGGCCATTAAAATATCCTGAAAACTTTGAAAAATTTGGAGTTAAACCTCCTAAAGGAACATTATTATTTGGTTCTCCAGGTACAGGTAAAACACTCTTAGCTAAAGCTGTAGCTAATGAAAGTGAAGCTAACTTTATAGCAGTTAAAGGTCCAGAACTTTTATCTAAATGGGTAGGAGAATCTGAAAAAGGCGTAAGGGAAGTATTTAGAAAAGCAAGACAAACTGCACCTACAGTCGTCTTTTTCGATGAAATTGATTCTATTGCAAGTACAAGAGGCGATTCTAGTGGAGATTCTGGTGTAACTCAAAGGGTGGTTAACCAGTTACTTACTGAAATCGATGGTATGGAAGAATTACAAGATGTGGCAATTATTGCAGCAACAAATAGACCAGATATCATTGATCCGGGATTAATGAGACCAGGAAGATTTGATAGGCATATTAAAGTAGAGAATCCTAATGAAGAAGGACGTCTCGCGATATTTAAAGTTCACAGTGCTGACATGCCACTTGCAAAAGATGTTAATCTCAAAAAATTAGCTAAAGAAACTGAAGATTATGTTGGAGCAGATATTGAAGCTGTTTGTCGTGAAGCTGCAATGTTAACCTTAAGAGATAATATTGAAGCTAAAGAAGTGAGTATGAAATACTTTAATAAAGCTATGGAAAAAGTTAAACCAACTTCAGATGATGGAGATATGGTGCAATATCTCTAAGTAAACCCTGTTGATTAGATTAATGAATAGTTCTGATTAATTGATAGATTAATTAGCCACTAACCTCCTTATATTACCTCATATATAAAAAACTATCATTAAATTGAAATCAAAAAAATTAGAGAATTCATCTCTCCTGATGAAAACAGATCAAAAATACTACAAGATTGGAAAATCATAATTTCATAATATGAAAATTTTTGATTTTCAAAATTTTAAAAACACCCTTTAAATCAATCTGTGGTTTAAAAACCCATTAAAGTGAGGGAATCTTAATGATTACCCTCACTTTTTTATTTTCTACTAGTAATACTTTTTATATAATTCATAATAATAAAGATAGAATAACTCTTAATAAAAATAATAATAAGAATAATAAAAATAATAATAATATAAAAATAGTAATAATATAAAAAAATTAACAGAAATATAAAAAAATAAGAGAATTATAAAAAATAGTAGATATATAATAAAAAATGAATAAAAAATAAAAATTTTATTAATAATAGTAGTTAGATTAATAATAATTATATCATTGATAATGATAATTAATATTATTTAGTATAAAAATATTATTAGAAAAAAAATATTATTAAATAAAATTTTTATTATATAAAATTATTAGATAAAAATATTAATAATTATATAAAGATGATTTTAATAAAAGAAAATGGGTTGATTGAATAATTACGAGTATATATGAATGTTTAATAGAAATGAATATATCATTATTTTATTTTATAAATCATACACTAAAAAATAGTTTTTTTTAATTTTTTAATGCCAGTTATAACAGATATAGGTAGTACTATAGTCGTTTTCACTATAAGTACAGTACTATTAATAGTTGGTATTTTAAAAAAAAATATGAAATTAAGAAGATTAGCTATAATTGGATTAATTGCCTTTATAATTACAGCTGCAATAATATTTACATTAAAAGTATTAGTGGAAGAACCAAGACCTTTTATAGTATTAAAATATGTAAATCTATTAATTATAGAAAATGACCCCTATTCTTTTCCTTCAGGACACTCAGGAAACATATTCGCATTAGCTACTGCATTTGGTCTTAACTGTACATTAAAATTAAGAGGAAAACAGTTTAAACTAGCTTGGATTCTTTATCCAATAGCATTATTAACTTGTTTTTCAAGAGTGTATATTGGAGTTCATTATCCATTCGATATTCTTATTGGAGCAATAATTGGAATATTTGGAGGTTTATTAGCTACTTTTATAGTAAATAGATATTTTAATGATATAAACTTTCTAAAAGAAAAAATTAATCTTAAAAAATATTACAAGAAATAATATAAAAAATATATAAAAATATTATAAAAAATATAATATAAATATACTAATTAAAAGTAAAAATAATAATAAATAGAAATAATAAAGTAGAAATAATAATAAAAACAAGTATATTTAATATTTATACAAATACTATTCTTAGTAGGTGTTAAAATGGATGAACATATTATAGAAGCTATGGGAAGAGCTAAAATTACTATTAGAGATGGAAAAGTTATTGATATAGAGGATCCTAAAATAGAATATTGTCCATTATTTCATAAACATAGAGGAATTGAAAAATTAGATAAAGAATCAATAAAAAAAAATATAGAATTTAGGATGGCTGATTTTGGAATGTGTTCAGAAGATAGGGAGATTAAAATGAAAGATTTCTTATCTTTTGGAATCTCTGAAACTATTTCAACACTACTAAATCAAAATATTATCGATTGTGCAATTATGGTTTGTGAAGGCTGTGGAACCGTGATTGTTGAAACTGGAGAAATGGCTCAAGGAATTGGAGGACGTGTATCTGGTTTGTCTGAAACAAAGCCAATACCTAAAATAATTGGTAAAATTGGAGAAAAAAATGTTCTTGATCCAAAAAACGCTTTAATTGATCAAATTAAAGGTATTGAATTAGCAAAATCTAAGGGACATAAAAATATCGCAGTTACAATAGCTAATCCCGATGATGCAGAAAATATAAGAAAATTAGAAAAAAAATATAATGAAAATGGTGAAAAAATAAATATATACATATTTAGTGTTCATAATACTGGCATTAAGCGAGAGGGTTGTGAACAGCTATTTGAATACTGTGATGTTATAACTTCATGTGCTTCAAAAGATATTAGAGATATTGGTGATGAAAAATCTAAGAAAAAAGTAGGAGAGTCAATACCAATCTATGCTGCAACAAACAAAGGAAAATATTTTTTAGAACTAAGATTAGAACATATAGGAGGAATGAAACCTAAAAAAGATCCTAAAACACCAGAACCATTAATTTAAAAATATGATTTCCTATTCAAATCTTAGTAAAACTTAGTAAATATTATTAAATCTTATATTAAGAAAAGTAAATTTTATTTAATTTTACTAAAACTAGTAAAATTTATTGAATCTTATTAAAACTAATAAAATTTATTAAATCTTATTAAGCTATTAAACTTTATTAAAACTTATTTAAATATTGTATAAATATTTTATATTATATATATTGATTAGATTTAATATTATAATAATTAATTTAATATATTAATGTTTGTATATTAATGTTTGATTATATTTTTAATCATATAAACTATTTTTTATCAATATTATCTGCAAACGCCCTTATTATACAACTTTGAGTAATTAAACCAAGGAGTTTTTTATCTTCAACAACAGGAATTCTTTGGTATCCAGTATCTGACATTATTCTACTTATTTCTTTTATATTTACTGATTTTGTTACTGTAGATAATTCTTTACTCATTAAATCTCCAACTTTAAGTCCCATAGCTTCACTACCTGCAAGTAAAACATCTCTATGAGTTATGAGACCTACAAGTTCATCACCGTCAACAACAGGAACACCCCCAATGTTTGCCCTTACCATCTTAAGTTTAGCAGCTGCTACCAAGTCAGTGGGTGATGAAACTATAACATCTTTCAACATTATATCTTTAGCACATAAATCTTCAATCATAATAATATTTTGTTTTTACTAATATATTAAAATTATTATTAATTCTTTTGTTAATATTATTAATTCCTTTTTTAATATTAATTCCTTTTTAATTATTAAAAATTCATTAATTATTAAATTAATTTTAATAGTTTAATTAATAAACTTAATAGCAAAACACAGAAAAATAAAATAAAAATGCTTAACATGAGAAATATAAAAAATGATGAATAAAAATAATAAAAATAATAAAAAAGCAAGAATAAAAATAATAAAAAAAAGAATAAAAATAATGATAAAAATAAGAATAATAAATATTAAGAAATCTAAGATAAGATAATAGTTGAACAATAACAGTGAAAATATTAAAGATGTCAACTATAATAATAACAATGATAATAGTTTAATAAATAAATATTAGTAAATAATAAGCAACAAATAAAAGAGGTATTTAATTGACTCAAATGAAAGAAGCTAGAAAAGGCAACATAACTAAAGAAGTTGAAATTATAGCTAACGAGGAACATATTTCTCCTGAAAAACTTAGAAAGATGATTGCTATAGGTAAAGTTGTAATACCAAAAAATATCAACAGAAAAACAAAACCATGTGGAATTGGAGACAACTTGAAAACAAAAATCAATGCAAACATTGGATCATCAACAAAAATGGAAAATCTACCTCTTGAAATTGAAAAAGCTAAAACAGCAGTGAAATATGGTGCTGATGCAGTAATGGATTTGAGTACTGGATCAAATCTTAAAGAATTTAGAGAAAAAATAATGGATGAAATAAATATCCCCATAGGAACTGTTCCAATATATGAAGCAGGAGTAGCTACACAAAAAAGAGGAGAGCCTATAACAAGTATGAGTGAAGAAGATATTTTTAAAGCCATTGAAAATCAAGCCAAAGAAGGTGTTGATTTTATGACACTTCACTGTGGTATAAATAAAGACCTTGTAGAAAAATTAACACATGCTAAAAGAACAATGGGGATTGTTAGTAGAGGAGGTACCTTTTTAGCATCATGGATCCTTCATAATGGTATAGAAAACCCATTATATGAAAATTATGATTATATTCTTGAAATAGCAAATGAATATGATATTACATTAAGTTTAGGGGATGGATTAAGACCTGGCTGTCTTCAGGATGCAACAGATATCTCACAAATACAAGAATTAGTAAATCTTGGAACTTTAGTAAAAAAAGCACAAGATGCATCAGTACAAAGTATGGTAGAAGGTCCAGGACATGTTCCAATGAACCAAATAGCATCAAATATGCAAATACAAAAAACTCTATGTTACGGTGCTCCTTTCTATGTTCTTGGACCAATAGTGACTGATTTAGCTCCAGGATATGATCATATTACTTCTGCAATAGGAGGAGCTATAGCTGCACAATCAGGAGCTAATTTCTTATGTTATGTTACACCTGCTGAACATCTATCAATTCCAAACCTTGAAGATGTAAAAGAAGGAGTTATTGCTTCTAAAATAGCAGCTCAAGCTGCAGATGTTGCAAAAGGATTAAATTCTGCATTAGAGAAAGAAAAAGATATGGCGATAGCTAGAAAAACATTTAATTGGGATAAACAGTTTGAACTTGCATTTGATAGAGAGAAATGTGAAAAATATCGTGAAAGCTGTCCAGTGGAAGAAGAAGATATGTGTTCCATGTGCGGAGAATACTGTGCTATTAGAATAGCAAAAGACGACTTTTAAAATTTTTTATAGGATTTTTAAAAAAATATTTATTTCAACAAAATAATGAATTAGCAAAATAATGAATTTTTAGTAAAATAATAAATTGTTATTAATATAATGAATTTTCAGTAAAATAATAGAATAAATTAATATAATATGAATAATAAAAGTATAAATGAATCATTACTTAAAATTTAATAAAATTTAATAAAAGGAAGTTATAAAATGAAATTAGAACATGTAGATGGTGAAAATAAAGGAAACATTGTTTTGTTTGCTTTGAGTACTTGTGGATGGTGTAAAAAAACAAGAATGCTAATTGAAAATCTTGGGGTAGAATACAATTACATTTATGTTGATTTAACAAATGGTGATGAAAGAGAAGAAGCTGTTGAAACTCTTAAACAATATAATCCAGACATTTCATTCCCAACATTAGTGATAAACGATACTGATACAATAATTGGATTCGAAGAGGATAAAATTAAAGCCAAATTAAGTTAAAAACTTAAAAATTAATAAAAGTGATGTATCAAGCATAAAAGAGTAAATATAAGGAAAAAAGGGATATTATGGGTCAAGCTTATGATAACTTTAAAAAAGAAGCCGAATCTTCTGGTTATAATGTCAATGCTGATGTGGAATTTGTAGAGATGTTGCTTGAAAACATTGATGTTAATATTGAAAGATATGGATATGGAGCTTGTCCTTGTAGATTAGCATCAGGAGAAAAAGAAAAAGATCTTGATTTGATTTGTCCCTGTGATTACAGAGATGAGGATTTAGATAATTATGGAGCCTGCTTCTGTGCATTATATGTTACTCAAGATGTTTTAGATGGTAAAAAAAAGTTAACATCAATACCAGATAGGAGGTTGAAGGAATTGGAACTTAAAAAAAATAAAAAGACTCAATCAAACGAAGATAATGTTTCATCTCTTAATTTTGAGTTTCCTGTGTGGAGATGCAAAGTTTGTGGATATTTATGTAGTAGACCAAAACCTCCAAATAAATGTCCAATCTGTAAAGTAGATGCTGAAAGATTTGAACAAATATTGTAATTTAACATAATATTTATTCAAATTAATTTTTATTTTTAATATAATTACTATTTTAACAATTTTAATATTTTAACAATTTTATCTTTAATTGTAATTATTAATATTTAAAATTATTTGATTTTAGTCTTTAATTATCTTAGTCTTTAATTATTTGAATCTTTAATTATTTAGCTATTTAATTATTTGACTTTAATTTTTAAATTTTAAATTTTTAAACTTTAAATTTTTCATAAAATATCTTTTTATAATATATAAATTTATTATAGTACTCAATTTCAATCCTATAACTTTAATATTTATAATATTAAATATTTATAGTATTATAATAGATAATTATTAGTTATTGAAATATGATAGTAATGGATAGTAAATCAAAACATAAATCGATAATTATTTGCTAGAATATACTGATAAAACAAGGTAAAGGTAAAATGAAGTATAAAAAACTAGTTGATGTATATGAATCATTGGCTGCAACAACAAAGCGTTTGGAAAAAACAAGCATATTATCTGAATTTTTTAAAGAAGTAGATACTGAAACACTCCCCAAAGTTGTTCTTATGGCCTTAGGTACAGTTTTTCCTCCATGGTGTGAAGAAGAACAAGGTTTAGCTGATAAATTACTTATGAAATCAATAGCAAATGTTGTGGGTGTTTCAATAAATAAAGTAGAGGACCAAGTAAGAGAACAAGGAGATATTGGTGGAGCTGCTGAAGAATTGTATAAAAATAAATCTCAAACTACTTTCTTTTTTAAACCTCTCGAGATAGATTTTGTATTTAATAATCTTAGAAAATTAACTAAAATCTCTGGTGATAGGTCAACATCAAGGAAAATAGCTATTGTTTTAGAACTTTTATCATCTGCTACAGCAACTGAAGCAAAATATATATCAAGAACTATAATTGAAGAGCTTAGGATAGGGGTTGGAGAAGGAACAATACGTGACGCAATTTCACAAGCATTTGAAGTAGAAAAATCAGTTGCAGATCGTGCACATATGCTTACAAATGATTTAGGACTAGTAGCTAAAGTAGCTAAAGAAGAAGGAGAAAATGGACTCAAAAAATTGAATTTAAGTCCTGGTAAGCCAGTAAAACCTATGTTAGCTCAGCTTTCAGAGGGAATAGCTATTAGTGTTGAAGAAATGGGAGAAGCTATCTGTGAAACAAAATATGATGGAATAAGAGTTCAAATACATAAAAAAGATGATGAAATAAACCTATTTACCCGTCGACTTGAAAATATTAGTAAAGCAATTCCTGAAATGGTAGATTATATTAGAGAATCATTCCCCAACCAAGATTTTATAGCTGAAGGCGAAATAATTGCTACAAAAAACAATAATCCTATCTCTTTTCAGTATATGCTGCAAAGAGTAAGAAGAAAATACAATATTGAAAAAGCAATTGAAGATGTACCACTCAAATTATATCTTTTTGACCTCCTATATTTTAAAGAACCAATGATAGATAATCCATTAGAAATAAGGCGTGCAACACTTGAATCTATTGTTAAAACCGAAAAAAGCCAAATAAACCTTAGCAAAATGATTAAAGTCACAGTTGAAAATATTTCAGATGCTCAAACACTTTTTAATGAGTCTATATCTAAAGGGCATGAAGGAATTATGATAAAAAATCCAAAAGAACCATATATTCCTGGAATACGTGGCAAAAAAATGTTAAAATTTAAGGCTGAACCAGAAACATTAGATGTAGTAGTGGTGGGTGGAACTTACGGTGTTGGAAAAAGAGCAAACTTTATTGGATCATATAAAGTAGCTTTAGCTGATGAAAATGGTGGTTTAAAAACACTAGCACATGTAGCTACTGGTTTAGATGATGAAACATTAGCAGAACTAACTAACCTCATGAAAAAATACAAAATTGTAGAAAAAGGTACAAAGATAAACGTTGAGCCAAGAATAATTCTAGAAATTGCATATAGTGAGATAGTTAAAAGTCCTGAATATGAAGCAGGATACTCTTTAAGATTTCCAGTAGTAAAAAGAATTAGGGAAGATAAAGGACTAGCAGATATTGATACTGTGGAACGTTTAAAATCTATGTTTAAAGGATAGGATGAATAAATAATTATCTTCCCATTAATATTATATCTATTTATTATATCTATTTATTATTTCTATTGATTACTATATATGTTTTATTTCCATATTAATTATTATATATTATTTATTTTTTAAATTATATCATGTTTCATTATCATTATATTAAATTCACATATCCTATTAGTTATTGTTTTTATTAAAGCTAAAATTTCTATTATAATTTCTTATAATTAATATTTCTACTACTCTCACTATTTCTATTATCTCCACTATTTATCATAACTATCATAGCCATTATTCTTATTAATTTATTTTATTATTTGCTATAGCTATTTTTAAAATGAATAAATTTTCTAAGAAGAAGATAAATTTTACAATAAAATAAGAATTTATTAATTGTAAAACAATCAAAAAGAGAAAAATTCAAATTATTAAGATAATTGAGTAAGATTTAAATATTATTTTTCCTCAAACATTCATAAAGATAATTAAAATATTGTTTTAAAATATTTAATCTAAAATAAAAAATTAGGATGTTAAAATGGAAATAACAGATGAAAAAATATTTAAAATAGCTTTAATAACAACAATAATTGGATTAATAGGAATGATTATTTTTGCAGGAGAAATAAATCCCAAAGAAGTGATTATAAAAGATATAGATAGAGGAATGATAGATGAAGAGGTTACGATTACTGGAAATATAGATAAGATACAAAAATCATCAAATGGAAAAAATTACATTCTAACTCTTAATGATGGTTCTGGAAGAATAAATATGATGATATTTGAATCTACAATAACAAAATTTGCAGAAAATGAGGTTAACCTTGAAAATTTCGAAAATAAAAAGGTCATAGTTACAGGAACGGTTACTGAATTTAAATCAACAATGGAATTAATTATACATGATTCAAATTCCATCAAGATAGAAAACTAAAAATTCTATATCTAACAAATTATATTCAATGAATTATTATAATAAAATATTATTCTAATTAATTATTATAATAAATTATATTCAGTATATTCTATCCAATTAACATTTATTATAATAATAATTTAATTAAGCTTAAAATAGAATTAAATTTAATAGAATGAAACTAAAATAGAAATTAAATGTGTAAAAACAGGAAAATATAAGTAAATAGAAGAATTAAATTTATATCCAAAATCATTAATAATATAATAATTAAATATATCAAATAAGAAAGTTATAAAAATTTATTTAATCAATGAAAAAACTTCAATAAACTATATTATAATTATAAAAAGAATTTAAAAGGTTATTACAATGAAAAAACGATTATTTGGGACATTTGGTGTAAGAAGAACAGCTAATGACGTTTTAACACCAGAATTTGCATCAAAGCTAGCTGCAAGTTATGGTACTTTAATCAAAGGGAAAGTAGCTATTGGAGGAGATACTAGAACAACGACACCAATGATAAAACATGCCATAATTGCAGGACTTATGTCCTCTGGATGTGATGTTATAGATTTAGGAATCCTACCAACCCCTGCAGTACAGTATGCTGTTCGAAATTATTACGATGGAGGAATAATAGTCACTGCATCCCACAACCCTCCAAAATACAATGGTATTAAATTTGTTGATAAATATGGTATAGGTTTAAGTGATACTGATGAAATAGCTATTGAAAATATATATTTTGATGGTGAAGTAGATCGTGCATCTTGGAAATCTATTGGAAATCTTTTTAAAAATGATAAAATAATCGAAGAATACATAGAAGAAGTTCTTAAAAGAGTTGATGTTAAATCAATTCAAGAGGCTAAATTAAAAGTTGTTCTTGATTGTGGATCAGGAGCAGGATGTTTTACTGCACCAATTATTTTAAGAAGACTTGGATGTGAATTGATAACATTAAATTCTCAAGCAGATGGATTTTTCCCTGGTCGTGACCCAGAACCGATTGAAGCAAATTTAGGTGATTTAATATCTGCTGTTAAAAATTTAGGTGCAGATTTAGGAATAGCCCATGATGGGGATGCTGATAGAACAATATGTATTGATGAGAAAGGAAATTTTGTTCTTGGTGATAAATCATTCTCTTTAGTTCAAAAAAGAATGTTAAAAGAAAAAAATGAAAATTTAGCTCATGAAAACACTACAAATATAATTGTAACTACAGTTGCTACCTCAACAGCAATATATGATATTGCAAAAGAAAATAATGGAGAAGTAATAGCTACTGCTGTAGGAGATCTTCTAGTAGCTCGAAAATTAAAAGAAGAAAATGGCCTATTTGGTGGAGAAGAAAACGGAGGATTAATTTTCCCAGACTTCGTATATGGAAGAGATGCAGCACTTTCAGCAGCAAAAATATTAGAAATAATGGCTATAGAAAACAAAAAATTATCAGAACTTGTAGAAGAGCTTCCAGTATATTATTCAGAAAAAATGAAATGTGAATGTGAAGATGATAAAAAACAAGAAGTTATGGAAAAAGTTGCAGGTGAAGTAGCTAACCTCGGATATACCATCGATACAACTGATGGCGTTAAAATCTTTAAAAATGAGGGTTGGGTTATAATTCGTCCTTCTGGTACTGAACCAATATTTAGATGTTTTTCTGAAAGCAATTCCCAAAAAACAGCTATTGAAATGGCTGAATGGGGAATATCATTGATTGAAAAATTCAAAAATTAGTGATTAATATAAAAATAGAATAATATCTCTATAAATTTTTCCATAATTTCTTCTATAGAACTTTATATAAAGCTTATAAATTCTCCAAACATTCATCTCTTAAAACTCTAGCATCATCATTATTAGGATCTATTGCTAATACTTTAGTAAAACTTTCCATTGCTTCTTGAAATCTATTTAATTCCATTAAAACAACTCCTTTATTAAGTATAAAATAGCTTGGGTCTTCTGAATTATTATTGGCAATTTCTATAGCTTTATCATAAGATTCCAATGCTTCATCAAATCTTCCAAGATCTAAAAGAGCATTGCCTTTTCTATTTTGTGTTTCAGCATCCACTTCATCATCATCAAAACACAATTCTAATGCCATATCGTATGACTTTAAGGCTTCTTCTAATTCTTCCATTTCAGAAAGCAAATTTCCACGAGCATTCCAAACTTCAGGATTTTTACTATCTATTTTTAATAAATCATCATAGATATCAATAGCTTCGTTAAATTTTCCTAAAACTTCCAAAATAAATCCTCTCCAATATAAAACAACAGGATTTTTAGGATTTATTTTCATTGCATTATTATTAGCATTCAAAGCTTCTTCAGGATCACCATAATTAAGAAGAGCAATAGATTTATTATTCCAAATATATTCATTTTTAGGCTCTATTTTCAAAGCTTTATTATAGCATTCAATAGCCTCCTCAAACTTACCTAAACGAGATAAATTATCTCCTCTCTTATTTAGTAAATAAACATCTTCAGGATCAAATTTTAAAGCAGCAGTATAACACAGAGCAGATTTATCATATTTACCACTATCAAATAATATATCTGCTCTTTGAGTCACCATTGCTTTTTCATCAATCTTTTCACCTTCCCATTTATTAACATCTAATTTTTTAAAACGAATTATTTGAAATATATCTTCTTCATCAATACCATTAACATACATCTTTTTAAATTCTTTAATCATATCTTGAGAACTATCATATCCTTCTTCTTTAGCTATTTTATCATTATTTTTTAAATCTTTGAATGAAATTAGCTTGACATCAGTAACTTCAGCTTCAAATATTTTCTTTTTTTCTTTAGAAACTAAATTCCAATAGCAATGTAACCTATCTCCAACTTTAAGAGGATTTTTCCATAACTTTCTAATAGTCATTGTTTTTTTGCCAGTTATGAGGTCTATGTCTTGGCTTCCAAATGATATGATTGGCATTATCTTCCTCCAAATAAAAGAATACTTCAATAAAATTATATGTATCTATTGTTTTATATAAAATAATTAAAGTTTCTATTAATAATATGGTATTATTTAGGATTTGGTTTAGTAATTTATAAATTATTATATATTATAAAATTAGTATATTATAAATTAGTATATTATAAATTAGTAATATTATAAAATTAATAATTATAAATCAGTATATGTTATAAATTAATATATCACAAATTAAAGTAAATATTACAAATTATCATAATGTTAATATTTAGTAAGAAATATTAGTAAATATTATGATAATATATATTAATTTATAAATTACTAAATACACTCTTCTCCAAACTCTGATGTTTTTACTTTTACTTTTTTTAAAATAGGCTTTATTTCTTTAGCTAATTCTTTAAGTTCTGAAGGATTTGGATTTTTAACATCTTTTAAATTTTCATCTAATACATTATTATTTCTAAATTGTTGTAATGTATAAACATCACAATCAATTTCACGAGAAATTTGTTTAATATCTTCATGATTCAAAAGTGTAGGGACATAAGTAGTTCTACACTCTAAAAAAGTATTTTTACTGTTATTAATTATTTTCATACTTTTTTCAACATTTTTACCAATATCTGAACCTATAATTTCCCCATATTTATCAAATGGAGCTTTAATATCCACAGCAACATAATCAGTGAAATTTAAAATTTTTTTTATGCGTCTAGGATAACAACCACTTGTATCAACTTTGGTCTTAAGACCTAAAGACTTTGAATATTTTAATACTTCAATTGTATTATCTAACTGAACCAAAGGTTCTCCTCCAGATATTACAACAGCATCTATATAATCTGAAGAATCACTAATAATTCCCAAAATATCCTCCAAAGGTGTTTCTTCACCAGTTTCCAATAATTCTGCATTATGACAATATGGACATCTTAAAGGACAATGTGCCATAAATATAACTAAAGATATCTTTCCATTATACTCAACTGAAGATATTAAAGTTCCTCCTGTTTCCATATTATCACAAATTACCCCATATTATATATTACTAAAATATTATATATTTACATATCATATATCTACATTATACATTTACATATTACATAATGTATTATACGTCCCTATTATGCATTTAAATATTACATAATGTATTATACATCTATATTATAAATTTAAATATTATATATCACTAATAATCCTATTAAAAATTTCTAAAAATTTTTTATCTTCTTCTATTGTACCAATGCTAACCCTAATCCAATATTCATCTAATCCTTTAAATGAAGTACAATCCCTAACAATTACGCCCTTTTCCATAAGTTTCTGAGATAAATCTTTTGCAGTAATTCCAATTTCTTTTATTCCAATTAAAATATAATTAGAACATGATTGAAGAACATTTAATGAATTTATTTTAGATAACTCTTCAAATAAAAATTCTCTACTTTCAATACCTTTTTTTATTGATTTTTCAATATATTCTTTATCTTTAAGTGTATTTAATGCTGCAAAATAAGAAAGTTTCGTAAGCGAAAATACTGGTTTTATTCTATGCATATATTCTATCATTTCAGAATTTGCAAGGCCATATCCAACTCTCATACCAGCTAATCCAAAAACTTTAGACATTGTCCTCATTATAAAAACATTTGAATTATTATTTATAAGATCTACATTATTTACTTCAGAATACTCAAAATAGGCTTCATCTATAACTAAAACTATTTCTTTTTCTTCAGTAATTTCTAAAATATTAATTATATCCTCTCTAGATACCAAAGCACCAGTAGGATTATTAGGAGAGCATAAAAATATCATTTTTGTTTTTTCATTTATTTTAGATATAATAGAATCAAGATCAAGAGTATTATCTTCTAAATTCCACTTTCCATAAACAGGAATCGCCCCATATGGTTTAAACAAAAATTCATAATACATATAGGATGGTAAAGGAACAATAAATTCATCTCCTTCTTCTATAAATGTTTTTGCTAAGATATCAATAATTTCATCAGCACCATCTCCACCAACAATAACTTGTGAACTATTAACTCCCGAATAACTTGCAATCTCCTTTTTTAAATCAGATAAATCAGATTCAGGATAGCGATTTATAGAACTTAATTCATTTTCAATACTAGAAATAGCTTTTTTTGAAGGACCCCATGGGTTTTCATTAGACCCTAATTTAATTATATCTTCTTTTTTCAAACCAAATTCTTCAGCTATCTCATCTTGAGACCTTCCAGGAATATAAGGATCTAATTCATTTACTATTTTTCTTACTCTCATAATATTACCTAAACTAATAAAATTATATTGATTAATAGAATTACCTTAATTAATAAAATTATCTTAATTAATAAAATATATTAATTAATAAAGCTATTTTAATTAATAAATCTACTTAAATAAATAAAACTATCTTAAATTAATAATAATTTAAATATTAATAATTTAAATATTGATTTAAATATTGATCTAAATATATTTAATTGAAATAGAATAAATTTAAACAAAATATAAACAATCAAATTAAAGAAAATTAATAAATTAAAGAAAATCGAAATTAAATTAAAAAATAAAACTAATAATCTTTCATTAATTTCACATAATTTAATGCATTTAATTTAATTTTATTTATTTCATCAGAAGTTAATTGTCTTACTACTCTTCCAGGAATGCCTAAAATTAAACTTTTTTCTGGAAATTCTTTTCCTTCTGTTACAACAGACCCTGCACCAACAATAGAATCATCACCAATTTTTGAATCATTTAAAATTGTTGCATTCATTCCAATAATAACATTTTCACCTATTTCACAGCCATGGATAATCGCACCATGACCTACTGAAACAAAATCCTTTAATGTAGTGGTTAAAGTATCAGAACAATGAATAACACAATTATCTTGAATATTAGTAGATTTACCTATTATTATAGGTCCTCTATCCCCCCTAATAACTGCATTATACCACACAGAAGAATTTTCACCTATTTTTACATCACCGATAATATGAGAACCCTCAAAAATTCTCACAGATTTATGCAATACTGGTTTTAAATCATTTAAATTATTAATAACCATGTTATCACTATAAGTAATAAATATAATATTAAGTATGCTAAGTATAATACTAATTATAATTCTAAATATAATAATAAATATAATAATAAATATAATACTAAGTATAATGCTAATTATAATTCTAAATATATCAAATAATGTGAGAATAAAGTAATAATTAAAATAAATTATTTAAAAATATTTTATTATAAATATTGAACTTTAATAAATATTGAACTTTATTATAATATTGAACAATAATTAAAGAAATAAATATTGACTAATAGAAATTATTCTCATGTTTTACTAATCCTCTTTTTTATTAGTAATTATATGTTCTTGTTTTACTAAAACAACCTTATCAGAATCAAGATCTTCATAAAGCAAAACATCAGAACCAACAGAAGAATTACAACCAACTTTCACCCCAGGACTGAAACTTGAGTTAATTCCAGTTTTAACAGAATCACCAAAGATTGCACCAAGTTTACGTCTACCACTATCAATTTTTTCATCTTTTATTGTTGTTTTAACTGTTTCATTATCAAATCTTAAGTTAGCTACATTTGTACCAGCAGCTATATTACAATTAGATCCAATAACAGAATCACCAACATAACTTAAATGATTAACATTAGTATCATCCATTATTATTGAATTTTTTATCTCAACAGCATTACCAACATTAACATTATTACCAAGATAAGTACTTCCTCTAATATAGCAATTTGGACCAATATCACAATCTTCTCCGATATAAACAGAGCCCATTATGTAAACTCCTGATCTAATCACACTACCTTCACCAAGATGAATATTACCATGAATATGAGCACCAGGCTCTACTTTACCTTTAATATTAGTAGTAATTTCTTCTAAAAAATATTCATTAATTTCAATTAGCTCCCAAGGGCGCCCCACATCAAGCCATTTTTTATTAGATTTAAATCCCCAAATAGTCTTACCATCATCAATTTGCATAGCTAATGAATCAGTAATCTCATACTCTCCCCTTGAAGACTTTTTTGTTTTTGCTATTTTTTCAAATATATCTTTATTAAATATATAAATCCCCGTATTGACATAATTACTTGGTGCTTCATCAATGGTTGGTTTTTCAATTATTTTATTGACTATATTTTCTTTAATTTCAACAACACCAAAGAGAGTTGGATCTTCAACTTCTGTTAAAACCATTAAAGTATCAGGATTGATTTTATAATATTCATCTATAATATTCATCAAAAGAGCAGTGTCAAGTATTATATCCCCATTTAAAACTATAAATTCATCATCAACAAAATCTTCACCATACCCAATAGCATTAGCAGTTCCAGATAATTTTTCTTGTTTTTTATAAGTTATATTGACTCCAAGGTCTTTTCCATCCTTAAAATAATTTCTAACCATATCTTCCTTATAATTTACAATTAAAAGAATATCAGTAACCCCACTATCTCTTAAAGACTCAATATTATATTGTATAATAGGTTTACCTGCTACTGGAAGCATTGTCTTCGGCTTAGTAAGTGTTAAAGGCCTCATTCTTGTTCCTTCCCCTGCGCTTAAAATTATAGCTTTCAAAAAATCCCCTCTATATATTTATAAAGTAAATAATAATAAATTAAATAATGATAAAGTAAATAATGATATAATACAAATAATTATCTTACAATTATTATTTTTATAATTCTTATTTTATATTCTATAATTAATAAAATAATAATTTTTTTATAATTATTAAATATTAATAAGATAATTAATAATTATCTACCTAATAATTAAATAAGTAATAATTAGATAAATAACAATTAAATAACTAATTCAAATTATCTTTAATTATTTTAACCGAAATATCTCTTATTAAATTTGCATTTTCAATGGTTTTAGCCTCTAAAGTCACTCTAATATAATCTTCTGTTCCAGAAGGTCTAACTAAAACCCAACTATCATCTGAAAATGTTAATCTAACTCCATCAATTGTATTAACATCAATAACATCATCAAAAGATTTTATTAGTAATTTTTCCATATTTTCCATTACTTTAAGCTTATCTTCTTTAGAACAGTTTATTTTTTCCCTAATGTTTGAATAATTTGGAATATTATCTAAAAGTTTAGAAAGAGAACCTTTTTTTGATACAATTTCTGCCATCCTAAGACCTGAAAGAATACCATCAGGACACATACAAAAATCAGGATGCAACCATGTTCCAGAAGGTTCCCCACCAAATATAGCATTTTCTTCAATTATAGACTCGGCTACATTCACATCACCGACTTTTGTCCTAATGATCTTACCATTAACATGATCTAAAGATTCATCGAGACATATACCCGCATCAACAGTAGTAATAACCTTTAAATCATTTTCCCCATATTTTTCAGCCATATATCCTGATATTATTGCTAATAACTTATCAAAATCTCCAACTCTACCATTTCCATCTATTGCAATCATTCTATCAGCATCACCATCATGAGCTATCCCTAAATCAGCCCCAGTAGCTATAACAATCTTCATTAAGTCCCCTAAATTCGCCTCATTTGGTTCAGGATTTCTGCCAGGGAAAAATCCATCAACTTGAGAATTTAGAGTAATAACTTCACATCCTGCCATTCTAAATATCAATGGAGATAATTCAGAACCTGCACCTGAAGCACAGTCAATCACTACTTTTAATCCTGGTTTAATATCAACAATGCTCAAAAGATTGTTAATATATTTTTGTTTAATTTCTTTATCATGATAAATCGTTCCAATATTGTCCCAGCCAGCTTCTTCAAATTCTTTTGAATAATATATATTTTCTATTTCTCTTTCTTGAGAAGGAGTATATGCCATTCCATTACTATTCCATATCTTAATACCATTATATTGTGAAGGATTATGAGATGCTGTAATCATTATTCCTGCATCAGCATTTAAAGTTTTAACAGCATAACCTACAAGAGGTGTTGGAACCATACCTATTTTTAAAACATTGACTCCTGATTCAAGCAATCCCGCAGTAATTGCATTGTCAAGCATTTTATTAGTTGTTCTTGTATCATAACCCAAAACAACATTTCCAGTCCCCCCTAAATAAGTGGCTAATGCTTTTGCAACATTCAAGGCAAGGTTTGATGTAACTTCTTCACCAATTTTTCCCCTTATTCCAGAAGTTCCAAAAAGCTTTTTATTATTAGTATTAACAGGCATTTTATTACTCCAATATAATTAAGATTAATATAATTAAGATTAAGCTAAGCAAGATTAAAATAATTAAAGATTAAGCTCCAAATTTAGAAGAATTATTCATTAAATCCATTAAAATGTCCATAACATCAGAACCACGTATTCTGCAAAGTCCTCCTTTATGAGCTTCTATTTCATTAAATTCTTTTACATTATCAATTCTGACTTCAGGACCATTAATAATTATTGGAACTGGATCTGCAGTATGATCCATCCTAGAAATTGGAGTTGAATGATCTGCAGTCAATATTATATAACAATCTTCAATTTCTAATAATTTCTTTATAACAATCTTATCAACTTTCTCTATAAATTCCAATTTCTCTTCAAAACTACCATCATGACCAGCTTCATCTGCCCCATCAATATTTATAAGTAAAAAATTATATTCATTACCAGTTGCATGTTTAACAATCTCATCAATAATATTATCAAGGTTAGTATCTGTTCCACCAGTGGCCCCCTCAACTTCAATAATATCCATACCCGCAAACCTTCCTATACCCATAATAAGTCCAGTTTCTGCAATACATAGAGAATTAAGATTATATTTTTCATTTATAGATTCAACCTCAGGTACTGCACCAGCACCTCTAGGTACAATTATATTCGCAGGAGGTTCACCATTTTTTTCTCTTTCTTGGTTAACAGGATGATCTTTAATCATTTCATAAGACGTATCAACAATTTTATTTAAAATATCTGCGGTTCTAACAGCTTCTTTAGTATCATCAGTTGGAAAAACTGTTTTTGGAGGTTTTCCTTCATTTTTAGGATCTGCATCTGAAACTGCATCTGAAAGAGATTCATGACCTTCAGATCTAAGAACAAGAACTGCTCTATGACCAGTCGACTCTTTAAAAATAATTTTTACATCTTCATACCCTTCAATAATCATTCCATTAAGAGTATTAATAATATCTTTTGTTCCATCCCTTATTCTTCCAGCACGCCTATCAGTGATTATTTTATTACTATCAGCAGTTGAAAAATTACATCTGAATGCTATATCCCCTGGTAAAATATCAACACCAACACCAGAAGCTTCAAAAGGACCTCTTCCAGTATAAATCTCATAAGGATCATAACCAAGTATTGAAATATGGGCAGTATCACTTCCAGGAATTATACCAGGTTTAATAGAATCCATCAATCCATTAATACCTTTTTCAGCCATTTTATCCATGTTTGGGGTTTTAGCTGCTTGTAATGGAGTCATTCCATTTAAATCTTTTAATGGGCGATCTCCAAGTCCATCCATTATTAAAATCATTCCTTTCATAAAAATCACAATATATTATTAAAAAACTATTTTTAAAGTAAATATTTATAATCAATATTATAATTACTATCTATAATCAATATCCATAACTAATATTTATAACCAATATTTATAATTAATATTAATATTTAATATTAATATTAATATTTTGCTTATATCACAATTATCTTTTAAATCTTATCTCTTTTTCAAATTCTATCTCATAATTACAATATATCATAATTGTAATATATATTGAAATTTAAAACATATAAGTTTTAATAAAATAAATTTAGTTATTAAAGAAAGTTAATAATTAAAAATAAATACTGATTAATCATAAAGTTGAAATTATACCAACTAAAGCTCCAGTTATAGTAGCTAAAAGATTAACATGCTCATTGTTTATGAAATTTCTTCTTTCAAAAACTGCTCCAAGTATACTATCCATAAAACAACCGACAGTACCAGAAACAACTGCAATTTTTAAAGAAAGAAACGGGTCAGATATTATACCTAAAAAAAATGCTGCAATACCAATTATAGCTGCCCCAATTATCCCCACCAATGTACCAAGGACAGAAATCGCACCATCAGTTCCAGGATCAACTTTTCTCATTGTAGTTATAAGGCGTGGTCTTTGAAGTATTCCAATCTCACTTGCTAATGTATCAGCAGTAGCAGTAGCAATAGCTCCTATAAAACCCCCTACAAGTGGAAGATAATAACCTCCGAATGCAGCCATTATGAAGGCAACAACACCATTAGAAATAACATTTTTTGCAGTTCTTTTACCTTCATATATTCCTAAATTCTGTTTATAATATTTACTATGTCTTGTAGCAACAAGACTTAAAATTAAGAAAATTAATATTAGAAGTAACCAGCTGATACCTGCAGAAAATATTATTATAATACCCATAATAACCATAGCAAGAGTTCCCCATAAATCTAAAGCCTTTCGATTATAGATGAAAGCTCCCACTAATAGAAGCAAAACTACATACCCCCAATTTATCATTAAGGTCTCTTCCATAAAAATCATCATTATTAAATTTATTATATGATTTATATAAATATGCCGAATTAATAAAAATTAATTATTAAATGAGTTATAGAAATATATGTATAAATTAACTTTTTATGAAAATTACAAAATATGATAAAAAATTGATTAATACAGAAATAAGTAAAAATAAAAGTAGTAATAATAAAAATAATAATAAAAATAGTGATAAAAATAGTAATAATGAAAATATAATGAAAATATAATGATAATATAATGATAATATAATAATGTAATACTATTAATAATAAAATAAAATTAATAATAAAAATATTAGAATAATATAATAATTAATCTAATACTTTACTTTTAATAATTTCTACTCTTTTAAGAGGATAAATCTTTTTAGCTCTATGATATATCTCAGAAGCCATTCTTCCATTAACAGAAGTTTCAATTACATCTTCATAGCTTCTTTCACTTGCTAATTTTTGAACAAGTCCAGTGATTGTTTCTCTCATGAACTTTTGTTGGGAAGATTTAGACCTTCTTGTAGTTATAGCTAAAACATGAAGTTTCATTTTATGATCGTCTTTAGTCTTAATAACAACATGAGTATCAATCCTACTTGTTCCTCTTCTAATCATACTTCTTACATAATCAGTTGTTACCTTATGACCAGTAAATTTAGTATTAGCTATATCTCCAGCTACATTATCAACTTCAAACTTTAATTTTATGTATTGTTTAGAAAAATCACCAGTCAATTCCCTCATAGTGACTTCTACACCCCTACCTATTAAAAAGTCAGGATCTCTAGAAGGAGTTTCCCCAATTTCTTTATCTCCAAATGCCACAGGAGTTTTAATTGTATACCAAGATTTTTCTTTCCATGTATCACGTGCTCTTCTTCTTTTTGCCTTTGCCATAAATATTACATCCTATAAATTTTTTATTCAATTCCTTAATCTGTAAATTAATATTTTTAGAAACAGAAATATATAATCAAAGAGTACCCTAATTGGAACTCATATTAATTCATATTAATATTACTAATATAATTAAAATAATATTTTCTAATATTTTATATAAAAATGTATATAAAGTATATAAAAATATATAAAACTATATAAAGTTACATAAAATTATCTATAATAACTATAAAAACAATAAAATTAACTCGAATTAACTTCTTAGCTCTAAAATCAGCTAATTCGCAAATCTGATATTGGACTCAATCCAAATATTAGTAAAAATTGTTTATAATAAAGTTTTAAAATACTTTAAAACCCGCCCTTAAAGGTTAATATAACATTTGGATTTATCATATTTAAAGTTTTTTAAAAAATTAGAAAATTATGGAAAATTAGAAAATTAAAAAGTTAAAAATTTAAATAATTAAAAATAATTAAAAATAATTAAAGAAATCCAAATGATCATAGATACTTATAAATAATCAAAAAAATGGAAAAAATAAAAAGTTATTTTAAAGACTTTGCAAATTTTTTTGCATTATTCAAATCATCTTCATTAGGATGTTCCTTATTTATACCTCCAACAATTTTAAGTGGGCCAAAAGTGTCAAAACCTTTACAATTAAAATCAGCTATGACATTAAATCCTCTGGAATTTAAAAAATCTTTAAACTTCTCATTGAAGCTACTTTTAGTTCTACCACTTGTAGTAAAAATAAAGCTTTTCTGATTATCCATATGTTCAGTAGTATCAATAAAATTTTTAATGTTTTTATGAATTTTCCCATAATATATACCAGAACCAACACCAACTAAATCATATTCATCCAGATTTTCGTAGTTCTTATTGAAATCTCTCACATTTACTAATTCCGCACCAATTTCATCTGCAATTACTTTAGCTACTTTTTCAGTATTATTATGATGTATTGATTCATATATAATAATACACTTCATATTCCAACCTTTTCCTATTTATTTAATTGATTTAATTATACTTGATTTTATAATATATGGTCCTATAATATACTATTCTATAATATATTATCCTATAATATATGATTCTATTATATTGGAGTCTTCATAAAATTATAATGATCAATATAACGATTTAAAGCTTCATCAATAGGACCGTCATCTTCAACAAGTTTTATACCAGATTCTTCAATTCCAAACTTTGACTTAAATCCTGCTTGAACACAAATAACCACATCACAATCCTTAATTGCATTCAAAGTCTTCATCCACTGATGTTTTTCTCCAGGGTTAAATTCAACAGATCTTTTTTCAATAAATTTTTTATTATTCCCTTCTTCATCAAAATCAAAAATACAGATAGAACTAGCTTTTCCAAAATGAAGATCAACATTTTTTCCATCAGATGAAGCAACAGCAATTCTCATGATTATCTCCAATTAGTCTCTAATTTTATTAATTAATTTAGCAACATTTTCAGCAAATAATTTTATTGTTCCAATACCTTCTTCATCTTCACTAGCAGTACCTTCTTCAAGTGCAAAAACCATATTCCAATAATTTGAACCTACCATGATCATATTGTTTATAGGGAAAACCATTGCCATTTCTTGAAGTGTTAAAGTCTGACCACCTCTTCTAGCTACAGCTATTGGACCACCAACCATCCATGAAAGAAATTGATCGGTTCCACGAGAAACTTTTCCAATTCTTTGAAGAGCCGCCATTATATCCCCTCTAGCTGTCCCAAAATAAACAGGTGCTGCAGGGATAAATCCATCAGCTTTTCTTATTTTTTCAATGATTTCATCAAGTCCGTCTTTTAAAACACAATTTCCCTCTTCTATACACTTATTACAAGCTATACAAGACTGAATTTGCATTCCACGAAGATTTAAAATCTCAGTACTTAATCCATTTTTTTCTATTTCATCAGCACATACTTCTAAAACTTCAACAGTATTACTATTTTTCCTAGGACTTCCACTTAATAAAATTACATCTGCCATCTCTAACACTCCATCTAATTCAAATATTTGATATTTTGATATTTCAAATATTAAACAATTTTAAATACTTTACTAAAAATTGTAAATAGATTAATTATAATACACAAATATATGTATATTTTTTATTTTAATTAAATTTTATTCATTTATTATTATCATTAAATTAAAAATAGTACTAGAAATAGTATTTAAAAATAGTACTTGAAAATAGTATTTAAAAAGTAATTGAAAATAATTTTAAAAAATGATTTTAAAAATAGTTTAAAAAATAGTTTCTAATAATTAAAAAATAAAATTAAAAATTATTAAAATATTAAAAATAGAAAAGTATAAATACGTAAATGTATAATACTTTTAACAAAATGTAAAAAACTATTTACAAAATGTTTAATAAGCTTAACAAAAAATTCATTAATCATTTAATAAAAAATTTAAATTAAAAAGTATCTTAAAAAGTTTTAATAAATAAAAGAATATTTTTAAAAAATAATTTAAGAAAAGAATAATCCTAAGAAAAGAATTAATTTAAGAAAAAATACCTTAAGAAAAGAATAAAGAAAGAATATATTAAGAGTGAAAATATGAAAACAAAACTAAAAGTAATAATAACTATTTTATTATCAAGTTTAGTAACACTACTCTGGGTTTTAGGAATTATATTTGCAAATTTCAATTTATTTATAATATCCATGATTGTGTTAATGATAACTCTTATACCGACAATTAGATATTATAAAGAACTAGATAAATTCTTTAAAAGCAGAAATGGAGAAATAATCGAAGATGAAAGAACACAATATATTGATGAAAGAGCTTCACTTCCAGCTTTTGGATCAGTGATGGGGATAATTATATATGCAGCAATAGCTATTTTTACTCTCAGAAACATATACCCACAATATACTCCAATGTCATATGCATTCTTTTTTACAGCAATTATAGGAATTATAATATTTTTAATAAGTAGAATCTATTTTAAACGAAAATATAGTGAGTAAAAATGAAAAATAGAATAAAAGAATTCAGAGCGATACATGACACTACTCAGGAAGAATTAGCTAAACAGCTACAAGTATCAAGACAAACAATTTTAGCTATTGAAAAAGATAAATATGATCCATCACTAAAACTAGCATTTAAAATAGCCAAATTCTTTAAAGTTTCTGTAGAAGAAATATTCATAGATAAATAACATGTTTATAAACCAAAGGATTAAACTCCAGCACCATCTAAAGCAGATGAACAATGACAATCATATTCTCTATTCATTGATTCAACCGTTTTATAAATAAGATTAATAAGTTCTTGTCCTTTAACTTCCATTATTTCAAAAACTTCATCCATTGTTAACTTATTTGGAGAAATAGATGCCCCATAATTAGAAACAAGGCAAATACTAGCATAACATATTTCTTTTTCTCTAGCTAATACTGCTTCAGGAAGACCAGTCATACCTACAACATTTCCACCTAAGGTTTGAAGCATTTTTACCTCAGCAGGACTTTCAAATCGTGGACCTTCATTACAAACATAAACTCCTCCTTCTACAAAGTCACCATCAGTAACAACAGATTTATTAGCTATAATTTGAGACCTCAGCCTATTACAATAAGGTTCTGTAACATCAATATGAACAACCGTATCATCATAAAATGTTTTTTCCCTTCTAAAAGTAAAATCAATAAAGTCATCAACTATCACTAATGAACCCGGATGAATTTTTTCATCTAAAGAGCCTACTGCATTTGTAGCTATGATTTGTTTAACACCTAAGCTATGAAGCCCCCAAATATTTGCACGATAATTAATTTTATGAGGAGGTGAACTGTGATCTCCAGAGTGTCTTGGCATAAATGCTACATCATTTTCCCCAATTTTAAAAAGAGAAATTTCTGCAGACTCACCATAAGGAGTCAGAACTATTTTCTTCTCAACATTATCAACCTCTTTTGTAATGTCATAAACACCACTACCACCAATAATACCTATCATAAATACACCAAACATTAAAAAAAAATAAAAATAAAGAACAAATATAGATAATAAAAATAAAAAAGAAAAGATTAACCTTTAGTAACAGCTAATGGTACAACTTTAGCTACAATTTTAGCTATTCCAGTGCTATCAGATGTTCTAACAACCTGATCAACATCTTTATAAGCTGCAGGTGCTTCTTCAGCAAGAACTGGGTCTGAATTAGCTCTTACATGAATACCTTTACTTTTAAGATCAGCTTTTATCTCATCACTAGTAAATTTCTTTTTAGCGCCAGTACGACTTAATTTTCTTCCAGCACCATGAGCAGTAGACCCAAAAGTTTCTTCCATAGCAATATCAGTTCCATGAAGAATATAAGAAGCAGTTCCCATAGTTCCAGGAATTAAAATTGGTTGTCCCACTTTTCTATATTCACTTGGAATTTCAACCCTACCTGGACCAAAAGCACGAGTAGCTCCTTTTCTATGAACAATAACCTCTTGATTCCTATTTTTTATATTATGAACCTCTTTTTTAGCAATATTATGAGCAACGTCATATATAACACTCATTTCCATATCTTCAGCAGACTGATTAAATATTCCTTCAAAAGTCTCCCTAACCCAATGAACCATCATCTGACGATTTGCCCAAGCATAGTTAGCCGCAGCAGACATAGCTCTAAAATAATTTTCAGCTTCAATAGAATCTATAGGGGCACAAGCTAATTGTCTGTCAGGTATATTAAGATTGTGTTTTTTATATGCCTTATCCATTGCACGAAGATGGTCAGAGCAAACTTGATGACCACATCCACGAGATCCACTATGAACCATAATAGTTATTGTTCCAGGTTCAAGATTAAAAGTTTTAGCTACTTCTTCATTAAAGATTTCATTAATTTTTTGAACCTCTAAAAAATGATTTCCAGACCCTAATGAACCAAGCTGAGGAATTCCACGTTTTTTAGCCTTTTCAGATACTTTAGATGAATCAGCATCTAACATCCTACCATTTTCTTCAAGAAAATTAAGGTCTTCTTCCCAACCATATTCGTTTTCAACAGCCCATTCAGCTCCAAAGTCTAAAACATTGTCAATTTCATTGTTTTTTAGTCTAATTTTTCCCTTACTTCCAACACCAGAGGGAACATTAACAAAAAGTTTATCAACAATTTCTTTCATTTTAGGTTTGATATCTTTTTCAGTCAGATTTGTTCTAACCATTCTGACACCACAATTAATATCAAAACCAACTCCACCAGGACTAATTACTCCAGTACGAGTACTGAAAGCTCCAACTCCACCAATAGGAAAACCATAACCAAAATGAATATCAGGAAGGCCAATAGCAAACTTTTGTATTCCAGGAAGACAAGCTACATTAGTTATCTGTTCAATAGCTCCTTCCTCTAAACTAGAAAGTGCATCTTCTTCTAAATAAAAGCGGCCAGGAACTTTCATTTCTCTTTTAAAGTTACTAGGAATCTCCCAAACATTTGGACGAACTTCAGTAATATTTTCCTTAATATTCTTGTTTATACTCATAAGAATCAACTGTATTAATTAAATAGAAAGATAAATTTTTTATTATAAAAATATTTAGTAAATTTGTATAAATTTGTATAAAATAAAGTTTAAAGCATTAATTATATTAAATTAAAAAATTTAATTAAACAATGTCGATTAAACACTAAATTAAAAATCTTATAAATTAGATATCAATACATTAAATTATAGTACTATATATTATACTATATAGTTTTGATGATATTATATAATTTACTAAAAATACTATAAAAAATAAAAATAATGAAAATACTAATTAAAGTACTAAATACTAAGAATAATACTGAAAATAATAATAAAAACAATAATATATAGTAATATATAATAATAAAAATATTAAATAAATATTATAAATACTATAAAACTATAAATACTAATTAAATACAACAATACCATAGTTATAAATCTAAAATAACTCTTATTTTACATAATTCATTACATGAAACTTCCATCATGTGAAATGTTATTGCTTTAACTTCACTTCTTCTTTCATGGACTTTCCAATCTATTTTCTCACCTTCAGCTATTGCATTAAGTTTATAAAACTTATTATCACCTGAATTTTTCTTTTCAATAGATACACTAAAATTTGAAAAAAGAAGAAGACTAATTTCATGAATAAATAATAATTCTTCTAAAAAATCATATAATAAAGAAACTTTATCCTCCGATTCAATGGTAAATTCTCTTATTTCTTTTTTATCTACTTTTTTAACATTAGTAATGACATTGAACATTGCTAAAGCAGAATTTTCAAAAGCTTCTTCTAATGTTTTCCCATATGCCCAATAACCAATGTCAGCAGTAACATCGAAAAATTCAAACTTTTTTTGAATATTTTTCTGATTAGTTCTATTTTCTTCAATCATATCAATCATGAAAATTTTTAAAGTCAATTTTTTGCTATTTAAGTTGATTTAAATCTTTTTTATCAAAATAAGTACACATAATTAAAATTCAATAATTTTAATATTACTCCTCATAAGCTCTCTCGGATTTTCTTTATATGTATTTTTAACTAATTATATTTATGAACAAATTTGAGTTAAAATTTGAGTGATTATATGTCAAAAAATACAAATCAATATATAAGAAATGATTTAAGGAAAAAAAATGATATAAATGATTTTTTATTCTTTAAAAACATTAACTTTCAATCTTGCATGGTAATACTCTTTGTTTTTCTAGTATTACTTTTCAGTATATTATCTATAGCTACAACCCCTAATCCTAGTGTTATTTTTGGAATTTAAAAATAGTATCATTATTAAACTAATATTGATATTATATATTTTAATATTATATAAATCCAATATATAACTTAAAAAATTATACTACCAAACCCTAAGTAGCTAATGAGTAAGCCATGCAAGACTTTTTATTATAAATATTAATATAGATATTTATATTAATAATTATAGTAAGAATTGCATTACAACTATGCTATTAGGAAATAATTAAATTTGTAATTAAAAGTTATAGATAGTATAAAAATTAATAATTTAAATTCAGATGATAATAGTATAAAAAGTAATCATGATGAAAAATAATTATGCTAAAAAGTAATTATTATAAAAATAATTATAATAAATAGTAATCATGATGAAAAATATTATAATAAATAGTAATTATAACAATGAATAATCCTAATAAGACCATATAATTTATATATTAAATTATATGGCTTAAAAATAGATATATACAATATTTAAAAATTTTTAATTATAAAAGGCATTTTTTAACATCATCAGAATTAACTCTAAGTATTATTTGTCTAGAATTTCCCCTAACTCCTTTTCCTGTGAATTTTGTATCAATCAACCGCAAAAATTCTAATTTTTCTAAAGTTCTTCCAAATGTTGCATAGCTAAGTCCTGTTTCTTCCATAAACAGCTTAGATAAGGGACCAGAATTTAAAGGCTCCTCTTTAGTTGCAATAACTTTTAACAAATCTTTTTCTGATTTATTTAATGATCTTAGTGTTTCAACTAATTTTAAAGAATTACTTTTAGATTTAGCTTCTTCAAGGTGAGATAATTCTATTGTTTTAGATGCATTGGATTCAGCTATATTTCCACATATCCTCAATAAATCAATTCCAGTTCTCAAATCTCCTCCATCTATAGAATAATCAGTAATTTCCTCTAATATTTCATCACTAATTACTCCAGGATAAAATCCCAATTTAGCCCTATCAGTTAGAATACTTAGTATTTCACTTCGAGTATAAGGAGGAAACGTTATCTCCTGAGGGATGAAAACTGTATTTACATTTTTATCTAATGCAAACCTAAATTCAAGTTCTGATAAAATTGCAAACAATCCGGTTCTAACTCCTGGAAATTCTTCATAAGCTCGTAATATATCATAAAATATCTTATTAATCATGTTATTTTTGAATAAATAATCAACATCATCAAAAGCTACCAGTAATGCTTTATCTTCATCTGAAAGATGTTGCATTATTTTCTCATATACTCTTGATACAGGAATTCCTGTTTCAGGAGGAGCATGTCCAAAAATCTTTTTATGTATCTGTGAAAATATACTAAAACGAGTAGTATGTAATTGACAATTTACATAACAACAAAAAATCTTATTAGAATTTTTTTCAACCATCTTAAAAAGTTTTTTTATTGCAGTTGTTTTTCCTGTAGCACAAGACCCAAGTATAACAGTATTAACAGGTCGCCCCTTATTTAAAGCTGGGCGAATAGACATTGCCATTCCTTCCATTTGTGAATCCCTGAAATTATAATTTTCAGGCATATAATCTGGATTAAATGCATTTATATCCTGAAATATTGTTTCATCATGAAGTAATATATCTTCAATTCCCATAACAATAGTATGTATAAACTTATATAAAAAAGTATATTCTAATTATCTTAAAATAAAATAAACTATTACTAAATCTAATTGATTAGTAAATAAATTATTTACTTAAATTAATTATTTCAACATCATTATTATTTTTTATCCAATCAATAAGTTTTTCAGCATATACTAACTTTTTTTGCTTAATTTCATCAGCTTCAGCAGTTTCTAAATTGATTTCAGGTCTAGAATATTTGGTTATAATTTTTCCAAAGTCCATTCCAGCAAGAATAATCTTCTCGGCATTTAAAGCAATAGCTAAAAACACTGCCCTATCACCATCAGTAAAACCTCCGAAATTATAAAGATTAGAAAATGGTTTAGACTGAGTAGTACCTAAAATCTTATTAAACTTATTTGTGTATTTTAGTATTTGATCAAAATTATTACCATGAGCATGAAGAACAAACAAAGATCCTAAATCATTTGCCAATAATAAATCTTCAATTTTACCATCTAAATCAGTTACTATTATATCTGGAACGATATTTTCTTCTAAAAGAGCTGTTGTTGCACCATCGGCAGAAATTAATATATAATCATCAGAGTCTTCTAAGTTAGAAATCTTTTTAACTTTTTCTATGTCTTTTTTTAATGATGGTCCTGCACCAAAAACTATGAAATTTCTTATATCTGTTTTACTTTTATGAAAATTATGAACAGTAATATTCTCATGCTCTAAATTATCCAATAAATCTTCAATTTTAATCGAATCTCTTACAGATAATAGTTTATTCAAAATAGCAGCAGTTTTTTCATCTTCTTCTTTTGGAAATCCAAAATCCGATAATATTTTCTCATACCAAATATTCCATTCATCAAATTTCATTATTAAAAACTATATATTTTCTATTAAATAAGTTTTTTGAAATTAATATTGCTTTTAATTAAAATTATCTTATTTTCAATTTTTAATCAACTAAAAAGCTTATAAATTAATATAACTATAAAAACAAATAAAAAAATAAGTGAATAAAAAAATAAGTGAAAAAACAAATGTACAATAATAAAAAATATAATTTATAACTAAAAAATCAATCCAAAAAAAATAATATAAAAAAATAATATAAAAAAATAATATATAATCTTATTATTTAAACATTGAATTTTAATTATTCTAATCATTTTAATTAAATAATATAATAAATTAAGCACTATAATTATACCCAATAGAAAAGCTTTTTATATATATTAAATAAAGTTTGTAATATAGTTTAAGATATTTTATAATTAAACTATAAATAATCATTCTTATAGCAAATAATCAATTGGAGGAATAAATAAATGGATGATACTTTATTAATGCTTCCTGGACCAACAAGCGTAGCACCAAGAGTTCTAAAAGCTATGTCTAATAATATTGTTAACCATAGAAGCGCAATTTTTGGAGAGATATTTACTGAAACTACTGAACTAATGTCTGAGGTTTTTAAAACACAGAATCAATCTTATTTACTTACTGGTTCAGGTACATCAGCTATGGAAGCAGCTATCGCTAATACTATAAAACCTGGAGAAAAAATATTAAATGTTGTAGGAGGTAAATTCGGACAAAGGTTTATGCAAATAGCTAACTCATTTGGAATAGATGCACAAGAATTAGCTGTTGAATGGGGAACTGCTGTAACACCAGAACAAGTGAAAATTGCTCTTGAAAATGATGAATATATTAAAGCAGTTACTGTTGTTCATAATGAAACCTCTACTGGTGTAGCTGCTCCTATTGAAGAAATTGGAAAGGTTATGAAAAATTACGATGCATTATACATTGTAGATACTGTATCATCTCTTGGAGGAGATAGAGTAGATGTAGATAAGTATGGCATCGATATTTGTGTAACAGGATCTCAAAAATGTTTAGCTGCTCCTCCAGGATTAGCTGCAATTACTTTAAATGATGAAGCATGGAAAGTTATTGATAATACCGATTCTAACACATATTATTTAGATATGAAAAAATACAAAAAAAGTGGTGCTGGAACACCTCCTGAAACTCCATATACTCCATCAGTTTCATTAATTTATGCTTTATTTGAAGCTTTAAAAATAATTAAAGAAGAAGGCCTAGAAAATAGAGTAGTTAGGCATGAAACAGCTGCTGAAGCTTCAAGAAATGCTGTTAAAGCTCTTGGTCTTGAAATATTCCCTGATGAAAAAGTTTCATCTACAACTGTTACCGCAGTTAAAATGCCAGAAAACGTTACTGACGCAGAATTAAGAGGAACAATGCGAAATAAATATAAAGTAGAATTAGCTGGTGGACAAGACCATTTAAAAGGAAATATATTTAGAATTGGACATATGGGTAACATATCCTATAAAGAACTAGCTATTACATTTTCTGCACTTGGAATGACTTTAAAAGGTCTTGGATTCGATATTGACATGGGTGCAGGAGTAGCTGCAGTTAATAAATCATACTTATGATTCATTTTATATATTATATGTTATAATACAGCTATTAAATAATAATATTAATAATAATATTAATAATAAAATTTATAATAATATTTTATAATATAATATTTTATAATAATATTCTATAATAATATTTATATTAGTTGTTATATTAGTTGTATTTTCTAATACTTTTTTTTAAATTTTTTAATTTTATTTTTAATAATAATTTTTATATTACTTTTAATATTACTTTTAATACTAGTTTTAATACTAGTTTTAATCTTAATTTTAATACTATCTTAATAATACTTTTAATATTGTTTGTAATATTTGTAGTATTCTTTTCACTATTATTTTTAGTATCATTTTTAATATATTCTCAGTATTACATTTAATATTATTAATAATAATATTAATCTCAATATTATAATTAATATTAATTTTTATATTCTTCCCTTAATGTTTTTGATTATTATTTCTAATTTTGTATTAAAAGTAATATTAAAAGTAATATTAAAATTATTATTAAAAATACTTAAAAAATAGTAAATTTTAATTTATAGCTATTATTAAGATTTAACAAGTGGAATATCTTCTTCTGCAATTAAAACCTCTAATAAATAAGGTTTATCTAATTTTAAATTTTTAATAGCTAATTTTAACTCTTCCCTAGAACTTACAGAATCAGCTTCAATTCCATAAGCATTAGCTAATTTCACAAAATCAGGATTTTCTAAATCAACAGAATATCTTAAATCTTTATTATAAAAAGCTTCCCATTGCCTAATTACACCCAATTGAGAATTATTTAATACTATGATTAAAATAGGGAGATTATTAGAAGAAATAGTAGCTAACTCTTGAATATTCATCTGAAAGCCACCATCTCCATTAATAAGAAGAATTTTCTTATTAGGTTGAGATATTGATGCCCCACAAGCTGCAGGTAATCCATATCCCATAGGAGCCATAGCTCCTGAGAATATAATCCTTTTATTATAAATTTCAGATATAAGATTAACCCATGTCGTATGTGAACCTGCATCATTAACCAGAATATAATCCTTAAAATTATCTAATTTATCTAAATCATTGAAATATTCCATTATTAATTTAATAGCTACTTGTGGTTTTAAAGGGATTTCTTTACTTTCTAACCCATCGATATGAGTTTTTTCATTATTTTGAAAAATATCAGCTATCCATGAATCATTAAACGAATTATTAAATGAATCTTTAGATGAATCTTTAGATGAGTCCTTAGATGAATCCTTAACGGAATCCTTAAATGAATTATTAACTATTTTTGAATAATTAAAATGATTTAAAACCTTTTTTACATTACCATGAATTTTTATATCTCCAAAAAGAACATTTTGATCAATATTAACACTAATAACCTTGGTTTTAGCTTTTCTAAAATCAAAATGACTGTTAATATGAGTTGTTCTTTCAGATATTTTAGAACCTAAAAATATTATTAAGTCAGCGTTTTTAAATGCAAAATTAGCCATTTTAGATCCTCTAAGACCTACAAGGCCTAATTCAAGGCCATAATCATTTATCAAGCCCTTTGAATGATATGTATGAGTAATAGGAATTTTATTAGTTTCTGAAAATTTTTTAAGCTCTTCAACAGAGTCTGCCCAAAATATTCCAGCACCAGCAACAATCAATGGTCTTTTGGATTTTTTTATTTCTAACAATGCATCATCTATTTTATTATAATCATAATAATTAGAGGATAGATCAGATGACATTGGATAATCAGAGGACAGATAATAATCAGAGGACAAATCCAAATTACAATTATTATGATCAATAGATTTATCTAAAAGAACGTTTTTCGAAAGATTAATGTGAATAGGGCCTCTTGGTTCGTTATTAAGAATTTTTACAGCTTTTTTAATATTATCAATAGATGATCTACCATTTTTAGGATTGAAAGTTTTAATAGTAATAGGTTTAAAAATAGCTTCAATATCAATATCTTGAAATTCATCCTTATTTTCATGATTTAAATGATTATCTCCAGTTATAACAAGCATAGGAACAGAATCTTTAAAAGCAACTCCAACACCCATTACCATATTTAAAGCACCAGGACCTGCAGTAGAAACACAAACTCCAAACTTACCAGAGACTCTAGAATAAGCATCAGCAGCATGAACAGCACCTTGTTCATGTCTCATAAGAACATGACCAATTTTAGAATTGTTTAAAGCACCATAAAATGGAATAATTTGCTCTCCAGGATGTCCAAAAATATGTTTAACACCTGAATTTTCAAGAATTTTAACAATACATTCCGCAGTATTCATTTGACACACTTATCCAAAATATTACTAAAAATGATAAAAATATAAATAAAAAACATGAAATAAAATACTAAATAAAAAAATATTGAATAAAAAAGATTAGATAATGAAAACATTGAATAAAAACAAAATAATATATAATTATAGATTTTATTCCTCTTGATAGCTGCCAGAATACTCCCCAGAACCATCAACTTTAAAAACAACACCCTGAGCTATTCTATCGCCTTTTTTAATTTTATAATCAAAATTTCCATGATTATAAATCATAAACATAAGAGTACCATAAAAACCAGGATCACCAACAGCAGTTTGAACTGAAACAAAACTACGAAGAAGAGTAGATCTGGGTAAATATAACATAGAATATCCTTTAGGAATCTTAATTTTTCGATCAATTGTAGCTAAATAAGCAGTATGTGGTTTAAGAGTATATACTGGTCCATCTATAGCTTCAATATCAGGTAGATTTTTCTCATTATCAATAAGAGAAGCAGCTGATTTTTGGATAAATACTTCATCAAGAGCTAAGTCAATTCCAGAAGGTTGTACTAATTTTTTAAAATCAGGAAATAATTTTATAAGTTCTTTTTCTCCTAACATTTTTAATCACGTATATTTATAAGATTATTTTTTATAAGATTATTTAAAAATTTATATAAAAATAATTATGTACTTTAACAGATATAACTTTATATCATAAAATATTTAATAGCTATTAAAATTAATACAATCTAATAATAATATAAAAAAAAAATTAAAAGAATTGTTAAGTAAGGTTGTTAAATAAAATTATTAAAAGATTATTAATAATTAATAGAATTAGTAGCTATCTAATAAAATAAAAATAAGGAGATAAAAGAATGCCTGTAATAATAGTAGAATCAAATAAATTAGATGTTGATAAAAAAAGAGAATATGTTAAAAATTTAACAAAATTAACAGCTGAAACATATGGATTACCTGAAAACACAGTAACAATCATAATAAGAGAGAACGAAGCTGAAAATATAGGAGTGGCTGGAAACTTATTAAGTGAGTTAGAGGAATAGAAATAATAAAACTATTATCCATTATGACTAAATGAAAAATATTAATTTTTACATAACTTCCTGTAGAATCCACTTCCTTCAAATTTTATTAGTCCTAAATCTCTCAAAAATTGAAGAGTTTGTCTAATTTTAGGTTTAATATTTTGATTATTGGATAGATTCTTTGAATTTCATTTTCAAATAAATAAACATCCTTTAATATTTTTTGTATTTGGACTATATTATCCTGATTAATATTACCTGCTTGATCAATTTTACATAATTGATCAAAATCATTTGAAATCTGAGATATCGAATTTGGATCATTTATATAATACCATAATCATAATTTCTGTTTAATCCAGAGAATGTTAAATTTGCAGAAGTAATAATCACATTAGAATTATCAAAAACATAAAATTTAGCATATAATGCAGAATGATTGAAAATCTGATGGTTATTAAACAAAATTTTATCTAAAGCAGAAATGTCAGAAACTTTTTTATAAAAATTTGCAAACTAGATTCATGAAAAGATCAGAAAATGGATAATTCAAAACTTCCATAAAAATGCCTTAATATTTATAGTCTAAGATTTATCATATTCAAAAAATTAATAAATATATTATAAATTTAATAAACCCATAATAATAAACTCATAATAAATTATATATAATTTTCTTATTTTTAATAATTGTATTATTCATAATATTACATTAGAATATTTAAAAGATTTCTAACAATAAAAATATTGATTAATTAACTAAATATCTGATCTAACATCCAATCAGGATCATATTCTTTTATATCATCATAGCTCTGACCCATTCCTAAAAATAGTATAGGTTTTCCAATAACATAACCAATTGAAAGAGAAGCCCCTCCTTTTGAATCTGCATCGGCTTTAGTTAGAATAACACCATCAATATCAATAGCATCATTGAATTTAGTAGCTTGTTCAACAGCATCATTACCAGTTAATGCATCTCCTACAAAAACAACAATATCAGGTTTAGCTACCCTACGTATTTTTTTCATTTCGTCCATAAGATTAGTATTTGTCTGCATTCTACCAGCAGTATCAATTAAAACAAGTTCCTTACCTTTTGCTTTTGCATGTTCAACCGCATCAAATGCCACAGCTGCAGGATCAGACCCCTTTTCATGTTTAATAAGCTTAACATTTAGTTTATCAGTATGATAATTAATTTGTTCAATAGCTCCAGCCCTAAAAGTATCAGAAGCAGCTACAACAGGAGTATATCCTTTTTTAATATAATAATTAGCTAACTTACCAATAGTTGTTGTTTTACCAGTTCCATTAATTCCAACAAACATAACAACAAGAGGTTCTCCCTTTTTTTTCTTTTCTTCAATCATATCAGTCATTGATTTACCTTCAATATCAATAATTTTTGATACTGCATTTCGAAGAGCCTGATAAGTGTATTCATCAACATCACTGCTTCTTTTAATTTTTTGACCAATAAGATCTTCTCTTACAGATTCAACAACAAAGTTAGCTACATCAATAGCTACATCACTTTCAAGAAGAGAAAGTTCTAATTCCCATAAAATATCTTCTAAATCTTTTTCAGAAATGGTTTTCTCTCGGATGAAAGAAAAAATTCCAGACTTCTTTTTTTCATCATCCAATGTTTCTAAATCTGATGAAATATCAGTTCCAGTTTCAATAGTTTCCTTATCACCAGATTTATCATTTTTAGCTATAACATCAGATTTATCAACTTTAACTTTATCATCAGATTTATCAACTTTAGGTTTTTTAAATCTTAATTTTTCACTTATCTTTGAAAAAGTAGTTTCTTTATCATCAATGACTTCAGATTCATCTTTAAAAGTGTCTAATTCAGCTGAAACATCCTTTTCAATTTTTTCATCATCATTTGATTTTTCATCATCCTTTTCATGATTAATCAGATCATTTTTATTTGCATCATCTTGATTAATCAAAGTAGATTCATTAACTTCCTCAGCTTTTTCTTCTAGTTTAACATTGTTCTCTTCTTCTGCTTCCTCAGAAACTTTTTTAGTTAATTTTCCAGAAGCTTCGGCAAATTTCTTTTTTATTGACTCAAACAAAATATTACCTTCCCTAATAGAATATAATAAAATAATTTAATATTTATAGATAAATAATATCCTTAAAACATGAAAAATCCTCAGATGGATTTTTAATATGTAATATTGATTATAGTATTACTAATATTATATATTATTAATAATATTATATTACATAAAATTAATTAATAAACTTCAATATATAATCAATTTAATATATAATCAAATTTATGTTATTAGTATATAAAAATTTAACCATAAACTATAATTTATTTATATAATTAATTTAAAGTAGTAATTCTTTAACTATTATAATAAACTCAAAATGATCTCAAATGATAAAAATAGAGAATAGTACAATAAAAAAAATAAAAATAGTAATAATGATAAAAAATTAATAAAAAAATAGATTTTTAATATTTAATACAAAATTAGAAATAATAATTAAATAATGAAAAAACTTAAAAAAAGTAGTGTATCATTTATTGTGGATTGCTTGCTTGAACTTTTCTCATAAGCTCTTCAGCTTGAGGAGATAGTTGAGCTACAATCTGACTGATTTTTTGAAGATTATTTAACATTTTATCAAGACTGTCATTTAACTCCTCTTTTTGAGAAGATAAGGTTTCTTTAGCATCTTCAACAGATTTTTTAATAGCTACACCTGCACCAATACTCATAATAATCTCATTAGTATTTTTAATTTCAGCATTCATGAAAGATCCAGCACCAACAGGTACTAGTGCTTCTAAAGAATTTTCTTCTTTAATATCTTCTAATGTTGATTCTAATGTTTCAACTTCGGCTAATGAAGCTTGTATAGCTTCAACTTGTTGTTGTAATACTTCAGCTTGATTTTTATATAAATTAAGCTCATTTACCATCTCATCTAATTTTTGCTGATCTTCCATAATTACACCTTAATAACGTTCTATCATCCAATAAGGAACAAATAAATATACTGAAATAAAAATTTATAATAATGCTTTTACTAAAGGATCATTAACTTCATCAGCAGAAATCTCTTTAATTTCTTCAATGTCAATTTGATTTCTGTTTATTCCATGTTTACTACCAAACTCAGAGTAAATTTTTTCATAAATATTTTTTTCACTCATTGATTTTAATTCCTTAGTAAATACTTTAGTTTGATCACCCATTGTAAATCTACCTTGAATTCTATATATTTTTGTTTTCATACTACCACACTATAATAATTTATAAATCTGTAATATTTGTAAGTCTGTAATGTAAATTTTAAATTTTTGATTATTAAATTATATTTTATTATTAAATTATATTATAAAAAACATGACGAAAGAAGTTTAAATTTCAGAAGAGTCTAAAAATCCTAAAGCTTCTTCAATACGAGCCATTTCAGGACCAGTACTATTTTCTGGAACAATTGCACCATAAGAATTAGCTACAGAACATGCTCCAACAAAATTTATACCTTGGCCAACAGTTCCAATATCACCTTTAACTTTAAAAACATTTTCAATGAATTTAAGCTCAGATTCAGATGTTTCTCTATGAACAAGAGCTCCTTTATTAGTAACATTGAGTAAAGAACCAATAATATTAAATCCTGCTATCTCTGATCGTTCTACACGAATGTCTAAAGTTTCTTCAATAATATTGATTGATTTTTCAGAAACTAATGGACTTATGATAGCTCCATTATCATTTGCTGCAATAATATTTCCAACAGCAGTATATTTATCAGAAATTTTAGCTACATTAAGTCCAACTTCTTCTAAAACAAAAATCTCACTATCTAATGTATATGGAGATACTATAATACCATTAGAATTTCCACAAGACAATGCACCACACAAATTACTTCCAGATATTGTAGTTCTTACAACATCAATTTCTAATGCTTCTTTTATATGATTTTCCATTACTTCTGGAAAGTTAAAAGGAACAATAGCTAATTGATCAGTGACGGAAATATATACACCTAAGTTTGGGTTTCCAGTTAAATTTATTCTTTTAAGCATTGTACCTTTCTCCATATCTAAACAAATATAATCTAATTTTTTATAATCTAAATCTTTTTTAAAATTATTAATTATTTATATTATTGATATTTATATTATTGTATTAATTAAAATTATAATTATATTAAAATTATTATATTAAAATTATAATATTACTTATAATATATTTAATATTACTTATAATATAGTTAATTATAGTTATAATATAATTAGTTATAATATTAATTAATTGTAATATTAATTATAACATTATTCAGCTAAAGTTGCTTCTACAACTCCATCGTCATCTTTAACAGCTTTAACTTTTATTTTTGAAGGAATCTTCTGAATTCCTCTCTCCCAAATTTTTTCATTTACAGAAGCATCCAATTTAATTTCTTCTGATTTCATATGCTTTTGTAAGAATTCTTGAACTACCCTAATAGCTTTAGCTGCTCTTATAGTTCTTTGTACATTCTTAGCATCTCTAAGAGGTATTGTGTAAGTTCTTTCCATGATAACACCTATACTTTAAGATTATTTCTTCTCCAATGTCTTGGTTTAGGCCTATATTTTAATTGACGTTTAGTTTTCGCATAAGCCCATATTGGGACTCTTCTATTTTGTTTATTAGCTTTTGCTAGTCTTAATTTTTTAGCTAATGGTTTATTTCTACTCATTTTTACACCATATGAACATAAATATATTTAAACATTATATGAATACTACTATAGTTAAGCATCATCACCACAGTAGAATTAATCTTAATTATACAGATTAAAATTATTATTTATTTATTAAATCTATCATTAACTTATGTATCATTAATGATATATCATTAATTAATATAAATATTAACTGATTAAAATATTAAATGATATAATATTAACGGATAATATTAATTTATAATACTAATTTATAATACTAACTTATAATACTAATTTATATTATTAATTTATAATATTGATTTATATTACTAATTTATAATTTCTGAATTCTATTCAATCCAATTACTCTTGTCTGAAAATGTTTTGGAAAAAAAACAGTTGAATCAACGCCTTTTTCCTTATCAATTAAGCAACGTATTTCTACTTCATAATCAGAGCTATTATATCGATTACTTTCTTCTTGAGTAATATTAAATAAATTTGAAACTAAATAATCAATAGTTTTATAACCAAAACTATCTAGATTAATGTATTGAATATTCTTCCTATCTTCTAAGCTCCTAATTTCATTTTTATCTAACTTTGGAGTCCTATCATCTCTTCTTGTTCCATCAGCAATGATTGAAAATTTTTTTTTCTTTGCTAAATCAGCTGATTTTTCAACTACAACCTTATGAAGATAAGCAATCCCATTATTAGGGAAACCATCATTCAATATAATATCAACAGCATTATCCAATATTTTTTTATTTAAATTTAATACATTATGTTTTATTTTAAGAGATTCAGCAGATTTTTGAGAAGGAATATAAGAATCATAAACTCCAAAATTAGCTGTTAGAAGTTCAACTTCTATTCCCATTTTTTTAAGAAGAATAGCCATTAAAGAACTGTCTTTCCCTCCACTGAATAAAACATAAGCTTTCATTGTAATAAATTTATAAATTATCTTCTGGTAATATTTATATCTCTTTTTTGACCAGATAACTGCTTAAGAAGAACTTTAAGTTGCTCATCAGTAATTTTACCTTTCATTCTACCACTTTGAGCCAATTGAATAAGTTGAATCTCAATTTGATCTACAAATTCAGGCTTAGTTAATCTAAGGTTGGCTAATCTACTTCGAGCTTCTGGAGTCAAGATTTGCATCATTAATTGTCTTTTTTGTGCTTCCATTTCTTGCTGCATCTGTTGCTGTTGCATTTGTTGCTGTGCTTGCTGATTTTCATTAGCAGCAGCTTGTTGTTGCAACTCTTGCATCCTTTTACGGCGTAATTCATCAAGATCACTCATTTTCAGAACCTCCATTTTGTATTAAATTATAGTAGTATAAAAAATATAATTAATTATAGATAAGTTTTATAAGAAATTAATTTTATAAATGATTAATTTTATAAATGATTGATTTTATAAATGATTTATAGGATTTAGCTATATAATAATTCATTAAACAGAAATAAATTGGTTTATAGCTGAATAAATAAACAATTATAGAATTAATAATAATGAATTGTTAATAGAGAATATTAATAATGAATTATTAATAGAAATTATTAATAAAGAATTATTAGTACTTATCAAGTTCTGGAATATCTTTAATTACTTCACTAGAAGTTTTATCTAAGAAAGATTTACCTTCAGAAGTTACAATCCTTCCAGCATTTACTTTTTGAATATATCCAGCATCTTCAAGTTGGTGTAATGCTCCTCTAACAATAGCTCCACTACCTTTTCTAAAAGTTTCTGGAGTAACTCCTCTATCTTTCTTTCCACCATAAAAAGTTCTTAAACTATTAATTCCAACTGGACCATCCATGTAAACTCTTCTTAAAATAGAAGCACATCTTACATACCACCAATCCACATTTTCTGGCTTTCTTTCTTTATGAACTCCAGTTTTTACTAAGTTAGTCCATTCTGGAGCAGCAATTTTATCATTATTCTCATTAAAATCTTTTGCAACTTTATTTATTAATAAATCAGCAGGTACATCATATACAGTAGTCATATTAATTCTCCTAATAAATTTTATAATTATTGAGAAACCAACTAATTAGAAAACAACTCATTGAAATATTAAGCACACAAATAAATTCCACTGAATTTTAAAATCAAGGTTTCTTTTTTAAAGTTTTTAAGGTTTCTTTTTGTAAATTACAGCAACATTTCCTCTTAAATCAACAAGCTTAGATCTTGTTTTTTCAACAATTACTGCAAGATAATCTTCTTTTTGATTTGCTATATTTTTTGCAAATCTTAATTTAACAATTTCATTTGCTTTTAGCTGGCGTTTTATTTCTTCAATAACATTTTCATTTATTCCAGCTTTTCCAATGTTTATTGTCATAGAATTGAGAGCCCTATTCATCATTTCTTTTTTTGATAGTGTAATACTCAATTTTAGCTCTCCTTTTTTCTTTTTTCTCTTTTTTATAAGGTATTTTCATAATTTGATTACATTCATGGCATTTAATATTTACTTCACCATTAAATAGCCTAACCGAAGAATTTTTAGAAGGATATAAAAATTTATAACAATTTTTACAATAGCTACGTCTCCAGTTATCAGGAATTTTAGTATTATATTTTTTAGATATTTTACGAGCTAAGCTCACATATCTATGTGACCTATCAGGATTATTTGAAAATTCATTTTTTGCCATGGAGAATAGAATATTCATACGTTCATGAGCTATATCAATCATCCATTTAGGTCTTCTTCCTCTTCGCAATATTAAACCTCATATAATTGTAAAACATGCAATCGAATAAAATAAATATAGATTTATATTATTCAAGTAATTATAACATGATTTTGAATGTTTTAAAACGATATATTAAAAGTTAGTCTTAACTATTTAGGTAGTAGAAGAGTAATAATAATCTTTTGTATCTTCTATTTAAAAAGACTTTCTATAGACTTTTATTTTATTAATATTTTTATATACTTAAAAATTATTAAGAATTATAAATTTCATAATTATAAACATATCATATAATTATTATCATATAATTAAATATTTATCAAATATGATTATCTATAATTACAATCTATATAATTGCCATATCTATAATTACAATCGATTTATATTGCTCTATTATGATTATAATTGATTATATAATTGTTTGATTATTATAATTATAATTATAATATTTAATTATAATATAATTGTTAATTTATTATGTTAATTTATTATATTTTGATTATTATTATGTTGATTTATTACTTATGAATTTACTAGCTATAAAATAAGTTTATTACTTAAATCTTTTAATTTTTATAAATTATAACGTTATATTATAAGTTTATAATATAAATTTAATTATATTATAAATTAAACAAAATATTATTATATATTATTAATAAATTTATGATATTTAATTAGTAATCAAAATTGTTTAAGGAAATAATCAATCAATAAAAAATATATGTTTTATACCTTAAAAAGATTACTATATTAATATTATTCATATTACAAATATTAATAATAAATATTAATAATGATATTGTTACTATTATCAGTATTAACCTAATATCCAATTCATAAAATCAATACTTCCAACAGGAAAATCTTTTTTATTCAATATTATATCTTCAACAAACTTAGAAACTTCTTTAGTAGATAAATCACTTGTGTCAATTTCATTAACTTTAGTTCCATATTTTTGATATGCTTCAACCGAACATACTCCTAATGCTTCAGCTTCTAAATTCTCATGAATCTTATTTTCACTATAATTCCTTGATTTAAGCCTACTTTCTAAAATTTTTGGATTTAATCTAAGAACAATTATCTTATCAACATTCTCACAATTACATAGATGAGAAAGATGGCCTTCAACAATAGATATTTTCAAATTAGAATCCTTAAGATTTTTTTGATTAAAAAAGGAATCTAAAAGTTCATTAAGTTTTTTATCTAATTTTTGAATATTAACAATCTTATAACCTTTATCAGAGTCAACACCATCAATAAAATCATTCTCAATAGCTAAATCATTTATTTTAATAATTTGAAAATTGTAATTTTTAGAAAATTTACTTTCCAACACATTAGCTAATGTAGTCTTACCAGTACATGGTGTTCCAGTAATAAAAATAATCTTATTATGATTCTCTTTAATATTTTCTTTATTTGAAGATTTCATTATTTTCATTAGATATTTCCTATACTACTGTAATTCTTATAATATTCCTATAGATATTTTTCCTATACTACTGTAATTCTTATAATATTCCTATAGATATTTTTCCTATACTACTATAATTATTATAATATTCCTATATTTCCTATATTAATATCTTATTTAGTGTTATTTCTTATAATAAATCTTATAAATTAATTAAATAAAAATTTAATTAATATTTTAATAAACAAAGTAATTAAACATATTAAAAGTTAAAACTATTTAATAAATTTTGAGTATTATTTTTTAAGAATTATTCTCAAAACATCTTTATCCTCTAAAATATGATCTGGTCCAATTTTTTGTCCAGGGAACTTGACAGAATCTCCCCAAATCTTTGCATGGCGGAAATTTTTTACAAATTCTCTATGTAACTTTCCACAAACATCCAAAACAGTAGAACCTTTTTTAATTATAAGAGGTTCTTCAAAATCGGCTTTTTTACCTTGAGGTTTGAGATATACTCTTATCAAGTTCAAATTTTCAAATATCTGATCTTTAAGATAATCAATATTGAATTTTTTATCAGCAGAAATTGGAATAAAATTAGGAATAGTCTTTTTCAGCTCTTTTAAGTAGCTTTCATCTACAAGATCAACTTTATTTAAAAGGACAATTGCTGGAACATAGGATCGGTTATTCTCTAAAGCATCAATGAATTGATCCATAGTTACATCGCCCCTAATTAAAACATCTGCATTATGCATTCCATATTCATTTATAATAGACCTTATAGTAGCTTCATCAAGATGAGTTAATTCTTCTGTTGAAGAAACTTGAACCCCACCAAGTTTTTTTCTTCTAACAGTAACATCAGGTTTATTTTCATTTGGACGGATCCCTATATCCCTTAATTCTCTTAAGATAATATCCAAATGTTGAGGATTAAAAACATCCAAAACTATTATAATCAAATCAGCAGTTCTTGCTACAGAAAGAATCTCTTTTCCTCTTCCTTTTCCACCAGAAGCCCCAGTTATAATTCCAGGAATATCAAAAATCTGAATTTTAGCTCCTCTATATTCCATAATGCCTGGAACAATATCTAAGGTAGTAAATTGATAAGCTCCAACTTTTGACTCAGCATTAGTTAATTCATTAAGAAGAGTGGATTTTCCAACAGAAGGAAATCCAACTAAAACTGCTGTAGAATCACCACTTTTTTTTACATGAAACCCTTTACCTTTAGTTCCAGAACTTTTTCTTTGTAATGATTCTTCTTTTAATTTTGATATTTTAGCTTTAAGCTTACCAATATGATGAGAGGTAGCCTTATTATAAGGAGTTTTCTGAATTTCATCCTCAATTTTCTTTATTTTTTCATCAATATCCATAAAACTCACTAATATCCAATAATTTTTTTTCGATAAATAATACTTTTAATAATTAATAATAAACTTTAGTGATAATAATAAACTTAATAATAGTTAATAAGGTTAAATAATAGCTAACAATAGTTAATAAATTTAAACAAGAACTAATGAGCTTAAATAATAGTTAACAAACTTTAATAATAGTTAATAATTATAAATAATAGTTAATAATCTTTATTAATAGTTAATTTCAATAAATCTGATATTCCATTAAATTAAAAAATAGTATATAACTAATTAAAAATTAAAATAATAAAATATATAAAATTAAGCATAAACCATTTATTACCATGGAATATACTTAATATAAACTAATATCACTTCTTCAAAATTTACACCTTGAAACAAGGAATTAACATTAAGTTGAACTGTTAGTAGATCCTGTTTCATTTCTTAAAGTGTTATATCCACTAATTTTCCATAATGAAATTCCATCATCCATATGAACCATTTCAAATGAATCCTGTCCAAATCCTCCAAGTATGAAAAGTTTTGTAAACATGGCATTTTCAAGTTCTTTACTCATAATAACAGAAGTATAAGTTCCATTATCACCCATTACAAGTAAGGTGTAATTTCCACTTTCATTAACAGTTTCATTCTGGACAAGCATATTATCTTCTATAATAACAAGTCTGTTAACTGTGAAAGGATTGAAAGTAGTGTTATCCTGTGTTTTAACTGGAGTTCCGTTTTCAAATACTGCAGCAGTAGTTGCATTAGTAGTATTATTATCAATATCTTTTGTAACTACAGTTTTAAATAAAATACCATTCTCTTCCAAATTAGTTATATTTGCTTGATATGAACCATTTCCAAGATTTTCCAAGTTTGCAGGTTGTTGAGCAATAAGGTACTGATATCCAGTACTAGTTTTAGAATTAAAGTCCCAATTCCCAAAGTAAGTCCACCAACCAGCTTTCTGTAACATATCCGAACTTGCAACAAATATAACAGGAACCGGCTCATCAGGATGTGTTAAATTCACAACATTATCTGCTTGATCCGAAGTTAAATTATATGAATTAATCATCGTAGTTTTAGCTTCTTCTTTTGGTAATGTTAATGTATTTTCAAGAATTTCAACAGATTTTTGACTATCATTTCCAGTGTAATTATCCAATAGTTCAGTCGCTTTATCACCACTAAAAGCTAACATTTCAAATATAGCTGCTGAAAGTTCCGTATCATTTGTCGTCATGGCCTTACCTGTCCAGAATGCCCGTATACCTGTCTGAGAACCACCATCGAAAAGTGTTGGTCTTTCAGATGCTATTTCAAACAAGTAACCGAAATCCCACCAAGATGCCAAAGTAGTATCATCAGTAGTATTTGCTTTAACCCATAACATGGAATCCCACATTGGATCACTAGTACTCGGAACAACAGATTCTGAAACTTGATAAGCGCTAAAAACAGTTGGTGAAACTATAGCAAACATTAATATAAGTATTACAGCTGTTTTAGCAAATTTAGAACTTTTAAGTCCTTTAAAACCATAAATTAATAAAGCAGAAATTCCAATCAAGGCAAAAAGTATGATTATTGGAATAATAAAAGCTAATGTAGAAGATATGTTAAATAAAGGATAGAATACACTAAATGTTTGGAATATAGGATAAACAATCAAAAATGTTCCTATTATTGCTATTGCCATCAGTTTACTTTTACTATCTACTTTATTTTTAATATATACAGCTGCATATCCTACAAATAAGCCAACACAAAGACCTAAAGGAATCATTAATACCATGATAAATCTTGAACCTTGTGTTACTGCAACCGCAGATAAAAATATCCATACAGAAAACAAAACTAAATAAAGTAATGTATCACGTTTATTTCTATTAACATCTTCAATAGTTTTAATATCTGATAATGTAGATTCAATAAGAGAATCTCTACTTTTACTCTCTTTTAGTTTAGATGTAGCTTTACGTTGCCCTTTAGGAGGTTTTTTATTTACACCCCTAGCATTAAATGATCTAAGTTTCCATAACCTCTGTGCAAATAAAATTAATATGAAAAATGCACCAAATATAGCTACAATTCCACCCACACCATTTATTATACCTCCAGAATTAGCTGAAAATGCACCAGATATTCCTCCGGTTAAAAGGCTTGGAATTTGCAGTTCTGCAACAGAAATAAAAACATTAGGATAAGCAGCTGCATTAGCTGCTGATTGAATTTGAGTTGCTCCAAGAAGATTCATAGGGGCTTGTATAATAGAATCAAATCCATTAGTTAAACCAAGTCCTATAAACCCTATAATTGCTATTAAAACAATAGAAAATATCTCTTTTTGATCCGTGAACCAAGATAATAAATTTGAATAATTTTTCCTTGGTTTAATTAGATCCAATTTTAGTATAAAACCTAATAATAAATACACAATCATGAATATTACTAACATACCTATATAGAATACATATCCATCCCATGCTAATGAGAAAAGCACCATAGTAATGATAGTTAATAAAATATATACTATTCTATAGGCCAATTTACTCGATCTTATACTTTCAATAAAGAATAGAACCAAAAACAAAGGTAAGACTACATTAAACATATCTGTATCAAAAAATCCTGCAAATGTATGAGCAAAATAATTTGGAGCTAAGGCTACTATTAAAGCTGCTGTTGCACCACCATAATTATTAGTGAGTCTCCTAACAATGATAAATGCAGGTATAGCTGCAAGAGGAGCTATTATTGCAGAAACGAAGAATGCTACTTCTTTTAAAGATACATCCGAAAATATATTAGAAATATAATATAAGAAAGAAGTTACATAAACAATCATAGGTTTATATTCTGCACTTCTACCCTCAGGAGCATAAGAAAGGGTGTCCCAAGGAGTACCGTTTTTAATTGTATCTCCCATATGTCCATACGTAAGGAAGTTTTCTGTCATACGTAAATTATAATATGAATCCATTTCAGTGAAGTAAGGGAGTCCGCTAGCGTCTTTGTAGTAAGATTGTTGATCAGCTGGAATAACTGATAAATCAGCTGCTTGAAATCGCAAAAATGCAACAAAACAGACGATTACCAGTATGATAGCTACTGACTTTAATATCGACATTATTTTATTTTTATCCATAAATATCATCCAATAAATGAATTAAATATTAATATGTTTATAAACATTATTATAAAGAGAATTATTGTATTTATAAACAGATTTTTCAAGTTTTCTAAATAACTATAAATTAAACAATTATAAATTAAATAATTATAGATTAAACAATTATAAATTAAATAATTATAAATTAAACAATTATTAGATAATTATAACCTAAATAATTAATAATTATTAAGACTAATAATCTCAAAAATCCAAGAATAATTTATATTAAATTTCATAATCAATAATATTGAAAATATATTCAATAATTGAAAATATACTCGATAATACTGAAATTATTAAGTATAATCTAATAAATATGATTTGAGATTAAAAATAATATCATGAAATAATATTGTATAAATAATTACATGAGAAACATTGTAACGCCAACAATATTATTAGAAATATTATTAGAAATATTATTAATTGTCTAAATAACAATATTATCCTAAATATTTATAACTTTACCTTATTAAATTATACTATTTTCAAAGCTATTTTATGAAAAAAATTATAACAAATTTAAAAATATTAAAAATAAGAAGAAAGATAATAACAGTTCAAGTTGAAACACTTCAATCAAAAATAAACTTCATTTTTATATTCAATACATAATAAAATGAATTATATAAAATTTTTATAAATATATAAAATGAATTATGTATAGATATAAAAATAAATTATTTATAAATAATTAGTCCTCTTTTTTATTTAGTTTGTCTTCTAAATCTTCCAATGAAGAAGTAAATTTACATTTTGGAAATCCACTACAACCAACAAATTCGCCATAACGGCCATGTCTTTTAAGAAGGTTATTTCCACAATCTGGACATTGACCAACAACTTCAACTTCATTAATTTTAGAATGGTCAACACCACACTTAGAATCTAAACATGCTCTTTTTCGAGATTTACCTCTTCCAAAAGAAATGTTCGGAAGTCCACATTTTTCACATTTACTTTTTAAAACTTCTGCACCTTTTGGAAGTGAATATATTACATTACAATCAGGATAATTAGAACAACCAACAAATGAAGACTTAGTTTTTGGAGAGAATCTAACAACTAAATTGCCTCCACAAGTACATTTACCAACAATTCTACTTTCTTGATAAGCATTATAAAGTCCTTCACCAATTTTAAGATTGTTTTTATCAATATCATCCAATATAGTTAAGACTTCTTTTTTAGCATCTTCGATAACTTTATCTTTAGTTATTTTATCTGCCATTATACCCTCAAGTTTCTTTTCAAGGTCTCTTGTAAGTTCTTCACTCGTAAGATTTTTACAATATTCCTGTAAATTAGAAATAATGTTCATGCCTAGCTGATTAACTTCAATTTTTTTACCAGAAATATATTTTCTATCATATAGTTTTGCAATGATATCAGCTCTTGTAGCTTTTGTACCTAACTCTCTTTTTTCTAATTCTTTAATTAAAGAAGCTTCATTATACCTAGCAGGAGGTTTAGTCTCTTTTTCTTCAGATAATATTTCATTTACCTTAATATTATCTCCTTTTTTAAAAGCTGGGAAAAAATCTTCTTCAATCTTACGAAAAGGATAATGACTTAACCAACCCATATATGAAACTCTTTTCCTTTTAAAGAAAAATTTCTCTTTATCAACACTAAGATCCACTCTTAATGTTTCTAACTTAGAATTTTCGGCGAAAACACTAATAAATCTATAAACAATAAGTTCATAAATTTTAGCACTATCACTATCCAATTTTTTAGGAATTATGCCAGTTGGGTGAATAGCAGGGTGTGCTGCATCAATTTTTTTACCTTCATTTGGTTTAGTTTTTTGAGGAAGAGAATCAATATGCTTTTTAAATACCTCATTTGCAGACAACTGTTTGAATATTTTTTTAAACTCCAAACTTTCAGGTAATTTTTGAGAAGAAGTACGAGGATAAGAAGTATAACCTTCAGTATATAAATTCTGAGCAATAGTTTGAGTCTTTTTAGGACTGAAACCAAAAACAGTGTGTGCTTCAGACTGCAAACCTCCTAAATTAAATGGTATAGGTGGCTTTCTAATAGTTTCGCTGAGTTTTACTTTATCTACAGTTGAATCAGCACCCTGACAGCTTTCAAATATTTTTTCAGCACGTTCTGGGTCAAAAATCTTACCTTCAACATGATCAGCTATAATATCTTCTTCTTTATTTTTTTCATACTTATTTTCAAGTAAGGCCTTAATCAACCAATAAGGCTCTGGAACAAATTTTTGAATTTCTTTTTCCCTACCAACTAATATAGCTAATGTTGGAGTTTGTACTCTACCTGCTGAAAGTTGTAAATATCTATATTTAGCTTTTCTAACAGCAGTTGTTAAAGCTTTAGATATATTAACCCCAAAATAAAAATCAACAATATGTCTAGCTATACCACCATTAACTTGATTAATATCTAATTCAATTTGATTATTATAAGCATCAATAAGATCTTTCTTTGTTAAGGTTGAAAATTTCATCCTAGAGGTTATATCGATAGAATTTTCACCACATGCATATTTCAATGCATTGAAACCTATTAAAGTTCCTTCAATATCATAATCACAAGCATGAATATATTTATCTGCACCCTTGCCTAATTTTTTTATAGCATAAACATAATCCTTAACATAATTTAAATTTTTCTGAGTTTCATATGATGGAACCCATTTTAAATCAAAATAAACCTTTTCTTTTTGATTTTTTGGGGTTAATGAATATAAATGACCTACAGCAGATATTATAGTAATTCTTTTGTCTTTTTCATTGATTTCCCAATAGTTAACTTTCCTACCATATTTCATTTTTTTTACATTAGAAGAAAGAGCTTGAGCTATTTTTTCAGCAGATTTTGGTTTCTCACAAATAATCACTTCATGCATTATATCACTTTATATTAATACTATAAATTATATTACCAATGTTAAATTGTTTACTTTGTCTATTTCATTACTTTTATATATAAATTATTATAAACCTTATGAAGTTTATTAAAGCCTTATGAATTATCTAATTTATAAATTTTATAAAGTATCTATTTCAAAATATATGCTTAATTTTTTCTTAATTTATATTAATTTTATACTTAATTATCTAATTATACTTAAGTTTATAAAATTTTTAGAATATCTAATTTTACAATATAATATATTATTAATAACTAAATATTATAGTAATCCTTTTTATAAATAATTCTTTTTTTATAAATATAATTTACATTAATTTTAATCAAAATATATAATTAATAAATTATTTAATACTAATATATAAAATAGTATTATTTAAACTTTTTTGTTAATAAGTATTATAATAATGATTGATAAAAACATGTTTGATAAAAACATTACTAAAGCTTAATAGGATAAAATAAAATAATAAAATAAATTTAAAAATAGAAAATAAAATATAGAATAAAAAATGAAATAAAAATAAAATTAAAAATAAAATTAAATATAAAATAAAAAATACTAGCTACTATAAAAAATAAGACAATCAACGGTCTTTTTTATAAAATCCATAGAATTCACTACAATATGCACACATAGGATAATTATCATAATGATAATGACTATCATCATCTTCATTAATATTAAATTCCTGATGACACATATAACAAATTTCTATTTTTTCATTATCATCAATTTGATTAGGAGATTCCGATACTGTCTTTTTATCCATTGTTTCACCAATAGCTAGATTAAATGACTAGTCTTAGAATTATTATATATTCTAAAGACTATATGGACTCAATTTGGTAAATAGAAATAAAGGCTGAAAACATAAAGTTAATATTTTCAATACCTAAAAATCTCTATAAATCAATAAACTAGTAATTGAATTAACCTATATCGTGTTTTTGTAAAAGTAAAAGTTCTTCAGTGGTAAGCTTTTTACCATGCTTAAACTTCTCAAAGATATCTTCTGCTTTTTCTTTTTCTTCACGATTTTTCTTTGTACTAGCTTGTTTTTCAGATTTTCTTCTTTTAGACTTGTTAGTTCCAAGTTCCTTATTAATAACATGAATTTCGCTTAAAACAACTTTAAATTCTTCATGTTTAGCTGATGCAGATTTTCTAGCTTCAACAAACTTTTTATGAGCCTCATCCGCTTTTGTTCTAATATCATCAGTTTTTCTAAAGTAATTAAGCATTTTTTCATGAAAATCTTGAGCTTGAGTAGATAATTCAACAACTTTAGCATGATGATCTTCAGAAATCTTTTTAAGATTTTGAGCTTCATCTTTAATTTTTTCATCTTCTTGAATGTCCATTAGTTGTTTTCTCAAATCATTAGCATTTTTTACCAATTGATTTTCTTTTTTAATGTCTAAAACTCGAGTTTCAATAATTTTATCTATTTTTTTAATTTCATTCTCAAGTTTTAATCTGTCTCTTCTTCCAGATGACCATTCAAGCTTTTTAAGTTCATCATTGACATTATCACGTAATTTTTTAGCTTCTTCAACAGATTTGTTAACTTCATTACGTTTATCTCTCAATTCAATAGCTAATTTAAGATTTTCTTTTAAATCATCGTTAAGTTCATCACGTATTTTACGTTGTTCTTTAGCTATTTTATTGAATTCTTCTCTTTCATCAGCTATTTTAGCAATGATTTCTTCTCTTTCGTCTTTTTGCTTTCTAACTCCTTCAGGAGTAGGAGCAAGATCAAAATCTACTTCAGGAAGTGCATCTTTTTTAGACTTTTTAGTTTTAGTTTTTGGTTCTTTATTAACTTTTTTAGAAGTTTTAACTTCCTCAGTAGCTTCCTCAGTAGCTTCCTCAGTAGCTTCCTCAGTAGCTTCCTCAGTAGCTTCCTCAGTAGCTTCCTCAGTAGCTTCCTCAGTAGCTTCCTCAGTAGCTTCCTCAGTAGCTTCCTCAGTAGCTTCCTCAGTAGCTTCCTCAGTAGCTTCCTCAGTAGCTTCCTCAGTAGCTTCCTCAGTAGCTTCCTCAGTAGCTTCCTCAGTAGCTTCCTCAGTAGCTTCAGAATTTAAATCATTTATAATATTTAAAACTTCCTTTAAATCTTTTTCTTCTAAAACTATGTCTGCAACTTCTTTAACTGCAGGTTTTGCATTAAATGCAATACCTACTTGTGCTATTTCCATCATGGAAATATCATTAGCACCATCACCCACAGCTATACATTCTTCAACAGAAATATCACTGCTTTCAATAATACTTTTAAGTACATCAGCTTTAGAACCTTCAACTAGAGGTCCAGTAACTTCTCCAGTAAGTTTTCCATCTTTTTCCTCTAATTTATTAGTAAATAAATAATCTAAATTGAGTTTCTCTTTTAAAGAATCAGCAATCAAATCAAAGCTACCACTTATAACAGCTACTTTATAGCCCTTATCTTTCAAACCTTTGATAGCATCTTCTGCTCCTTCCATGAGCTTCATTTCATTAGCTAAATTTTTAATATCTTCTACTGAAGCTCCTTCTAAAAGTTTAACTCTTTCTTTTATAGATGTTTCGAAGTCTAAATCACCATTCATTGCTTTTTCAGTGATTTCTGCAATTTGTTCTTGAACGTCTACTAATTTCCCGATCTCATCTATCGCTTCACCATCAATAATAACATTATCTAAGTCAAATACTACAAGTTTAATCAATCATATCACCAATTATATTAAGTCCAACTCGCTAAGTCGATCGTATGCCCTTTCTACTCCCAGCTTAGCATCATCTTTAGTTTTGGCACCAGTACAAACTACTTTACCTGATCCAAATAATAATAAAACAACTTTAGGGTCTTGTAAACGGTAAACTAAACCTGGAAATTGCTCAGGTTCATATTCCGTATTTTCTAATTCTAGAGCTACTGCATCTAGATTTAATGTTGCTTCCAAGTTGGCAGAAGCCACAATATTTTGAATTTTAATCTCAAATTCATGAGGGATATCTTTATCAACAGTCCTCATTAGATCAACAGTTTTATTTATAGCTAAAATAGAATCATCTATAGATTTAGCCCCAGTACAAACCAATTTTCCTGAACTGAAAATAAGTGCAGCAGTTTTAGGTTCTTTTAGTTTAAAAACTAATCCTGGAAACTGTTCTCGATTAAAATCAACTCCTTCTAAAGCTTTGGAAACTTCAGTTAATTCTATATCCTTTCCAATGGCCGCAGAAGCTACAATGTTCTCTATTTTAATATCAACATCGGTCAAGTTAAGATTCCTCCCAATCAAATTTTAAAAAATAGTAATAATTTACTTTATTTATTTTTTAATTTATATACTATATAAACCTATTTAAAAATTTCAGAATGAAAATTTTACAACAACAATTATAACAAGAATAATTATAACAAGAATTATATAATTATTATAATGATTGTAACTATTAAACATTTGAAAATTTTAATTTAAATCTATAAATATTTTAAATAAATAACTAAATAAATTGCTTAATATGTATATTTTAAATAAATATTTTAAAAATTATCATTTTTTAGCTCACTTATAAAGCAATATAAAGCAATAATAATACTTTAATACATAGTATTTAGATAAAGTCAATAATAGTATAAAAATTATTTTTAAAAATATTACAAAAGGTTATTACATTAAAATCCATACCATAAATAAAGAGTAAATATAAAAATACTTAAATACTAGTATAAATAGCTTACTATATTTTTATAAGTTTAATATATATTTCATCATATAAATATTTTGTATAAATATTTTATAAAAAATTTGTAACTTTATAAAAAATTTGTATAAAGATTTGTATAAATTATAGAATTTAGTAAAATAGGATTATTTAAAAGGTGATAAAATGATTGAAGTTGAAGTTAAAGCAAAAATAGATGACTTTAATTCTATTAAAAAAGATTTATATAATATTGGAGCTTTAGAAAGCCATACTGAACATCAAGAAGATATTTATTTTAATAGTCCTATAAAAGATTTTGCAGAAACCGATGAAGCATTAAGAATAAGGAAAGTTAGAACTAAGGATTCTATTGAAACATTTATAACATATAAAGGACCTAAAATTGATGATAAAAGTAAAACCAGAAAAGAAGTTGAAGTGAAAATTGAAGACCCAGAAAAGGTAGCAGATATATTTGAATCATTGGAATTTGTTAAAGCCTCAAAAGTTATTAAAAAAAGGATAATATATAAATTTGAACAATATATAATAAGCCTTGATGATGTTATTGGTTTAGAACCTTACATGGAAATTGAAACTGATATTGAAGAAGGTAATGATTATAAAGCCGAAATAGATAAAATATTTGAATTATTTAAAAAATTAAATATAACTGAAGGATTTGAAAGAACCTCTTATCTAGAATTATTAGATATTAAAAGAGAAAAGAATTAAAGTTAATATTAAAACAAAAAGATAATGATAATAATTAGAAATAATATTAGATTGAATAAAAATTAGAAATAATAGATTAAATAATAATTAGAATTTAATAGTAGGTTGAATAATGCCTATTTTAGTATATATTGATAACGATATTTCATTTAAATATAATGAAAATTGGATAAAAAAGTATAATTCTAATGATCCATTTTCTATTTTTGCTATGTATAATAATTTAAGTGAAAAAACAATTTTAGATATATCAAAAATCCCTATAAATTATAAAAATGGAAAAAATCATACAACTACTGATTATGAAGTATATACTAAACGATATATTATAAATACCTTTGATTCAGAGATCATAAAAACCAATAAAACAAAGATAGACGATATAGAAGCTTGTGATATTTGGGCTAAAAGAAGATTTAGAGATATGGAATTTGAAGAGAGATTTATTGGGTTTATAAAAAATCAGTATATTTATCAAATTAAACTATTAACTGATAAAGATTTAAACCTATTAATAGATGATATAGAAATAATATTGAATAGTTTTACTATTTTAAACAAGTCACATAATCCTCCAAATAGATTTAACAATCTTGAAATTGAGGAAATATTAGAAAAATCAAAATTATCAGACAAAAAAGCGATTATAAAAATATTGAAAAACTTACTAAAAATAATATTAATACTTTTAACATTTTTACTGATTTTTTTAATACTTGGAATATTTATAACTTAATAAATTATATTTTATATTAAATACTTTTATTAATAAATGTATATTTTATTAATAAATTCACGTCTAAAATATTTACTGAATTCAAGAGAATTATCTATGAAAAAAGAAAGATTAAACTATGAAAAAGAATGAATTATGAAAAAAGAGAGTTTAGAAAAGATATCTAATTTAAAAAAAAGAATATCTAGCTCACAAAATGTCGTTTTCTTTGGAGGAGCAGGAGTATCAACTGAAAGTGGGATTCCAGATTTCAGAGGAGAAGAAGAAATTTATAACACTATGAAAAAATATAGAGAATCCCCTGAAACTATACTATCTCATGACTACTTTATTTCAAATACAAGCTTATTTTATGAATATTATAAAGAAAATATAATCTATAAATATGCCAAACCTAAATATTCACATATAGGAATTAATAAACTTGAGAAAGAAGGTAAAATTAAAGCAATTATCACACAAAACATAGATGGTCTTCACCAAAAAGCAGGAAGTAAAAATGTTTTAGAGCTTCATGGTAATATCTTAAAAAATTATTGTGTAAATTGTAATACCAAATACAATCTGGATTATATTGTAGATTCAAAAAATGTACCAATTTGCAAATATTGTGGAGAAATAATAACCTGATATAGTTCTATATCAAGAACCACTAAAAGAAGAAATTATTAATAAAGCTATTGAATTCATAACGGAAGCTGATCTACTAATTATTGGAGGAACATCTCTTGTTGTTTATCCTGCAGCAGGACTTATCCAACATTTCAAAGGAAAAAATTTAGTTTTAATCAATAAAACAATGACATCATATGATAATTATGCTAATTTAGTAATAAATGAACCTATAGGAGAAGTTTTTAAAAAAATAATATAAAAAATGAATTTAAAAGAATTTATATACTGAAAAAATAACAATGTAAAAGTATGAGATATAGAACCATGGGATAAGATATTATTGATTAAAATAATTAAACAATCAAGAAGATGAAACTAATTAAACCAATTATAATACTTAAATCAATATTAAAAAAATCAATATGATAATGAGTCAATTATTATACTTCCTCTAAATCAAAATCTATAGATTCTTCAATAATTTCAATTTTATCAAGTTTATTATCAGATTTATAGACTAAAATTTCTACACCTTCAGTATATGCCTTAGAAAGAGTTTTACTAAAATCTATATCTGTTTCCCAATTAGGTCTAAAACTGTTACCATTAGGATGTTGGATTAAAAAGAAAACAACTGCCCTATGACCTTCTTTTTTTAGTTTTATTAGTTTTTGAAGATGTTTTCGTCCTCGTTCAGTTGGAGCATCTGGAAATATAGCTATATTATTATTAACTAATGTAACGCCTTTTACTTCCACATAACAATCCTCATATTCATTAGCTAGATATATATCTATTCTTGAATTTTCAACACTTTTTTCTCTTTCAACAATGCCATAATTTAAAAGTTCCTTTATTTTACCATCTAAAATAGATTTATATACAATTTCATTAGCTTGCTGAGAATAAATAGAAACAAGAGCCCCCTCATTTTCTACAAAATGAAGTGAATATTTTGTTTTCCTTTTTGGATTGTTGCTAGGCAATAAATAAACAGTTGCCCCTTGGACTAAAAGTTCTTTACATCTTCCAGTATTTGGAACATGAGCAATTTCTAAATTTCCATCAATTTCAACTTCTGCTATAAAACGATTCGGTCTAGATCTAAATACAGCTTTTATATAATCGTTCATAATATTACTCACATATGTATACTAATAGATATACTACTAAATACCACTAATATATTATCACTAATCTACTACTAATATATTACTAATATATTACTAGTATAGTATTACAGTAGAAATAAGCTTAAAAAATCTATGAAAATGAAGTTAAGGTAAAGATAGCAAAATTAAATTCTAAATATAATATAAAGAATCAATAAAAAAAAATATAGAATCAAATATTCTAGAATCAATATATATTTTCCATCAATATACCTAAAAATTCAGATAAATGACTTGCTAAAAAGCCATTGCCATATTGTTCTTTAGCAAAATCTCCTGCTTTACCATTTAAATAAGTAGCTAAAGCACCTGCATCATAACTATTCAAACCTTGAGATAAAAGACTTGTAGCTATGCCTGCTAAAGAATCACCAGTACCTCCAACAGTCATTCCAGAATTTCCAGTTCTGTTAATTCTAAAACTAATTCCATTGAAAATTAAATCATACTTTCCTTTTAATACAAGAGTACCATTTATATTTCTTGTTATACCTTGTAAAACAGATATTTTTTCATTAAATTTATCAAAATCCTTATCAAAATTAGAAACATTAGATAAATTATTTAAATCGTCAATAGAATCATTGAAAAATATTTTTAATTCATTTAAATGAGGAGTAACAATCAAATTATCTTTATCTTTTATTAAAAGAGGATTAACTAATTTTAAAGCATCTGCATCAAGAACAATAGGAATATCTATTTTTTTAACCAAAATATTAAATAATTTTCCAGTTTCTTCATTTAATCCTGCTCCAGGACCTATTAAAATCGCATCAATATTATTTTCATTAATAATAGTCATTATTTCATCTAAATTATCCAAATTTAAATAATCTTTACTTCCATTATCATTATTTAAACCTTTAACAATTAAATCAGGCGATTCTTGTTTAATGGCTAAACTTGTAGATTCCGGAGTGGCGATATAAACTAAATCAGCACCACTAGACATAGCAGATAAACCAGCGATCGTTGGAGCCCCATGATAATCTTTGTTTCCTCCAACTATTAGTATTCTTCCATTATTACCTTTATGAGAAGTATCAATCCTATTTTTTAGCCTAATCAAATCACCATTACCAACAAATATTTCAGCTTCTATAGGAATTCCAATATCACAAATTACAAGCCCACCAACTAATGATTCGTTACTAAAACTAGCTTTTTTAACACCAGTTTTTACTTTATGAAATGTTATTGTATATTCTGGCTTTACAGCTATATCATTGATTTTACCAGTTAATGGATCCATTCCAGAAGGAACATCGATAGATATCTTTAAAGCATTTGAATTATTTATTACTTCAATAGATTTTTTAACTTTTTTTCTCAAATCCCCTTTGATTCCAGTTCCTAAAATCCCATCTATAATAATATACTCACTGAAACTCTCTGATTTAGCTAGTTCTATATTATCAATATCATTAGAATCATTTAATTCAGTGATATTTAACCTTGAAATGCGAGGAACCATATTTTCCAAAATTTCAAAGTTAATTTGAGCATCTATTGATTTAATATCTTTTGGAGAAGTAAGCATGAAGATTTCTACTTCAAAACCACGGTTCAGAAGATGTCTTGCAGCTACAAACCCATCACCTGCATTACCACCAGAACCTGTAAATATTGCTATTTTAACTGGTTTTGAAAATGTAAATGTAGATATCGTAGCTATCTCATCTGACAAACATTTACCTGCATTCTCCATTAAACATAATCTTGATAGACCTAGATCTTCACAATTTATATCTGTTACCACCATATCAATAGGATCCATTTTTAAATCTCCAATCTAAATAATATTATTAAAGCAAATTATAATATCATGAACAAGTATCATAAGCAATATAACCATAAGATACTTTATAAACAATAGTAGTTAATTTTATAAACGATTTAACTTTTATTAGTATATAATTAAAGTATTTTATAAGCAATATAATTCTATTTCATATATTAGTATAATATATTTAGTATAATTATTATCTATATTTATTATCTATATTATTATGATATAAATTATTTTATATTCATGAAACTATTTTATATTATTCATGAAATTTTATATTATACAATTGTTTTATTATTCATAGAAGTAATATATTTAGAAATAATATATTCATTTATTAATAGAACTAATTATATTAATAGAACTAATATAATCATGAATATATCAATGAAAAAAATATAAAGACTACTAAAATATTTATAATTATGAAAAAATTATACAAAAATTATAAATTAAAAATATAATTAAAAATATAATTAAAAACTAATATAAAAATAATTATTATAAAAATAAAATAAAAATTATTAAGAATTATTAAAAATAATAAAACTAAAAATAATATAAATAAATAATTAAATATAAAAAATAAATATTAATATCCATTTACTAAAATATCAACCTTACCAGTAATCGGATCCATAATAAGGCCATGAACAGGAACATCATCAGGAATAAGAGGAGAACTCTTAATTTTATTAACTCCATTTATTACATTTGACTCTTCGCTATCAATAGATCCAATCCAATCTTCAATATCTATTTTAGCTATTTCTTCAGGATATATTCCTCTTTCTAACATTATTGATTTTAATTTTTCTCCATCAACATTAGACATACCACAATCATAATGCCCAACTAAAATAACTTCTTTAGAACCTAAAGCAAATATAGCTGCTGCAATAGAACGTATAACATCACGATCTAAAACATTATTACCTGCATTTTTGATTATTTTTGCATCACCACGACTTATACCCATAGCTTTTTCTAAAAAACCATCAGTAAGCCGTGTATCCATACAAGCAACAATAGCTAATTTTTTTTGAGGTATATGGGATAATTTACTCCCTTCAAATTCATCAACAAATTCTTTATTATATTCTACTATTTCATTAAGTAACATGACAAACCCACATTAAAAAATTAGTTATTAAAATATATAAATTATTCTAATTAACATTTAACAAAATTTGTAAAAATATAATTAAAAGAATATGGTTAAGAAAATGTTAAAAATAATTTGAGAATAAGTAAAAGTAAGTTAAAAATAGATTAAAAATAGGTTAAAATATATTAAAATAGGTTAAAAATAATTTAATAAACTAAAATAAAAAATGAAAAAATAAAAAATGGAAAATGTAAAAATAAAAAATTTAAAAAATAAAGATTTATTTAACAAATATTAATAAATACCTTAAAAACACATTATAAATCAAAATAACTATAAATGTATTTATCTAATAGATCTAATTAAAATAAATCTCTTAAATTAATCTTATAAGCACCTAAGTTTCCACCATAGTTACCTGCACTGATTTCTTTAACTCCTGGAATTGTACAAGCAGCTTTTATTCCTTGTTTCATAGCTTCTCTTACAGATTCTTCATCAATACCATCAATAACTATTTCATAGATACCATTTACATCTTTTCTAATTTCACTTTCTACAACTTCTTCTTTTAAAGAAACACACATTTTCTCATTTGTAGAAGCATTTAAGAAATTATATTCATTACATCCTACTTTAGATCCAGAAGCAACAATTCCACCAGGGAAAGGAGTGATTGTTCCAGGTACTTCATAAATCGCATCAACAGCTGCTTCAGCAGCCACAAGAGCATTCATCTGACTATCAGCAAGTATAAAGAAGTTTCCTCCAGCAACACCATCTTTCATTCCAAAATCAGACTCAACTAAAAAGTCACCAGACATAATAGGGATAGATTGAACGGTTCTTCCACCAACTTCAACTTCCTTCTCATACCCATCACCGAAAAATTTCAATTTGAAACCAGCTTTTAATACTTCTTCAGTATCTTCTAATGCATTGAATACAGCAGTAGTCGGAGCAGTTAATATTCCCATACCAATTCTTTCAAGAAGTTCATGATCTAACTTTTTTTTACCAGAGTTACAAATCATTATAGTGTAACCAGGTCTTCCATCAGGAGTTTCAAGTGGAGAAACATAACCATCAATTCCAGCTTCAGCAGGACATCCAATTACAGAAGTACCATAACCAGTAGCCTCAGTAGCTGCTACAAGAGCTAATTTTTTAGTTGCTGCAGTTACGAGTAATCTAGAAACTTTTATTCCAAAAGCTTCCGCATAAGTATCTTTTATATCTACACCATTTAATTGCATAAATTTCACCAATTTAGAATTTCATTTATTATAAAATAAAGTTTTCTATTTAACTTTAGTCTAATTAATTTATTCTATTAATTTTTAATCAAATATTCCGTTAATAATTTATTATTTAAAATATATTTTATTTAAAATATTATTGATTTTATTATTTATTCTGTTATTTATTTTGTTATTTATATTTTATTTAAAATGTTATTATTTTTTTATTTAAAGTGTTATTTATTATTGTGAGTATTAATTATTTTAAGTTAATTATTTTAAGCATAATTTATTCAGGTTTCATTTCTTCTTCATCAATATCTTCAATATAATCTAACTCGTCAATAATTTCTTTAGCTGTTTTTTCTTCACTAATACTAGTAGTACCTATCTTATCAAGAACAGAAGAGCCATAATGAGGAAGTATAGCAAATCCAATCATTGTTGGCATCCAAAAAGATATAAGTCTCTCAATAACAGTTGCTGCTGCACTTATAGAAGGGGGAATTCCTGCTGAACTATAAAAAAGAATCATAACTCCATCAACGGCACCAATACCTCCAGGAAGTAAAGGAATCATACCAATTAAACTAGCAACAATAAAGACTTCACCTATTAAAATTGGATCTACATTAGCACCGAAAGCTAAAAAAACTACAAAAACACGTGCTATTTCAACAGCCCAAATAAAAAAAGAAAGAGGTAAACCATAATAAAGAATCATTTTATCAGCTAACATTCTTTTCATAGTTTTTTGAAATCCTGCAATAGCTTTAATAACTTTATTTTCTAATGTTTCAGGATCAATTTTTTTGTAAAAAATTTTAATAATGCGAACAATCCATGCTGTAATCTTTTCTCCAGCTTTTTGATTTATTGACATATATACTAAAAGAATAAAAGCAATTGTAATAACTATAACTGAGATGATTAAAATTGATAAAATTAATTTGCTTAATGAAAAATATACCATAACAGCAATTATAGTAATCACTGCAAGTACAAGAAAAGGAAATGTATCCAATGCCCTATCAGCTATTACTGTAGCGAAAGTCTCTTCAGTTGGTTTATTAACATGTTTAGAAAGTATATATGCCCTAACTGGTTCACCACCACCACGACCACTAGGAGTTATATTATTAATCGCCATGCCAACTAAAACCATTGGAATGATCTCTTTAACTGTTGTATTAATGTTGGCAGTTTTATTTACTATATTCCACCGAAGTGCATACAGATAAAAAATGAAAAACTGAATTAATATAGCTAATAAAATAAACCAAAAATTAGCTAACTTAAGAGCATCGATTACCTGGTCTATGCCAATAAAATATAGCATAACTCCCATTATTGCTAAGCCAATAGCTAAAAATATAACAGTTTTATGTTTCATAAGCACATCACATCATATACACAGTTAAACATTATATTTAATATGTTATACGTCTATAAAAAAAATATCTTTTTAATAAATTATCATTACTTTTTAATAAATTATCATTATATAATATAATTATATAAATATATTATATTCACAATCTTTATTAATTTATAATTTTATAAGTATAGCTTTTATAACTTTATAAATTCATTTATATATTTATATAATAAATAATCATTATAAATAAATTATTATTTAAATAAAAAATAATAGATTAAATATTATTAAAAAATTTAATAGATATTATAGAATTACTAGATTAAATATTATTATAAAGATTAATATAAAAAAAGATTAATATAAAAGAAAAGCTTATTATAAAAACAATTATAATTTTATTATAAATTAAATACTTTATAAAATAAATAGTAATAAAGCAAAATAACATTATATGTATTATCTCTATAAACAAATTTTATTATTTAAAATATTATTCTCAATCTAAAATAGATAATATTTTAAAATATTCTAAAGTATTCTAAAATATTTTATATACTATTCTATGATTAATATTAACTAATCAATATTTATAATAAATATTTTAATGTTATGTTATAAAAAAAATGCTATAAAATAGAAATATTTATATATGTCAAAAAACATTGTATTAATAATGCATAAAATAGATAATATATACATAGGTTTTATTCTGAATTAATTAAATTTTTTCTTAAAATAATATAAGACATTAAAAATAAAATTGAATATAAATTCATACTAATTTTACTGAATATAGATTCATACTTTTTTAATTAATTATTTTATTACATAATTTAAATTGGTTGTATGATAAATTTTTATGTTATTACTACTTTTGCATTGAAGTTAAGGATTAGTGATATCTAATCCAAAACTAGGTGTTATTAAAATGTTTGAAGATAGTTATAATAGACAAGAAGAATTCTCTTGCCCAGTAGAAGTCGGTACAGAGTATGATGTTAAAATAGAAGACCAAGGTAAAACTGGCGACGGTATTGCTAGAGTAGATGGGTTTGTTATATTCATTCCTGGAACCGAAGTTGGTCAAGAAGTAAAAGTAAAAGTCAATGCAACCCGCAGAAAGTTCGCTTTCGGAGAAGTAGTAGAATAATATTACTTCATTGATTTTATAAAATAATAAAATGATAAATATGAATTAATAAAGTATTAGTACATTATTACTAATATTTATTAATATATTTGTTATTATTATTTTACAAGGAATTATAATCATAAAGCTATATTATAATATATAAAATTTAATAATATACCTTAACATTGTTAAATTAAAATATTATTAAATTTTATATATTAGATGAAATTACATTAAAATGGATAAATATTAAAATCCATAATAAATACTCAATAGACTAAATAATCCTACTTATTTTTAATATAAATTAAACTAGCTAATTTAAATCAGTAATTTAAAAAATTTTATTTGATCTGATTTTAATATTTTGATTTTAAACAGTTTTCTATTTTTAATTTTAATTATATTTTTATATTTTTTATTCATTTAGATACTATTATAAACAATATTTTATGCTTATTCTAAATGATATATACTTATTATAAAATATATGATTATTCTAAACAATTATGCAATGATATGTAAATATTAGGATAATATTAAATCTTAAGATAAATGTCAAATTTTTAAATATATTAAATCTGTAAATATATTTGAGATATGAATTAAGATAATTATAATATAATTAATAAAATAATAAGATATTTATATATAAAAATCAAATGATTAAAGATGAAATATATTACCCGAAGAGATATTTATATAGCATTATATTATCTAGGTAAAGTAATGCAAGGAGTAGGAATAGTAATACTATTACCAATAATTATTGCCTTAATATATAGAGAACATATTTATCTTTTAGGGTTTATAATACCTTCTTTGATATCATTAGGTGTGGGAACATTACTTGGAAGAATAAATCCTAAATGTAATCGAGTTAGGTTGAAACATGGGATGATTGTATCCTCATTAGCTTGGCTTTGGGCTGCATTTATTGGAGCTCTAGTAATGTACATATGTTTAGATATTTCATTCATAAATGCTTTTTTTGAGAATATGTCTGCTTGGACAGGAAGTGGATTTACAATATTCCAAGATGTAGAAATCTTACCAAACTCCATACTATTTCTTAGAAGCCTTGAACAGTGGGTAGGGGGATTGGGAGTTGTTGTTATAATGATTGGAGTTTTAATCCATTCAGGAACCGCTGCATCTCGTCTTTATAAATCTGAAGCTAGAGAAGACAGAATAAAACCCAGTATAGCCAACACATTAAAAAAGATTCTCCAAATATATTTAATTTACACAATTATAGGAACTTTATTATTTATTATAGTTGGAATGCCAGTTTTTGATGCTGTAAACAATACATTTACTGCAATATCTACTGGAGGAATGTCTATTAAGAATATTAATATGGGTTTTTATAATAATGATTTATTTTATATAATATCCATGATTATGATGATAATTGGGGCAACTAGTTTTCTATCTCACTATCAAGCAATTAAAACAAGAGGAAAATCGATCTTTAGTGACATACAGTTTAAAGCTATGATAGGAGTAATAATTGTTGCAAGTCTTTTATTAATATTAGCTAATAACATACTCCCTATAGATGCTATTTATAGTGTAGTGTCTGCTATAACAACAACAGGAGCAAGTATAAATCCTTCTGGATATTTTACAGATTATAATGCATTTATAAAAGTTATTATAATAGTTCTTATGTTTATAGGTGGTGCAGCAGGTTCTACTGTTGGTGCAGTAAAAATAATCAGAGTAATCACCTTACTAAGAGGAATATACAAAAATATAATAAATATAATTTCTCCAGAAGGACGAGTAATAAATATGGAACTATCTAACAAAAATTTAAAAGAAACTCAAGTTAGAGAAGCAAGTTCATATATCTCTCTTTATCTGATATTCATTGTTATTGGTTGGTCTGTATTAGTATTCTATGGTTATGATGGAATGAACTCTTTATTTGAAATAGTTTCTGCACAGGGAAATGTAGGACTGAGTGTCGGAATTGTGAATGGAGAAATGCCTATTGGAGCTAAAATAATTACAATATTTAACATGTGGATAGGTCGTCTGGAAATAATACCCGTACTAGTAATTTTAAGAAGTTTTATTGAAATATTTAAAGGAGTAATTCCTAAAAAAACTTATTAAAATAAATAAAAAATATTCTAAAATTAATAATAACAAAAAAGCTTATTAACATCAATAAACATAGACTTAAAATCATTGTCAAATTAAAATTATAAAAAATTATAAATTTAATAATTTATTATAAAAATTACAAAATATTATTAAAAATATTATAAATTATTATAAATTATTATAAAAAATTATTAATATCAGTGTATAATAATCAAGGTGTTTGAATGTATGTTATTATAATGGGAGGTGGGCGTGTAGGACTCACACTTGCAGACCTTCTAATAAATGATGGTTATGATATTACTCTAATCGAAAATAGTGAAAATTTATGTAATGATGCAGCTGCAGAATTAGATGCATTAATAATCTGTGGAAATGGTACTGATACAAAAACATTAGAAGAAGCCAATATACAAGATGCTGATTTTTTTGTAGCAGCTACTGGAAATGATGAAGCTAATCTTCTTTCATCTATATTAGTTAAAGATTATGGAATACCTAAAATAATAGCTAGAGTAAGTAACCCTGATCACGAAGAAGCTTTCAGAAAAGTTGGAATAGATGATGTAATAAGTCCTGAAATAACAGCAGCAGGTTTTCTTGAAAAGATTATAACCCGCCCCAATGTAGCTGATTTAACTGCTTTTGGAAAAGGCAATGCAGAAATCCTTGATATGATTATAGAAAATGAGAAAGTTACTGGTAAAAAAGTATCTGATGTTTCTCCAACTGATGATTACATGATAATTGCTACCTATCATGGAGGTAAGTTAACTATTCCAAAACCTGATACAGTCTTAAACAAAGGGAATAAAATCTCAATACTTGTAAAAAGAGGTAACTTTAAAAAAGCGGCTAAAAAATTCATGAAATAGATAATAAAATGAAATAGATAAAATTAAATAATAAAATAATAAAATCAAATAAATAGTTAATAACATTGAATAAAGATTAATAAAATAAATGGTTATCAATATATAAATAGTTAATATCAAGTAAATAATTAAGAATATTTTATATTTAGATTATATGATTAGACAATATAACAATCATCTAATATAATGTGTGTTATACATTGTGATTTATATGATATAATCATATAGATAGATGATATAGTAGATATAATATATAGATGTAAGATATTTAATATTATTAAAAATTAAACAGCACATGAAAATATCATAATAATCATTGCTTAAACAATAAGTTAATTACTTTTTTAAATTTAAAATGATGAAACTATTAATTAAATCAAGGATAAGTAAAATAGTAAAATTGAAATAAAAATAAGAGAAATATTTTAATATTTTTTTGTCATTAATTATTATTCAAACATTTGGAAATAATATTAACTAGAAATAATAGTTATAAATAATAAGTAGGAATAATATTTATAAATAATAATTAGGAATAATAGTTATGAATAATAACTAATATCCTTGAAACATTTGTCTTGCTAGTTCTATATGTCTTTTACCATTATTAACCCAAGGACCATGTCCAGGTAAGAGATATTTTACATCTAATTTGCTCAATCTATCAATAGATTCAGCCATATCATTAGAATTTCCACCAATATCTATTCTACCAAAACCACCATTAGAAAAAACTGTATCTCCGGAAATAAGTATTTCACCATCCCAAAGAGAAATTCCTCCACTAGTATGGCCTGGAGTATGAAGAACTTCAAAGTTTGATATTTTATCTCCTTCTTTAAGTTCTATATCAACATCATTTCTCCTAATAGATTCTCCGAAAATAAAGCCTGCGGTTGATGAAAGATCTCCAGATCTAATTGATTCAGCATCATTTTCATGAATAAGAACCTTAGCATTAGGAAATAAATAATTTCCACCAACGTGATCAAAGTGACAATGTGTATTTACAATCATAGATATATCATCAATACTATAGTTAGCTTCTTTAATTTTTTGATATAAATAATCTTTTTTTATACCAGTTCCAGTATCGATTAATATATCATCAAACAAATAACAATTAGAGTCAGCCCCAAAGCCTTCAATACAAAAAATATTTTTTATTTTTTCCATAAAAATCCTCAATAATATTCATAATGATATTCAATATAATAATACTAATACATAATTATATAATAATACAACTTATAATAATATAATGTATAATAATACTATATATAATACTCGTCACAATTATAATATATATAGTTTAATAATATTGCATACTAGTTAAAATTAAAATAACAATTTAAACCATTTAAAAGCAAGCAATTAAATTATTATATATTTTAATTATTATCTAATTTAATATTTAAATAGATTTTGAAAATAATCATCAATGAAAATTAGCTATTATTTTTAAAAATAGTCCTTAGTAAAAAATAAATAAATGGGGTCACAGGGATTTGAACCCCGATCCTGGGATTTCTCATGTCTCAGTACTCCAATTGATCATCATACTATACGATGTTGATCATCATACTGTCAGTTACGCGTTTTTTTCTTCAAAGACAACTGGAGTCCCAGATGATGCCAGATTACACTATAACCCCAACTACAAAACAAAAATGAACATTGTAATGGTTTTTTATAATAAATTTGAAGCCAAGGGAGAGATTTGAACTCCCGTGTAATGGATCTGCAGTCCACCGCTTCGCCGCTAAGCTACCTTGGCAACATTGAAAGTTTAGTTTAACTTAATATTTAAATGTTTTGATAAAATTTAGAATAATGAATATTTCATAAAATATTAAAAATAAGCTAATAAATTGAATTAGAGATTAATCCCATTAAAAATAGTAACAATGATAAATTAACTAAAATATCCATTAATACTAAAAAATAAGCCATTAAAATGATAAAAAGGAATTTAATTAAATTGATTAAGTTTGATTTATATTAACCATATTATAAGATACATAGTTATATTTCTAAAATTTAATTTGTTTATCGATACCTATAATTTCATCTAGTTCTAGACCATTTTTCAAAGCTACATCTTTTTCTATCTTATAATTATTACTTCTAGTTCTATCTATTTTCTCTGGAGATAAAAATAGCCATTTTGTATATTTAAATTTAATTCCTAAAAAAGGAGATGCTCCAAAAATATCACAAAATTCACAAAGAGCATCAATCTGAGGAGAATCAATGTAAATTTTATCTTTAGTAGTAGTTTTGACCTCAATTGCAAGATATAATTTTCCATTGCCTGCTAAAACATCTGGAAGAGGTCTTTTGGTAGCTCCACCTGACGCTGGAGCTCTCATAGCTGCAAAATCCTTTTCCCATAATTTGTGAACTAAATCTCTTTCTTCTGCTGAACCTTTTTTAGCCATCTTACCAACACAGCAATATTATAATAAATATTATAATATAATTCTATAATAATAATAATTATAGAATAATCTTATAATAACATGATAATTAATGAAATAATCCTAATGAAATAAACAGTTTAATAATGACTATAATATCTAAATTATAATATCTAACATGATATACTTTAAATTTTTCCTAGCTAATGAAAAGTAATATTTTAATTAACAATATTTGAAAAATAATAAAAATTAAAAGTTAATGAATTTAAATAATAAATTTAAATGAGAATAAATTTAAATGAGTATTAATAAGAAAAATAAAATAAAAATAATGAGAAAAGAAATAAAAAAGAAAATAAAGAAATAAAAAAAGAAATAAAATATTCTAATAGAATGAAAAGTATTAAACTAATTTAATCTCAAGAGAATTTGAGTTAAATTGGAATTGCTCTCCATTTAGTACATAAGTTATAGAATATCCACCAATAGAAAATGGATTTGAGACAGTTGCATCAGGACCAAAATCCTCTTTAACTTGAGCTAAAGTAGGAATATTTAAAGACACAGAATATGTTTTAGATTCTCCTGGAGCTAAGCTTCCAAAATTATTAGAAGATGATTGATCCTCTGCAAGAACGTTAGTAATGGTAGTATTACCATCATTTGTAATTTTCCATATTAAATTAACTGTTTTTCCTTCAGCAGAATATTCAGGGCCATTCAAAGAAGCAGTGACACTGTTTTCATCAGTATTTCCATTGAAGTTTGTATTTCGATTATTAATATTCTTATTATTAGTAACATTGTTAACAGTTTTATTTGAACTGCTATTATCAGTCATATTATTAACTTCATTATCAGTACCTTGAGTTAATAAAAATGCTGAAACTCCGCAAATAGCAATTATAATAACTATTATTAATGCTATAAATTTATTTTGCATAAAATACCTCCTTAAACCATATTCATGACTATAATATTATAAACATCAGCAAAAATAGAATGAATAAAATTATTTTTAAGATATTCACAATACTATCATTTTAATTTTTATTACCTGAAAAATAAGGAATAATTAAACTAAATAGCAGCCATGAAATATATCTTTATCTTATTATCATTTAACAATATATGGTTTAACAAGGAGTTATATATTGAAGATAGTATATATAGTTATCTTTTTCCTAAAAAAGCATGAAAATCATATTTATTAATAAAATCATGTTTATTAATAATAATTATAATAGCTATTATAATAACTATTATAAGCCTGAACTATTATAAACCTGAATAAAATTATAATAATAAATAAAAATGAATAAAAATAATATAAACAATAGCAAAACTAATTTATATAAAAATGGGGCCGGGGCCGAGATTCGAACCCGAGTCGCAGGATCCACAGTCCCGTAGGATAACCGCCTACCCCACCCCGGCATTGATAACAAATAAAATTAACTTATTTAAAACATTAAATTAATTAAAAACATTATAATAAATTAGATTACTTAAGACATTATAACATTTAAAGTATTTATATATTTAAAGATTAATGCGGGAGCAGGGATTCGAACCCTGGTAGACCTGCGTCAACAGGTCCTAAGCCTGTCCCCTTTGGCCGCTCGGGCACCCCCGCTTTAGATAAGAAGGAGGTTTGTCCCATGAATCTTCAAAACATAAATGTAACACAATATAATTCATTGAAAAAATTACATAACAAATAAATGAAATATATAATTAAATGAATTATATATTGAACAAATGATAAAAATGCTCCGGCCGGGATTCGAACCCGAGTCTTCGGCTCGAAAGGCCGAAATGATTGGCCGGACTACACCACCGGAGCAAATAAAAAAATTTAGTAAACTTATAATAGTATTATTGTATTAACTTATAAACATTACTATTATAACACTTTATAATATTAAATTTATAAAATTATTATTAATTAAGATTATTTTATTAATATATTCATATTTATTAATATATCAATATTAATATATTTTATCAACAAGATTACTACAATTAAGATTATTATTAATTTATTTAAAATTATATTTATTAAAATTACCCAATAATCTAAAATAATCAAATTAAAGCTTATATCAATGGGCCCAATGGGATTCGAACCCATGGCCGCCCGGTTATGAGCCGGGCGCTCTACCTGGCTAAGCTATGGGCCCAAAAACGCCGTCGACAGGGCTCGAACCTGTGACCAATCGGTTAACAGCCGAACGCTCTACCTACTGAGCTACGACGGCATATGAAAACCCACGCCTATAATCGGGCATGATGATAGCATATGTCTAAAATCATTGAAGCTTTAGACAGCATTACATAGGTTGATAATCATCATATATAAACTTTTTGATAATTAAATAAACCAAGCAAAAATTTAAAATCTTTTAAAAATCTTAAATCAAGAAATAGTAATTAAAATAGACTTATTATAAACTAAAAAAAATATTCAAATACTGAAATAAGCTGAAATAGCTAGTATAGTTATAATTGTTAATGGAATAGCTTTAAAAAGGCTTGATTTAGATTTAGTAGCTATTAATATGTATATTAGTCCTATTATTAATGATATGAATATTGCCATAAAAGGAAAGATTCTTTGAAGTATTGCAGTTAAAATAATAACCATTAAAGCAGTAGCTATAACAACATCCCATTCAACCGAGTTTTTATCTGGTTTTACAGGTTCTTTCCTATAATTTTGAGAATAATAATCATTATTTTGATTTTTATTTAGATTAACCGGATATTTAGAAGGATTTTCAAAATTATCAAATTCTTGATTTTTCCTCATATAACTATCCTTAATTGGACTCCTATGATAATTAGAAACATCAGAATTAATAGAATCATCATGATTATTACGATTATTCCCATAATTATCGATTTTTCCATAATTATTGTTTTTCCTATAATCATCCTCTTTTGAATAATGATTTCTAGATGAATCTTGCATTGAGTTTGGGTGAGAATCATTAGGAATTAAACTCAAAGGTTTACCACACTTAATACATTTTAAAGTACCATCCCTATTTTGAGTCCCACAATATCTACAATATACCATCAAATCCCTTTAATATCTTTTTATAAAATACAATTTATATAACTATAAAATACTTTATCAGTTTATTATAATATATATTATTATATTATTAACTTTATAAATTTTTAGATATTCTTTAATCTATTCTTTTAATATATTCTTTTAATCTATTTTTTAACTTATTATTTTAACCTATTGTATTAATCTAGTATTTTAACCTATTATTTTAATCTAGTATTTTAGTTTATTATTATAATCTATATCTTATGTAATTATTTTATGTAATATTACCATTTTAGCTAATATTATATTATCATTTATATCATTAATAATTTAAATAATATATTTTAAATAATAATATTATATAAAATAACAGTAGTTAACATAAAACAAAAGGAAACAAAATGACATATATAAATAAAATAAAAAGCTTTGAAGTTATAGATTTAATCAGTAAAGCTAATAAACTTAGTTTAAAAAAAAGATACAACACTATAAGTTTAGAAAGAGCAATATTCTTATCATGGTGGTGTGAAAAAGGAGATTGTAGTTTTTGTTATATGAGTACACAAAAAAACAAGATTAAAGATCCTAAAAAAGCTAGAAGAAAAGTTGAAAGTATATTAGCAGAAGCAGAAATGTGTAAACGATTAAATTGGAATATAGAATTTTTATCTGGAGGATATGAATCATTTGAAATAAAAGAAATAAAAGAAATAGCAAAAAAAATATATAATATAACAAACAATCAAGTATGGTTAAATATTGGTATAACAAATGATTTAGAGGAATATGGAGAAGAAGTTATTGGTATAACTGGAGCAGTTGAAACAGCCAACCCCAAGTTGCATGATAAACTATGTCCAAGCAAACCCTTAGATAAAATTGGAAATATGTTGGATAAAGCTGGAGAACTAGGTTTCAAAAAAGCGATTACTGTGATTTTAGGACTAGGTGAGACTCCTGATGATATTGAATATTTAATTGAATACATTAAAAATCATAAAATTGATAGAGTAATATTTTATTCTTTAAATCCTCATAAAGACACAGAATTTGAAAAATCATCACAACCTGCCTCTTTATATTATGCAGGAGTAGTATCCACAATAAGACTTGTTTTTCCAGATATTGAAATAATATGTGGTACTTGGACAGACAATCTAGCCAATATTGGTCCCTTAATTTTAAGTGGAGCTAATGGTATAACAAAATTTCCTCTTTTTAAAATGTTTGGAACAAAATATGGAAAAAGAGTTGAAGAAGAAGTTTATTGGGCAGGAAGAAAATTAAAAGGAACATTTACAGATCAAAAACAGCTGGGAAAAAAAGAAAGCGAATATATGTCCAATCTAGATCCTTTTATAAAAAGATATATCAAAGAATCATTAAATGATAAATATTAAACTTAACTTTTTAAACTTAAATTATTAAACTTAAATTATTAAATTCAAATTATTAAATTTGGAAAAATTTATAATATATAAAATAGTTAAATAGAATATTATCAAAAATAAATTAAAGATGAAAATAAATTAAAGATGAAAATAAATTAAAGATGTGAATAAATTAAAAGTATGATTTAGTTAAATAGTTTAAATTGTTTAAAATTATATATTATTAATTCTAATTAGTATTTCTAATTATTGGAGGAATTATTATTGACATGAAATGTGGACTTGAAATTCACGTACAGCTAAAAACTGACTCAAAGCTATTTTGTGATTGCCCTACAAACTATAAAGATGCTTCAGCAAACACAAACATTTGTCCAGTTTGTTTAAATCAACCAGGAGCAAAACCATATCCAACTAATGAAAAAGCTTTAGAAAATGCCCTAACAATAGCATTAATGTTAAACTGTAAAATAGACCAAAGTATAACCTATTTCATGAGAAAACATTATGATTATCCAGATTTACCTTCTGGTTATCAAAGAACTTCAGTTCCAATTGGATATGAAGGAGATCTGAATGGAATCAGAATACGTGAAATACATATGGAAGAAGATCCAGGTCAATTTAAACCAGATTTTGGAATAGTTGATTTTAATAGGTCTGGAATTCCTCTTGTTGAAATTGTTACAGAACCAGACATGCATTCCCCAGAAGAAGCTCGTGAATTTTTAAAAGAGCTAATTAGAGTCTTAAATTATAGTGAATGTGCTCGTGGAGAAGGAACCATGCGAGCAGATGTCAATATATCCCTTGAAGGAGGAAATAGAGCAGAAATTAAAAATATAAACTCTATAAAAGGTGCATATAAAGCACTTAAGTTTGAAATGATCAGACAAAAAAATTTAATAAAAAGAGGGGTTGAAGTAAAACAAGAAACAAGAGCATTCTTAGAATCTCAAATGATAACCGTAGGTATGAGAACAAAAGAAGACGCAGATGATTATAGATTTATACCAGACCCAGATTTACCCCCAATTAAGATTCAAAGCAATCAACTTGAAGAAGTAGCTGAATCTATGCCTGAAGCTCCTCACCATAAAGTCAATAGATTCATGGAACAATATAAAATAGATGAAGAAACTGCTAAAACATTAACTTCAGAACTTGAATTAGCTAATGCTTATGAAGAAGTAGCTAAATCAATAGATCCAAAATTTTCTGCAATGTGGATGAGAGATGAACTTAAAAGAGTTTTAACATATAATAAACTTGAATTTGCAGATAGTGAAATAAGTCCAAATAATATTATAGATCTATTAAAACTTCTTAAAGATAAAGAGATTACAACAAAAGCAGGACAAAGAATAGTTGAACAAATGCCTAAGAATAAGAAACCTCCAAAGGAAATAGCTGAAAATTTGGGATTAATAGGTGTTGTAAAAGAAGATGAAGTAATAAATGCAGCTAAAAAAGCCATAGAAGAAAATTCTGAGGCTGTAGAAGATTATAAAGCAGGTAAAGGAGCATCCTTAAACTTCTTAGTTGGTCAGGTTATGAGATTAACTAGAGGAAAAGCAGATCCTGGAGAAACTGTAAAAATATTAAAAGAATTACTTAAATAGAATAAAAATTATTAATATAGCAAATTATTGAATTAAATAGGAATTGAAGGAAAAAATAGCTATTTTAAAAATTAATAATTGAAGGAAGTATAGAAAAATGAGTGGAAAATCTTTAGTAAAAAACTATATGACAAAGGATGTTATTAGTGTAAATCCTAATACACCTAATGCAAATGTTATAAAATTAATGAAAGATACTGGTCACGATGGATTTCCAGTTATTGATGAAAACGAACATATTGTAGGAATAGTTACTGCTTTTGACTTATTATTAAAAGAATGGGAAGAGTTAGTGAAAGATATTATGTCAACTGAAGTAGTAGTTGCTCAACAAGATATGTCTATCAATGATGCTTCTAGAGTAATGTTTAGACAAGGAATTTCAAGATTACCAGTTGTAGGTAGAGATGGAAGACTTAATGGAATAATAACAAACACAGATATGGTTAGATCCCATATAGAACGATCAACTCCAACTAAAGTAAATTACTTTAAAAAGACTTTAGAACAATTATATGGAATTAAAACAAATTTAAAAAGAGAAAAAGTTAGTACTAATGATTTAAGACCTACTCAAGATAAAGTCTATGCTGATGAATTAGAAGGAAGGACTTATGAATTAAAAAGAGGGTTAGCTGAACCAGCTATTGTAGTAAAAAGTGGAAATAGATGGATACTTGTTGATGGACATCACAGAGCCGTTGCTGCAAGAAAATTAGGATGTAATGAAATTGATTGTTATGTTATTAATCTAAACAAGGATTTAGAGTTAGGTATGGAAAAAACAGCTGACAAAGCAGGGATACATAATTTTGATGATATTGAAATTATTGATGATGCACAACATCCACTTATAGCTATTACAGAAAGTTTAAAGAAAAAAATGCCTGAAAAAATGAAGCCTGGTAAATATTGGACCAAAGAAGATGAAGAACAAGAAAGTAATGAATAAAGTAAAAATAGCTTTAAAGAATTCATATCCAATATATCCAATAAATAATATATAATTTATACAATGAAGAAGGATCCTTAATGACTAATGAAAAAATTATCAGAGACATTTATGAAACACTAGAAGATAGAAAAAATAACCCGATTGATTCATATACTTCTAATATAATGAAAGATAGCAAAAAATTAGCTGAGGATAAAATTTTAGAAAAAATAGGGGAAGAAGCAGCTGAGGTTATAATTGCATCAAAAAATAATGAGAAACTCGTTCATGAATCTGCTGATTTAATTTTTCACACACTTCTTCTTTTAGCATACAAAGAAATTAGCCTAGATGAATTATTAGAGGAATTTAAGAGAAGACATGAATTATAGTTACTAAATATGGCAATGTTATTATAGTTTACTAAATATGGCAATTTTATTATAGTTTACTAAATATTGTAAGTTCATTTAATATAAGTATGTAATTTTATAATAGATATTCCATATTATACATTCCCCTTTCTTTTTTAAACAATTTAATACTTTTTTTATCAAATATTTCGAATCCTAAAGATTTATATAGCTTTATTGCTCCCTTATTATTAAATTCAGCATCTAAAACAACTCGTTTAAATCTTTTTTTTCTTGCTGCTTCAATAATAATACTTAATATCTCTGTTCCCATGCCGTTACCTCTTTGACTTTTATCAATAGCTATTTCAGCAAGGTAAATATCATCTGGAAGAGTTTTAGCTAAAACAAAATAATCTAAAATATATATAAAAGAAAATCTTAGGGAATCTAATAAATTTAAATTTTTAAGTGTTAATAAAATATCTTTTAATAAGCTACCTTTTTTACCTTTAACAAGAGATATTATTCCAACTATATTGTCTTCATTATCTTCAAAATTATTTTCATCCAATATAATATAAAATTTAGAATTATTATTCAAATCATTAGAATTAATATTTTTATTATTTACATTTTTATTATTTATACTTTTATTATTTATATTTTGATTATCTATACTTTGATCATTGATAATTTTATTATTGATAATCTTATCATTGATAATTTTATTGTTCTTTCTATCATTATATTTATTATTATAATTAGACTTATTATCATGATTATTTGTTTTTTTAATAGATTTACTATTAGTATTATATGTTTGATTATTAGTAATGTTAGTATTATTTTTCTGATTGTGATGATTAAGATCGATGATATAATCTTCAGAACTCTTTTCATTATAATTGTTCTTTCCAGATAAGAGTAGAGTTTCAATAGCTAGAACTGCTCTTTCTTTAGATCTAAAAACTTTAAGATTTGTTCTATAATCTACAGAATAAATAAGTTCTGCAACTTTACGAGTATCATGTTTGTTAGGGTTAAATTCTTTAAAAATCAATTCAATTCCTCTTAAAAATGATTAATAGACAACAATACCATAATATATGTCGATGAAAAAAAAGTAATTATTTTAAATTTTTAGCAATTGTAAGAGCAAAAACTCCAGCTCCAAAACCATTATCAATGTTGACAACTGCTAATCCCGGAGCACATGATTGTAACATAGCATACAAAGCAGCTTTACCTTTTCCACCAATACCATAACCAATAGAAGTTGGAACACCAATTATAGGAACATCAACTAAACCAGCTACAACAGAAGGAAGAGCCCCTTCCATACCAGCACATACAATTATTACACAAACTCTCTCTTCAATCATTTTAGCAATTTGTGGAAAAAGTCTATGAATACCTGCCACTCCAACATCATAAGAAGTTATAGCCTTACAACCTCCTTGTTCAACAATAACCTTAGCTTCTTCACCAACAGGTATATCAGAAGTTCCAGCAGTTATTATGCCAATTTTTTTAGAGTTTTCATTACTATTAAAGTCATTATTAGAGTCATTATTAACCTCATCATTAGACTCATTATTAATAATTTTATTAGATATTATTAATATTTTAGCCTTATAATTATATTCAAAATCAAATTTTTCATTTAAATAAGCTAAATCCGCTTTCAATTTATCATATTTATCATTATCCAATCTAGTTAGAATAATAGAATTATTGAAATCATTGTTTTCCTTATTATCAAAATATTCTCCCTTATTATCAAAATATCCTTTAATTATAGCTAATAAATCATTATAATCTTTTCCTTGAGCCAGAATCGCTTCTGGAAATCCTGTTCTATTTTTTCTATTATTATCAAATTTAGCTATTTCATCTAATTCTAGTATAGTATTAGCTTTCAAAAGACTTTCACAAGTTTCAATATCTATTTCCCCTTTTAAAAGTTTTTCAAGGATTTTTCTCATAATACCACAACTAATTGTTGATAAAGAATGTAAGGAAGATCGAATAAATGTTTGATGAATAATAATACTTTATAATCCAAATAATAATACTGTAAATAATATAAATAATAATACTGTAAATTATTATAAATATTATAAATTATAGATATTAATGTAATTACTATATTAAAATTATATAAAACAATCAATATAAAATTTATCTTATTAAAAAATTATTATTAAAAATATTAAAGAATAATTTTCTTTATTAAATACCCTACTTTATAAATATGTAATTTATTTAATGTATATTTTACTGTGTATATTTTGTTGTGTATATTTTATTGTGTATAGTTTATTGAATATCTATTTATCATATTCATTTTTATTAAAATATTATTATTTATTAGATCTTTATTATTATTAATTAGGTCTTGTTTTATTGATTATTATTTATTAAAAATTTCATAATGATTAGAGTATAATATAATTAAGAAAATAATCAATGTGATAACAATTAATATAATAATATATCAATATAATTAGATAACTAATAATCAATATAACAATCAATATAACATCATATGATCAATATGAATTATCATCATACCCATTATGAGTAATTATATTATAAAATTGGTTTCAATGGTGCAATAAATGAAAATTGCTAGAATATTAGTCCAAGGAATAGTGCAAGGAGTTGGATTCAGACCAACAGTATATAGGATAGCTAATGCTCTTAATATGGCAGGATATGTTAGAAATCTTGGAAATGTTGTTGAAATAGTTTTATTTGAAAATGAAGATAATGTAAATAATTTCATAAAAACACTTAAAAATAAATGTCCTCCAATAGCTAAGATAAATTCAATTGAAATAAATTGGATAGATGAAAAAAATGAAAAAGATAGAAAAGGTGGAAAAAAGTTAGAACACATTGAAATTCAAGATGGATTTAATATACTTGAAAGTTCGTCCAATTTTTCAGGTGCTTCTGTTATTCCTCCAGATTTAGCTGTTTGCGATAATTGTTTAGATGAAATGAATGATCAAAATAATAGAAGGTATAAATATCCATTTACAGCATGTACAGATTGTGGACCTCGTTTTACTTTAATTGAATCAGTTCCATATGATAGAAGTAGAACAACAATGGATGAATTTCCTCTTTGTTATGAATGCAATACAGAATATGAAAACCCAAGTGACCGTAGATATCATGCAGAAGCTAGTTGTTGTAAAAATTGTGGGCCTTCTTTAAAACTATTTGATAAAGATAGAAAAGAACTCATACCTAATAAAAAAAGTAACCCTCTAAAAGAAGGAGTTAGTTTATTAAATGACGGAAAAATATTAGCAATTAAAGGAATAGGTGGAACACATCTAGTGGCTAAGGTGACTGAAGATAACCCAATCAAAAAACTTAGAAAAAGATTAAATAGACCTAACCAACCATTTGCAGTTATGTCTCCAAATTTAGAAACAATAAAAAAGTTCGCTGAAGTATCAAAGCTTGAAATGAATTCTTTATTATCAAAAGAAAGACCAATAGTTGTACTAAAAAAGAATGATAAATATGGTTTTTCGGAATTTTTAGCTCCAGAGCTTCATAATATTGGAGTTATGCTCCCATATTCTCCATTACACCATCTTATTTTTGATTACACAGAAGAACCAGCATTCATTATGACATCTGCAAATATTCCAGGAGAACCTATGATGATAAAAAACAAGGAAATCCTTTCTAGTCTCTATGGAATAGCTGATTACTTCCTTTTACATAATAGGAAAATTATAAATCGTTGCGATGATTCTGTAATAAGATATAGAAATAATGAATTGTCATTTATAAGAAGATCAAGAGGTTATGTTCCTGAACCATATGATTTAAGTAATTTAAATAGTTTGAAAGGCTTAAAAAGTAATTTTAATGTTTTAGCTCTTGGACCAGAACTTGATGTTACATTTACACTTCAAAAACAAGGATTAGCTTATGTTTCTCAGCATATTGGAAATACAAACAAGTTCAAAACCTATGAATTTCTTCAAGAAGCTATAAAAAATATGATGAATATTACAAAAACAGAAAAATTGGATTTAATAGCATGCGATATGCATCCACAATTTTTTACAACACGTTTAGCTAGAGGAATGGGAGAAAAATTCAATTGTCCTGTTGTTCCAGTTCAACACCATCATGCTCATGGTGCAGTATTAGCTATTGACAATTCTATCGATGAATTAATTTTTATAGCTGCTGATGGTGTAGGATATGGTGAAGATGGAACTGCTTGGGGAGGAGAAATACTTTACACAGATTTAACTAATTATGAGAGATTAGCTTCTCTTGAACCTCAAAAAATGCCAGGAGGAGATATTTCTACTAAATATCCTGCAAGAATGTTAGCTTCTATTTTATATAATAGTGACTATTATAAAGAGAGTAAAATAGAGAGTGAACTTGAGAATATATTAATTTCTAACTATTCTTATTATTTCCAACACAAAGAAATTGAAATAAAAAATGTTTTAAATCAAATCAAATCAAATCTAAATGTCCAAATTACAACAAGTACAGGTAGGATTTTAGATTCTATTTCTGCAGCTTTAAATATTTGCGGTAAAAGAACTTATGAAGGAGAATGTTCTATGAAATTAGAATCATATGCATATGGTGCAAATGGAGATATAACCATCCAACCAAAATTTAAAAAAGTGGATAATAGACCTGTCCTTGATACTAGTCAAATACTTATAGATATAATGGATTTAATAAAAGAAAGAAAAAATAAAAAAGAGATAGCATATGCTGGACAAGTTGCTATTAGTGAAGGGTTAGCAAAATTAGCTGTAGATGCTGCAGAAAAAGTTGGAATTGATTATATTGGTGCTACTGGAGGAGTTTTCTATAATGAAGCAATTACTTTAGCTACAAAACAATATATTGAAAAAGAAGGATTTAAATTCATTCAGCATAGAAATTCTTGTGCAGGTGATGGTTCCATCTCACTTGGACAGGCCATAATAGCATCTTCTAAAATTAAAAAATAAATTCATTAAATATAGCCATAAATAAAATTAGAATAATAGAATTAGAATAATAGAATAACATTAATTTAATAGTATAATAAAAAGAATGCATATAAAAAGAATAACATGAATTGATATAAAGATATATGAGTAGATATATGAATTGAGGATATATGGATAATTTGAATATATATTTATTTGTTATAAACATATATGGATGAATTGAAAGGATATATAACTCATTTCATTTGAGTTCTTTCAAGAATATACTCTGCTCTATTTTTTAAGTTCTCATATAATCTTATTTGACTTTTAAGCTCTTCAACAGCCTCCCAATGCCCTTGATCAATTCTTTTTTCAATATCTAATAACTTAGACCATTCATCCCCAGAAGGAAGTTGTTTAAGATTAAGGATATCCTCAGAAATATTAACATCAAAAGAATTTTCAGTTATAGTTATGTTAATAGTGAAATCATTAGGCATATCGTAGTATTTACGAGGTCTACCTCTAACAATCTTCTTAAAAGAAGATTCAAGTATTCCAATTTCTTCCATAGCTCTTAAATGCTCAATAATTGCTTTTTGTCCAATTTCAAGCTCTTGTGATATTTCACTTACGAATCTTGGTTCTTCCCTTAACAAATTAATAATTTCTCTCCTAGTTCGACATCCCATGACATCAAGAATATCTTCCATATCTACATTATTAAATTGGTTACTATTATCAGTAATATTATAAGGATTAGGAGCATTAAAATTGTTTAAATCATTATCACTAATAAATTCTTTAGTATTAGTGCCAAAGTTGCTCTTATTATTTTTTTTATTATTAAAATTATCACCTATCATAATCATCATATTAACTATATATCGAAACATTTATATAACTTTTTGTTACTATAAGATAATGAGAAAGATAACTTTTTGTTACTTTAATAAATTTGATAGAAAAAAGTCCAAATATGAGTTCAAAAATAATTGTTTTTATTATTAAAATAAAACTAAACTCAACCCAAAATTTTAATAATCGAAAACATTTAATTTTTTCTAATTGCACAATTATTTAATTGTATAAATTAGAAATTTTAATAATTAATATCTATTTCAAACTATATAAATTCATTAATCAAATTTATTAATTATAACAAAATTCTTTCTTTTATTATTATTAAAAAAGGTGAATTGATGGCTAATGACAAAAAAATAGTAAATCTTGAAGAGCAAATAAAAGAAATGAAAGAAAAAATGAAGCTTCAGGAAAAAGAATTTGATGATACTCAGAAAGAGTTAAAAATAAAGATAGATGAGTTAGCTAATATAGAAAAAGACCTTGAAGACAAAAATGAAGAAATAAGTGAATATATGTCTCATATTCAACGCCTTCAGGCTGATTTTGAAAATTTTAAAAAACAAACTGAAAAACAAAAACAAGAAATCATTAAGTTTGCAAATGAAAATTTAATAATGAATATATTAGATAGCTATGAAGACCTTGAAAGAGCTCTTAAACAATCTAAAACTGAAAAAGAATTAAGAGAAGGAGTAGAATTAATATATTCCAAATTAAAATCAACTTTAGAAAAAGAAGGACTTGAAGAAATAGTTGCAGAAGGCGAAAAATTCGATCCATTTAAACATGAAGCTTTAATGGCAGAAGCTAGTGAAGAACATGAGAATGGTGAAATCATTGATGAATTAATGAAAGGATACACTCTAAAAGATAAAGTAATTAAATATTCAAAAGTTAGAGTTTGTAAAAAATAAATTAGCCAAATAAATTTATTTATAAATCAAATAACTCTTATATAAATCAAAATAATTCTTATATAACTTTAAAATATTCTTATAGTTAAAATAATTCCCATATAACTTAAAATAAATATTATATAACATAAAATGAGTCTTATATAAAAATAACTCTTATATAAATAAATCTTATTTTATATAAATCTTATAATTAATGATAATTCTTATTAAAAAAATTTTAATATATAAGCTATTTTAATAGATTTTAATAAAAATAAAATTTTATAAAAAATAATAAAAATAAAAAGTAATACAAAAAATTAGATAGGTGATATTCATGGCAGATAAAAAAGAAAAAATAATAGGAATCGATTTAGGAACAAGTAATTCAGCTGCAGCAGTTCTTGTAGGTGGAAAACCAACTGTAATACCAAGTGCAGAAGGAGCTAGTCAGTATGGTAAAGCATTTCCAAGTTATGTAGCTTTTACACCAGATGGACAGAGATTAGTTGGAGAGCCAGCTAGGAGACAAGCTGTTACAAACCCAGAAAATACAATTAGTGCAATCAAACGTAGTATGGGAACTGACAGGAAAGTTAAAGTTCAGGGAAAAGAATATACTCCCCAAGAAATATCTGCTTTTATTCTTCAAAAAATTAAAAAAGATGCAGAATCATTCCTTGGAGAAGAAGTGAAAAAAGCCGTTATTACTGTCCCAGCTTATTTTGATGATAATCAAAGAACAGCTACTAAAGATGCTGGTACTATAGCAGGTTTAGATGTTGTACGTCTTGTAAATGAGCCAACAGCAGCAAGTTTAGCTTATGGAATTGATAAACAAGAAGCAGATGAAATAGAAATTATGGTATTTGACTTTGGTGGAGGTACTCTTGATGTAACCATTATGGAATTTGGTGGAGGAGTATTTGAAGTTAAATCTACAAGTGGTGACACACAACTCGGTGGAACCGATATGGATAATACTATAATGAACTATTTAGCTGATGAATTTAAAAAAGAGACAGGTATAAGTCTTATGGATGATGATCAAGCAGTTCAAAGACTTAGAGAAGCAGCTGAAAAAGCAAAAATAGAACTTTCAACCACCTTAACCAGTGAAGTAAATTTACCATTCATTACTATGGGAACTGATGGAAGTCCTAAAAATTTAATAAACAATCTTACTAGAGCAAAACTTGAAGAATTAGTTGATCCTATTGTTAAAAAATGTGGAAGCCCTATGGAACAAGCATTAAAAGATGCTAAAATGACAAAAGGAGACATAGATAAAATAATTCTCGTTGGTGGACCTACCAGAATGCCAGTAGTCCAAAAATTCGTTGAAGGATATATTGGAAAAGATATTGAAAGAGGAATTGATCCTATGGAATGTGTAGCTATGGGGGCAGCTATTCAAGGAGGAGTATTAGCAGGAGAAATTAAAGATCTTGTACTTCTTGATGTTACTCCACTTTCATTAGGTATTGAAACAATGGGGGCAGTTGCAACTAAACTCATAGACCGTAACACAACAATACCTGCTAAAAAGAGCCAAATATTCTCAACAGCTGCAGATAATCAAACTTCTGTGGATATTCATGTATTACAAGGTGAAAGGCCAATGGCATCTGATAATACTACTCTTGGAAGGTTCCAATTAGTAGGAATCCCTCCAGCACCAAGAGGAGTTCCTCAAATTGAAGTTACATTTGATATTGATGCAAATGGTATTATAAATGTATCTGCAAAAGATATGGGAACTGGTAAAGAGCAAGCTATTACAATTACTGCTTCAACTAAATTATCTGATGATGAAATCGATCAAAAGGTTAAAGAAGCTGAAGTGCATGCTGAAGAAGATAAAAAGAAACAAGAAGAAATTGAAGTTAGAAATAATGCAGACTCTATGATTTATACTGCAGAAAAAACCTTAGAAGATCTTAAAGATAAAGTATCTGATGATGAAAAATCTAAAATTGAAAATTTAGTTAAAGAACTTCGTGAATTAATAACTGGTGATGATATTGCAGCTATAAAAGATAAAACTGAAGAATTAACAAAAATTGTTCAGGAATTAGGTGCAAAAATCTATCAAGAAGCTCAAGCAGCACAGCAAGCTCAACAAGGGGCAGCAGATCAAGGTGGAAATCAAGACCAAGATAATGAGTCTAACAATGATGACACTATTGATGCAGATTATGAAGTTAAAAAATAAATATATTTGTAATAAAAATAAAATATATAATGTAATAGATATATACTGAATAATACATTATTAAATAATATATTACTAAATAATGGATTATAGTAGTTAATGGATATAGTAGTTAAAATATAATTAAAACTAATATAATCAAAGCTATTATATATCCTAAATTTTATTTTTAATAATTGATTTATTTTTAATTATTTTTATATTTAAAAAATTATATTCATAAGTAAGCTTATATTAATATATAAGATTAATATTAATAAATGAAGTTAATATTCAAAATAAACTTAAAAAAATTGATAATTTTTATTTTATAAATAATTTTATATTTTAGGTGAATAAATGCCAGAAAAGCGTGACTATTATGATGTTCTCGGGGTAGAGAAGGGATCAGATAAAAAAGAAATAAAAAAAGCTTATCGTAAATTAGCTATGAAATACCATCCAGATGTCTCTGAAGATGAAGAAGCTACTGAGAAGTTTAAAGAGATAAGTGAAGCTTATGCTGTTTTATCTGACGAGGAAAAAAGAAAAACTTATGATCAGTTTGGTCATGCTGGTATGGATGGCTTTTCTAATGAAGACATATTCAGAAATGTTAATTTTGAAGATATATTCCAAGGATTTGGTGGTGGATTTGACATGGGGAATATCTTTGAAATGTTTGGATTTGGTGGTGGAAACAGAAGAGGAGGTCCTCAAAGAGGATCTGATATCTATGCAGAAATAGATATAACTTTAGAAGAAGCATCAAAAGATATAGAAAAAAATATTTCTATAATGCATGATGTAGAATGTCCAGTGTGCCATGGAAGCAAATCTGAACCTGGAAGCAATCCTAAAGAATGTCAAACATGTGGTGGAACTGGTCAAGTGAAACAAGTGACTAATACAATTTTAGGCCAAATGATGAATGTAAGACCTTGTCCTGAATGCAGAGGAGAAGGAAAAATCATAACAGACCCATGTAAGAACTGTAATGGGAAAGGAAAAGTAAGAGAAAATAATACAATTAGTATAAAAATTCCTGCTGGAGTGGAATCTGGTTCTCGTCTTCGTGTTCCTGGTGAAGGAAATGCTGGAGATTTTAATGGTGGATATGGAGACTTGATTGTTTTAATTAATGTTAAACCACATCAAAAATTTGAAAGAGAAGGACCTAATCTTTATTATGAACAACAAATCAGTTTTGTTCAAGCTAGTCTTGGAGATTCTATAGATATTCCTACTATTGATGGTGAAGTAGAACTTAAAATACCTCCTGGAACTCAAAGTGGTAGTGTATTCCGCTTAAGAGGTCAAGGTATGCCTATAATGAGGAGAAATTCCAAAGGAAATCTTTATGTTACAGCTAGTGTAGTTGTTCCTCAAAAATTAAATGAAAAACAAAAGGAATTACTTAAAGAATTTGCTGAAATAAGTGGTGAAGAGATAAAAACTTATGAAAAAGGATTTTTTGATAAAGTAAAAGAAGCTATTAACCACTAAAATTCCAATCTATCAGTTTTTAATAAAACTTTTAATAAAAAATATTAATTATAATTTTTTAATTTTATTCTTCCCTTATTTTAATCTTCTCTTATTTTAATCTTATATATTTTAATCTTCCCTTATTTTAATCTTAATTTTAATAATTTTTTCCTCTTAATGTATATATAATTAGCCATAACCCCAATATAGCACTGAAAATAAATCCTATAATTCCTAAAAACGGCAAACCTAATATCATAAAGCCTTTATCAGATAATATAACTAGTGAAGATCCAATAAGCAATGCTGATAAAATCATTGAAATTGAAATTCTATTAGTCATTTTTTCTAAATTTTTATGCTCTAGCTCAATAAGTAGCTTGCCTTCTTCTAACTTATAAAGTGTTTTAGATATATTTAGTGGGAGTGTCTTTAATATATGCTCAATTTCAAAAATATTATCTTTAATAAATTTAACTAATCTAAATGGGCTTAATCTTCTAACTGTTATTTTACGAACATATGGTTCAAGTGTTGATATTGTATCAAAATTTGGATCTAACTCTATACCTGTTTCTTCTAACATTGAAAGGCCCTTAGAGATTAAAACAAATTCTCTTGGCATAGTAACTTCATAATCCCTCATAATAGATATTAAATCCATCATTCCTCCATGAACTCCCTTTAACTCTACTCCATAATATTTATTCATTAAATCCATTAAATCATAGCTTAAATCCTTTTTATTTACACGATTGTTTAATATTCCCATATAAGATAACTGATTAATCATTCCTTTAACATTCTTTTCAATAAAATATACGAATAATTCAGTTAAATTTTCACGAAACTCGTTATCAAGAAATCCCATCATTCCAAAATCGATGTAACAAATAATATTACCTTTTAAAATATAAACATTAGACGGATGTGGATCTGCATGGAAAAACCCATGATCTACAATCTGTTTGAAGTAAGATTTCATTCCTCTTTGAGCTATTAATTTTTTATCATAAACTCCTTCTGACAATATAACATCAGAAACTTTTTCCCCATTAACATATTCCATAGTAAGTACCCGTTTAGTTGAAAATTCAGAATATGCTTTTGGAACATGAACTGTTTCATCATCATCAAATATCTTTTTAAAATGCTCCATATTATTTAATTCTTGATTATAATCAATTTCTTTTAAAATTGACCTTTCAAATTCCTTAATTATAGTGGGAAAATTATAAGGCTTAGCTTTTGGAATATATTGGTCAATTCTTTTAGCTAGAAATTTCATTATAGCTAAATCACTTTTTATTACATTTTCAATATCTGGTTTTTGAATTTTAACTGCAACATAAGGACCATTTTTCAACTTAGCTACATGAACTTGACCAATAGATGCAGCAGACAAAGGAGTTTCATAAAATATGTCAAATATATCATCTATAGGACTATCTAATTCTTCTTCAACAATTTTTCTTATTTCTAAAAATTCTACAGTCGGATTATCAGATTGCATTTTAGAAAACTCAGATGCAATCAATTCTCCAACCAAATCAGGCCGAGTACTTATCATTTGTCCTAATTTGATATATGCAGGACCTAATTCCTGTAATGTTTTTCTTAATCTGACAGGCAATGATTCATCAAGTTCCTCTAATGATTCATATTTATTAGAATGCCCAAAAAATGGAATTTTGTGTTTTAAACCTATTCTCTCAATTACAAAACCAAACTCATATTTGCTGAAAACTTTCAGAATCTCATTTAATCTTCTTAGATTTGTATTGTTTCTCCTTTTAATTATGTTCATAATTAAATAATAGATTTTAATACTATAAATAATTATATCAAAAATCATTAAATCATGAAAAAATTAAATAAAAAATAATGAATAATAATGAAGAAATGAAAAATATATATAAATTAAATATAAATTAAATAATGATTATATAAAAATTAAATAATAATTAATATAAATATATAAAAAATATATATTAATTTATAGAATAGAAGTAATATTTATATCAATGTGAATATTCCATATAGATATGAATAAATTATATATAACTATGAATAAAATATAAAAACAGTACAATTAAATAATGGTATAGTTAATTATATATGTTGTCTAGTCTATAGTATTACTAGTTAATCAATCATGCTTTTAATTTAACAGTAAAATGAAATTTTTAAATATACAAAATATTCTTAATACTATTTTTTCTTTTTAATTTTTCTTTTTAATTATTGATTAGCTAATTTTAAAAATATTAAATAAGGGGGCGCAATTATTGAAAATTAATAAGGTAATAATAAGTTTTTTACTTATAATAAGTTTATTTTCAGGTGTTGTTATAGCATCAGAAGTTTCAGCAGCTGAAAATAATATTTATGTTTCTCTTGGTGGAAGTGATTCATCAGGGAATGGATCAAGTGATAATCCCTACAATTCAATAGGTAAGGCCATCAATCAATCAACAGATTCCGATAAGAACATTATTAATTTAGATGAAGGAATCTATCAAGGCGATAATAACACGAAAATTGAAATTAGTAAGTTTCATGAAAATCAAGGAGGAAGTATCACTATTATAGGTAAGGGAGTTGACAAAACTTACATTGATGGAAGTTCAATTTCATACCTATTTAACATAAGTTCAAACTCTATTGTTTATTTACACAATTTAACAATTTTAAATTGTACAAACATAAATGGAGGAGCAATAGTTAATTATGGTACTTTAACAATAACAAATTGTAACTTTGAAAATAATAATGCAACACAAAGAGGAGGAGCAATCTGGAACAATGGGACATTAGTTATTAATAATTCAAGATTTAAAAATAACCAAGTAACTACAATCCAAGGAGCAACAAATAAAGATTATGGAGGAGGAGCAATACTTTCCCATGGTGCTTTAGAAGTTTATGACTCAATTTTTGACAACAATATTGCTGCAAATAATAATATAGAGCCAGGAGGCGACGGAGGAGCAGGAGGAGCAATCCTCATACTCGACAACATAAACAACGTACTAATATATAATTCCACATTCACAAGAAACAACGCACGCCACGGCGGAGCAGTAATGTTCTTTGACAATGAAAAAAGAAACCAAGGAACTAAAACTATAGATAACTGTACATTCGAAGAAAATACAGCACTATATGCAGCATTAGCAATATATTCACAAGTAACAGTATCCAATAGTATATTCAATAACAATACAGCAACAGGAACAGGGTCAGGGAACAGAACACCTGGAGGAGCAGCAATAAATATACTTTACGGAGAATACGGAGCAAACGCAACAATCATAAACTGTAACTTTACAAATAATAAAGCAACCAACCTAGAATTAGGTTCAGAAGCAGGAGCAATAGGAATATATAACAATGCAACAGCACTCATAAAAGATTGTAACTTCATAAACAACACAGCAACACAAGGAGGAGCAATATACAACTCCAAATCAAACACTAAAATAGAAAACTGTAATTTCACAGACAATACAGCAACACAAGGAGGAGCAATCTGGAACAACAACATACTATCCATTAATACTTGTAACTTTGAAAATAATAATGCAACACAACGAGGAGGAGCAATCTGGAACAATGGAACAACAACCATAACAGGTACTACCTTCAAAAACAACCAAGTAACTACAATCCAAGGAGCAACAGGTCAAAGCTATGGAGGAGGAGCAATACTTTCCCATGGTGAATTAAGTGTTTATGATTCTATTTTCGATAGTAATATTGCTGCAAGCAAAAATGAAGAACCTGGAGGAGATGGAGGCTCAGGAGGAGCAATCCTCATACTCAACAACATAAACAACGTACTAATATATAATTCCACATTCACAAGAAACAACGCACGCCACGGCGGAGCAGTAATGTTCTTTGACAGCGAAAAAAGAAACCAAGGAGATAAAATTATAGATAGATGTACTTTTGATGATAATAGTGCATTATACAGTACTGTTCTTATCTACTCAAGAGTCACTGTATCCAATAGTACTTTTAATAATAATACTGCATTAGGTCTAGGTTCAGGGAATACTGCACCTGGAGCAGCTGCAATAAATGTACTTTACGGAGAATACGGAGCAAACGCAACAATTATAAACTGTAATTTCACAAACAACAAAGTAGTCGATGAAGGAAAAGGATCTGAAGCAGGAGCAATAGGAATATATAATAATGCAACAGCTTACATAGAAAATTGTAACTTCATAAACAACACAGCAAAAACTGGAGGAGCTATTTATGTTAATAATGGTATTTTATCTATCATTAGCTCTAAATTCATAAATAATACTGCAACATTTGTGACAGGTAGTACAAGAAATTATGGTGGTGCAATAAATATTAATACAGTTGGAATTGTAAGTATTAAAGACTCTAGCTTTATTAATAACAATGCAACTGACGGTGGTGCTATCTATAATGATGGAAAGTTAAACATTATTAACTCCAATTTCACAAACAATACTGCAAAAAATTATGGTGCTGGTATAAGTAATAAAGGTATTGTGGGTTCACCAGGTATTATAAATATTACTGGTTCTAAATTTATAGGCAATGTTGCAACTAACGGAAGTGCTATCTACAGTAGTGGAAATTGGAATAATATAACAATAAATAATTCTAGTTTTATTAGTAACAATGCAACTAAGGGAGGTACTATATATAATACATTGGGAACTATAAATATTAATGCATCTGAGTTTATTAGTAATAATGCATCTGAAGGTGGTGCTATATGCAATTATGGTGGTGAAAGCAGCGTTTTAAATATTGCTAATTCTAATTTTATTAGTAATAATGCAACTCAGGGCGGCGCTATATATAATGCCGCACCTTCTGCTTATACTAGTAGATGTATTGTTAATATTAATGATTCTAATTTCGAAAATAATAGTGTATTAGAAAGAGGAGGAGCAATATGGAACAATGGATTGTTAAAACTTAAAAATAATACAATGACTAATTGTTTTGCTTCTACTGATGGACATTATATATACAATAATGGATCAATTGATACTGTAAAATTAACTTTACTAAAGAATGAGACTATTAAAATTATAAAAGGAAATATAAGTTTATATGTTTTAGTTACTGATGATAAAGGAAATAATATTTCTGGAGGTAATTTCACATTTTTATTAGGTGATGAAAGATTTAATGCAGTAGTAAGTGAAGGTTTAGCAAAATATGATTTAAGCATAAATAATTTAGGCAAATATATTCTGTCTGGTGAATATTATGCAAATTATACTAAAGGAAATTTAATTTCCCTATATACTTCAGAAATTTTAGTAGTTAAAAACACTAGTATAAATATAAATTCTGTTACTGGTAAAAGGGGAGTATTGTTTAATCTGATTGCTACTTTAAAAGATGAAGATGGTAATCCTATTTCTGATAAAGTTGTTAAATTTTATGTGAACAATGTATATGTTGGCAATAGCATTACTAATGTTAATGGAATAGCTAAATTTAGTTATATTTCATATTCATATGGTAAATTAATTGTAAAAACTGTGTTTGAGGGAGATAATAATCATATATCTTCTGAAAACAATAGAGGAATCAATGTAGCGAATGCTAAAGTTATATGGAAAGTTAACAATAAGATGAATAAAAGTACAATACAATCTATAATTAACAAAGCTGCCTCTAAAGACATTATACTTTTTGCAAAAGGAACTTATAAAGGATTAACACTATCAATATCTAAACCTTTAAATCTAAGAACTAATGGTACTGTTAATTTAAAAGGAATTAATAAAAAAGGAACAGCTATAAAAGTTAATACCAATGCTACTGGAACAAGTATCAGAGGATTTTCAATACAGAACTATCAAAACGGTATTTATAATAAAGCAAAGTCACTTAATATAAATAACAACAAGATTTATTCAAATGCAAAATATGGTATTTATAATATAGGCAAAGATACTTTAATAAGGGAAAACACATTAAAATCTAATATTAAAGGAATATACTCTAGTGTTAAATCAACAATAAAATATAATATCTTGAAAAATTGTAAGTATGGACTTATACTCTCTAAAACTGCTAAAAGTGTTACTGTATATATAAATACTGTATATAAAAATTCAAAAATTGGAATTTGTATTCTAGGAAGTAAAAATAATATCTTAAAAAATAAAATTTCATACCATAAGTACGGAATATATGTTAAAGGGATTAAAAATACTATTTCAAAGAATACATTCACCAAAAATACAATAAGGATAGTTAAAAGGTGAGATTATAGAATAATTAATAAAATTCTATTCAAAATATTCCAAAATTTTTAGAAATATTAGAAATATTAGAACTATTAGAAATATTAGAAATATTAGAACTATTAGAACTATTAGAACTATTAGAACTATTAGAACTATTAAAATCAAGTAAATAGCTAATATAGCTATTTGCTATCTTTTTTTAAATTATTTTTAATATTGTTTTTCTTTTTTTCTTTTTTATATATATAAACACTTATAAGTCATCTATTAGATTAGTATATGATACAAGATGTAGATGTATGTATATATTAAAGTATTAATTATAAAATCTATGAATACATTTATTATATTAAAAAACCCTATGAAAATTTACATAGTAAGTGCATAGCTTAATACAATTATGAAGGTTTATTATAATTATTTATGTAGAAAAAAAATAGAAGAAATATGAAATTGGCAAAAATAAATTGCCAAGAATAGTATAAATATTATAAATATATAAATATCTCATAAATTATGCTTAATATTGAATAAAGCAGTTAAAACATGAAAATAAGTATTATAGATAGCATGCTAAGAATAACCCACCTTCTGTTTCTACAGTATTCATCTACGCGGACTACCTTGCCTACCACAGAGGATCAAAAGCAAACTTGTCCTTGCACCCTATAGAATGGCCGTTTCACCGTTCCTTTTAATGTCAATCAAGATTAAACTATCATATTCATTCATTAAAAGACGTGTCGTTTCTGCTCCAGAGTCATACTTCTCAGCATATGTCTTTCAACATTATAGTTCTGTGTGATGGATGGAGTTTCCTTAGTTAAAAATAACCAGCAACTGTCTTTAGCTTGCTATCATGAAAAGATATATATTTTATTATTAATAAGTTTAATTAAAATTATTATATTTAACCTAAATAATATTATGAAATTTGCAAATTCTTGAAAAATTTGTGAAATTCCTAAAAATATTATTATATTTATTAGATAGTAAAAAAAGAAGATAGTAAAAAAAGACAAGAATTTAGAATAGCAGGGCCTAGATTTGAACTAGGGCTCTCGGGGTTATGAGCCCCGCGGGATCACCAGACTACCCCACCCTGCTAAATGAATGAAAATTTATTTAAACAAATAGTTTACAAAAAACAAATTATTTTTAGAAGAAAATCTAAACTAATAAATTTGAATTTTTAAAAAATACTTTTAAAAGTCTTGAGATCTACTTAAAAATAGTCATCATCAAACTATATGTTTTTATAGTATATAAAGCTTTTTATAAAAATAAATAAAAAAATAGAAGTAAAAAATATAAAAAATAAGATATAAAAAATTATTTTTTGTATTATTTACTCTTCTTCAAGTTTACTTAACCTTTCATTGATAGAATCTAATCTTTCATTAGTATATTCCCTATATTCATTAAATCTTTTAGTTAATTCATCAACATTTCTAGAAACTGATTCATATCTTTTTTCAAGAGCCTCAGTATCTTCTTTAGTAGCTAAAGACCAATCTTTAATTAATTCATCACTTTTTTCATCTAAAAATGAATCTATTTTCTTTGAAAATGAATCAGTACTAAAATTAGGCATATCAATGTCTTTAAATTTAACTTTTAATTTTTCTCCCATAGAAGTATTTGAATCTGAATTTGCATTTTGAGTCATGTTTAAACCTCCAGTTGGAACTTGTTCTTCCTCATTATTCTGTTGGACATTGGAAGGAATATATTCTCTAACTTTACTCATAGCTTCTGTATTATTTTGTAAATAATAATATAATAAAACTATTATTGCACCTGCAAGTATTAAAACAGCTAAAGCTTCTAAAGCATCCATAATAACACCCCATTAGAGTTTACCTTTTTTAAGGAGTTGTTTTTCCTTAATTTCAATTTCTTTAAGCATCTTTTCAAGCTTTTTTTGCTCTGTTTGAGCTTCTAATCTAGCTAACCTTTCATTAATTTCACTGTGCAAATATCCAACATCGCCCATTATATCAGATGTAGATTTACGAATAGTAGAAAGATTCTCTTGTTGTTCTTTAGGTAACTGAATTGGATTCTCCATTAAACGCTTTGATTCCAAATCTTTCTCGACCATGCTTATTTTTTTAAGCTCAATCTCGGTTTCCATTATTCGAACATTATTTTGAGATTCTCTAACTCGTCTCCACTGCATAACTATTATTATAATAGCTATTAAAGCAATGATGGCAATAACAACAATGAATATCTGATTAACTGATATTGTATTTACACCAGATAATACCAAATTTGCCATAATTTTACCTCATTTTAAAATTTTAATTTAAAAATTTTAATATATATTATATATCTATATGAAAGACTATTATTACTAATATTTGTTAATAAAACTATATAAAAATTTTGTAAGAATTTTAGAATAAATAATTAAATATACTTCAGATTAGCAAAATATAATTACTACATTTAGTAAAATTATAATTATATTTCATATCATAATACATTATATTATAATAAATTATATTTAGTACCTTATTAAGTACCTTATATTTCCTATTGTAATATAATTTAATATTGTTACAATTTAGTTCTATTAAAAATTAGTTTAAATAGTAATAGAACATTCAAAATCAATAAGTTTATTAGTATATAAAAAAATAAGATGAAAACATGATAGAATCATATGAAAAAGCTGGAAAAATCGTTTCACAAGTCAGAAAAGATGCAATTAAGATTATAAAAGATGAGTTACTAATATTAGACTTAGTAGAATTTGTAGAAAATGAAATTGAAAAAGCAGGAGCAGGAATAGCATTCCCCTGTAATGTTTCTGTAAATGAAATGACCGCTCATTATACCGCCCCATTTAATGATAAGACAAAAATAACTACTGGAGATTTAGTAAAATTAGATTTAGGAGCACATATTGATGGTTATATAGCTGATTCTGCAATAACAGTAATGGTTCCTGGAAAAGGTTTAGAAGAAAAATATGATGATGATATTATAAATAAAAATAAAGAAATGATTGAAAGTTCAGATGCTGGGCTTGAAGCAGCTATTAATACAGTGAAACCAGGTGTTGAAATTGGTAAGATAGGCAAAGCTGTTCAAGAAGCTATAAATAGTTATGGATTTAATCCAATATCTAATTTAACAGGACATAGTTTAGAACAATGGAATTTACATTCTGGTTTATCAATTCCTAGTGTTGATGATAAAAGCACAACAAAATTAAAAGAAGGAGATGTAATAGCTATAGAACCATTTGCAACAGATGGGGTTGGTTGGGTAACCGATACTCCCAATACATATATATTTAGATTTTTAAAGGATAAACCTTTCAGGATGGCACATACTACAAAAGTTCTAAGTGAAATAAAAACAAACTATAATACACTGCCATTTTCTATTAGATGGTTAACAAAAAAATTCAATCCAAATCGATTAAATAGTTCCATGAGGCAACTTTCACAAGCAATGGCAATATATCCATATCCTGCACTAAAAGAAAAAACTAATTGTTGGGTTTCTCAAAGTGAACATACTGTTATTGTTGAAGGAGACAGTTGTACTATAACAACCAAATAATCAGTATATGTAAATTTGAATAAGAATTCAGCTAATATCTTTTTTATATTTTTAATAATCTTTATATTTTTAAGATAGGCATTATATTTTTAAGATATATAAAGTTTTTAAGATATATAAAATTAATAACATTTTTAATCTAATAATTAAAAAATCAAAGATTTCTTAATTTTATAAAAATAGAAAATTTTTATAATTGTTAAAATTATTTAAATAATAATATTTAGATCAATAATGCTTTTATTTTTAATAATAAGACTATTTTTAATATTAAAATTATTAAAAGTATTAGAAGTATTATAATTATTATAATTATTATTATATTATTTTTATTGTATTATTAATCAATGGTAATTATAATAATTTTGTTAATAACAATTTTGTCAAAAATATTATGATATGTAATAATATTATAATATATAAAAGTATTAATGATATTTAAAAATAGTATAATATGCAAAAATAGTATGATATACAAATAATATTATATATAACAGTATTATGATATAATGAAACTGTATGATATTTAAAAATAGTATTATTTAATATTATTTATTATATATTAAAAGGATTATATATTGAAAAATTTAAAAATAAAAATAAAAAATGAAAATAGAATTAGAATGGAACAGGGAGTCCCAATTCTCTTCTACTATCACTTTCTTTCTTAGCATTGTCTTTTTTACCTTGTGCTAGTTTTTCAAGTAATGGTAAACCTGGTTTTACATCATCCATGGATTTAGTTTCGATAATACCAACTTCAACAGCCTGATCGAAAATGGATATACCAGCTTCAGTTCTTTTAAGAACAGTAGACCAACCATCTGGAGAACCAACAGAACCTGTAGATACATCTGCTAACTCAGCAGTATAATCAGGACATATATTACATCCTGCTTGTTCATATCCATGAGTTTCTTTTAATGGAAGACCAATATCTTCTCCTAAAGCATTAATCCAGAATTTACCTTTTCCAATATCCATTTTTTCAGTTACTTCAGGTGAAGATTTCATCTTTTCACTGATGAAAGTTTCAAGTGAAGCAAATGGGAAATTTTCCATACAGAAAATACCAACAATTAAAGATAATTTATCAGCTAAGAATCTTGTTCCAAATGGATAAGATTGTGTTTTTCTAATACCTTGTAATTGACATGGAATTGCAACAGTACCGACTTTTTCAAGCCCATATTGTCTAACAGCTTTTTTCAATGCCCATACATTAGGGGAAAAAGTGTATTTTGTTCCTGCTGCAGAAAGAATTTCATCAGAAGTCATAGCAACTAATGGTTCTGGTTTCCATAATTCTTCACTAGGTCCTGCTACTACAGCTCCTTCAATAATACCTTCATCTAATGCATAAGATAATAATGCAGTTACTATTCCACCATCTTGTGAGACTTTTTGGATTTGTTTATCAGTAGCTCTTGCAGATACAGCTTCTTTATAAGTACCTAATACCATTTTTAAACCCTCCTATAGTCCTAAATCCTTATTGATCTGTTCTGCAGGGAACCAGCTTCTTGGACAGTGAGTGTAGCATATACCACATTTAATACATCTGTCTATATTGACTTCTGGTCTACCTTCTCTCATATCAATAGCTCTTGTTTGACAAGCCATTGCACAAGTTCCACATCCAGTACAAAGGGACTTATTAACAATATTTTTTTGTAAGTCACAACCACAGTTATATGTACAACCTGCAATATCTAACATAGGTTGTAAATAATCCATGTCTCCATTAATAAGCGCAACTACAGTTTTAGCTACAATCTCTGGAGAAACAGGACAACCTGGAATTGCACAATCAACTTGTACTATATCTCCAATTGGTAAAAATGCTTCATGTTTTGGCTGTGCTTGTTGTCCACCACGAGAGAATCGTGTGAAACATCCGTTCATAGCACAAGACCCAAAAGCACATACTAATTTAGATTTTTCTCTTAATTTTTTAAGTTCATGCATACTATGTTCATCTTGTAAACAGACAGATCCTTCTACTAATGCTAAGTCCATTTCTGGCATGTCATCAATCATTTGTGGGTTATTTTGGTTATTACCATCTTCATACCACACATCTACTAAGGTTTGTCCATATACAATATCTACCATATCAGTAAGTAGGTCGGCGAGTATGTCATAATTTTCTGTTAATGCCATACCATCACCAGAACACCCACTTAAGTGAATATATCCTATTCTTGGTTTATCAGCCACTTTTTCAACCTCCTGTTGTGAAGATTCATCATCTTTTGGCTTAATTGGGTTAGCTTGTTTTTCTGGCTTACCTCCAAGTCCTAAAAATCTTTTAATTCTTGCAAGCATTTGCTAAACCCCTATTTCTTTTAAAATCATCTCAATGGCTTCAGGGATTGCATTTTTAACAGGCTCTGATAAGCCCATTTCCACATTTGGTGCAGAAATTTCCTTAGGTTTACACCCTACAATAACTACTTCAATGTCTTTAGCTAAGTCATGAAGAGGTTCTTCAACTGGCCAAGAATGAACATTTTCATATGCTCCTCTTGGCATATCATAGGGACTAAAAATTTTTAGAGTTCCCGGTTCTGCATCGAACTCCACAACATCAACTACTATTAACTTTTTCCAACTTTCATGTGGCAAAGTAAATATAAAGTGTGTTGCACCAGTTCCTGCATCAATAAACATGGTGTCATTTGGCATTTCTTTATCTTTAAAATAGTCTTCTAAAGCATTAATAACTTCTGGACCGAAACCATCATCCTTAAAGAGTATGTTTCCGCATCCAACAACTAATATTTCTGCATCATATGGCATGTTTTTCCCTTCAATAATCCATTAATAATAATGATTGTATTGTAAAATTAAATAATTAACTTTACTAAAATCATATATTAATTAGATTTTTACCATTTCGTTTTTAACGACACTCTTGTCTTCATCATCAACTACCATTACATGAGTAGCACAGGATAAACAAGGGTCATAAGCTCGTATAACATGAGGTCCCCATTCATGATGGAACCCTTCAGTAGCAGGACCCATAGTTGGAATATTCCAAGTAGTAGGTACTAATGCACTATAGAATTGAGTTTTACCATCGGCAACTTGTGCCATGTGAACATCTAAACCTCTTGGTCCTTCAATTGCTCCAATACCAAGCTTATTTGTTCCTCTAGGATCAAAGTCAGCTAAAGTATTTGCTGAAGTATCTAATTCATCTAAGATAGCAATTGCTCTAGAAAGATGAGATTTCATTTCAACAGCTCTAGCAACATGCTGAGCTACAACTCCTCTTTCATTAAAGCCTCCAAACTTAACAGCTCTTGCTCTTGGACCAGTTTCTACGTTAACACCATCATATAAAGGAATGGTTGAACAAGCTCTTTTAGCTATTTCAGGGTCATCATACCAACTTTCAGGCATTATTTCAGTAAATCTATCTAAATCAAAGTATTCTCTTTTACCATAGATTTTATCACTTGCAAAAACAGGTTGATTATGTACACCTAATCCTGCTGGGAATTCTTTATCAGCAACTAAACCAGTGATTAACTCTACATGAGCATCAACAACAGGAACTAGTGCTTTTAATCTTGAATATAATTTTTTCCTAGCTAATTCAGTAATATTACTAGCCATACCACCAATTCTAATATCAGATGGGTGGATACCTTCACCAGCAACCATATCTACAACATATTGTGCATTTTTTCTTATTGTAGAAACACTGTTAACAGCATCAGCAAATAAGTTTTCTGGCACAACGTCGGTAGCTATTAAAAAGTGATGTATAGCATGACTGTTAACTGTGTGTGCAGCTAAGGTTAATTCTCTCAACAATTGACCGGCTTTTGGGACTTCAATATTTAATGAGTCATCCATTGCCTCTACGGAAGCTAAAGTATGAGGTATTGGGCAAACACCACAAATCCTCTGACACATAACTGGTGCAGTCTCAGGTGCTTTACCAGCTACGAGTTTCTCTAAGCCTCTAACAGGAGTGATACTAAAGTATCTTCCTTTGGTAACTATCCCTTCATCATCGACTTCCATGACAAGCTCAGCATGTCCTTCCTGACGAGATGTAGGAGATATAACTATTTTTTCGCTCAAATGTGTCACCTCTTTATTTATAAAAAATTAGAAACTAACAAATATATTTTACATAACTCTTTATTAATAAAGTTTCCATTTGAAAAAAAAGGAAACATTTATATATTATAAAGTGAAGTTTAGGCTTGGTTAAAAAACAGTTTTTTAATAAAAATTTTAAGCTAAGTATTAATCAAAGAATAAAAATCAAATAGTTAATTAAAAGAAAAAATAAGAAAAAATAACTAAAAAACAAGCAAATGAATGAAATTTAGGCAATACAAAAAAATTAATTAAAAATTAATTAATAATCAATAAAAACTATAAATTCAAATTAAAATATAAACTCAAATTAAAAGATTAATCAATATTGTTTTTATTCACGAAATTCATAATATAAATTATTAAAATTTAAACCAGATATAATTAAGAATTTTATGATTTTAAACTATACAATCTAATATATTATAATTTAAATTAGATATAATTAATAATATTATAATTTAAACTATATAATTGAAAATATTATTTATAATTAAAATATACAAGTTTATATTAAACAATAAGTTATCCATTAAATAATAATTATCTAAAAATTATCTAAAATAAAGTTAAAACTCTATAAAATAAACTTTAAACAATAAAACAATGATAAAAAAGAAATAAAACACTATTAAAAAAGAAAAAATAATTATTTAAGTAATAAAATAGAACAATAGAAAGATATATTAAGTAATTAGAATATATATTATCATGTATAATTATGTTAAGTTAGATTAAATAAGAATAAAAAAATAAAAAATAAACAAAAAAAAGAAGATCTTATTAAATAACTTGTAAAAAGCATAATAATACCAAACCTAAGAGGTAATTAAATGAAAAGTTCAAACATAATTATTTCAGTTATAATAGTTTTATGTATAGCTGCTGGAGTAACAGCTTATAGTGTAACCAATCCAGATAATAGCATATTTAGTCTTCCAGGTTATACTCCAGATAGTAGTTCTAGTGATGCTGGTTCTTCTGGAGTTGGAGATGTAAATGGAACAAATGATGATGATGATAATAATGGAGCTAGTAATAGTGGTAGCTCAAGTGGATCATCATCAAATAGTGGAGGATCTACAAATGGAAATTCTGGAAGCGGTGGCGATTCATCCCATGGAGGTATGAGTGCATCCCAAGCTAAACAAATAGCTCAAGGTGTAATTAAAGAACCAGGAGCATATGCAGGAGATGCACAATGGGATAGTTCTATGCAAATGTGGGTTGTTAAAGTCTATGATAAAAATGGTAATGTAGTAGACGGTATTGGTGTAGAACCAAACGGACACACAAATAGAGTATAACTAAAAATATTCATAATCATGAGAGGCGGAATTATATGATAAATGAAGAAGAAGCACAATTAATTGCTTCAAAATATATTGAAGAAAAAGAAGCAATAGCTGGAACACCAAGATTAAAAGAAACGGACAATAACTTATTAGTTTATATTGTTCCTATACTTATAAACGAAGTCATTGTTGGAGAAATCCATATAAATAGCGAAACTGGTGAAAATCTTGGTGGAGCTGGTTGCTAATTAAAATTTAAAAATAGGGTTGAATCAAATGATAGTGGAAACTAAAACTGATTGTTGTAAAATAGTTTCAGAAGATATAGAAGATGCAATTGTACTTGAAGGTTCCCCAAATGCAGGGCTTATTGGGAACATAATAGGGTGGTTATTAGTAGATAACCTAAAAATGAGAGAAATTGGTTATATTGAATCAAAACATTTTCCTCCATTGGCAGTATTATACAAAGGTATAGCATTACATCCTTTTAGAATATATGAAGGAGAAGGATTAGTACTATTTTTATCAGATTTTATAGTTCCACAAGAAGTTGTTTTTGATATGACAAATGTGATCGTTGACTGGATGGATAAAAATAACAGCAAAGAATTACTAACATTTAATAGTGCACTTGTTAGAGAAAAAATGAATCCTGCAGGTGCGGTTGCTAACTCAACAGAGGCATTAGACAAGCTAAAAGAAAAAGATCTTCCAATAATGCAAATGGGAAATATAAATGGAATTTCAGGAACTTTATTAACCCAATCTGCACAAAAAAATATCCCTGCTACATGTATACTTGCAGAAACTCTAACACAATATCCTGATCCACGAGCTGCTGCTGAAGCAGTTCAAGGACTTAATAAACTACTTGATATGGATATCGATTATGAGCCACTTCTAAAAGAAGCTCAAGATATTGAATCAAGACTTCAAAAACTAGCTGAAGAAGTTACAAAAAATCCTCAACCACCTATTTACATGTAGATAGCTATTTTTGCTATTTACCAATATTTTTTTATAATTTTTATGATAATATTAATTCTAATTTTAATGTTAAGTTTAAATATTAAAAAGTTCAAAATATATTTTTCAACTATTTCTGCAGAAAAAACTTAGCTCTAAAAATAAATATTAAAAAGAAATATATTTATATAAGAGTTATGTTTATATATTAAAAAGTACAATAATTTATTATTCTGTAAATCATAAGTATATCCAACAATGATATGATACCACAGAAAAAAAACTTTAATTAAAACCTATTTATTCAATAAATAAAATAAATAAGGTTAAAAAGAAGAAAAAAACTTCAGTAAATAAAAAAATAAAATATATATACATTAATATGGACCGGTGGCCCAGTCTGGATAAGGCGACGGACTTCTAATCCGTAGATCGAGGGTTCAAATCCCTCCCGGCCCGTTAACTACTTTTTATTTTTAAAAATACTAATTTTCGTATAATACATAATATAAGGGCTTGTGGCCTAGTTTGGATAAGGCGAACGACTCCTAATCGTTAGAGCGCGAGTTCAAATCTCGCCAAGTCCGTTCACTATAATTTAATAAGAAGAGATATAGATTAAACACTTAATAAAATACTAGTTTTTAGAATACTTCGATTATTTTTGTAGAAACTGTTAATTAAACTTCTAGATTTAAAGATAACTATTAGTTTAAAATGATGGAAATATAAGAATAATTTATTGAAAAAAAGAATATTAAAAAGTAGCTATCGGAAATTATAAATTACATTCCTAATTTTAAATAATAATATATAAAAAAAGTATATTAAAAATAAATATAATTAATGAGTTTAAAAAATAATCCTAATCTTAAGATCAAGGGTTCAAATCCCTCCAAGTCAGTTCACTAATTTTATCATTGAAAATATTGGTTAAATTATGGTTAACAATTATAAACATTTACTCAATCATTTTTATTCCAACTTCTTTTTCTATTTTTTTGTAAATGTTGTTTATATCCTCATTAACTTTTAGTTTATCATCATAAAAAACATCATTTAATAAACCATACAATTTTATGTCAATTTTCTCTAATTGTTCACCATTTTTAAATTTTTCAATAAAACTTGATAATATTTTTATAAAATCATCTTTATTAGTTCCTGAACGTTTCAATGTTTCATTTTCAATTTTCTCTAGGTAGTCAGTTATAATTTTTTTAATATCCTCTGGGATATAATAATAGCTAAATATATCCCTTCTAATTTCTTTTAAATACATATAAATATAGAGTTTATTAATGAATATTGATAGTTCTTCATTTTTTATAATATCCCCATCTGATGCAAATTTTAGTATAGCATTATGAATATTACCTCTAAAAAGATTATAGTTTAAAGACTTTTTTGAGTCTTGGTAGTTAGATAATTCTTTATATATACTTAATAACACTTTTTGTTTGTCATCATGTATTAATTGCTCTTTAAGATTTTCTTTTTGAACATTTAATTGTTTTTTTAAACGTGTATTAGCTTTATTCATTTGAATTTCTAATCTTTCATCTGCTTTGTCTAATTGCTTTTTTATATTATTACTATTTTTATATTGAGTAAATAATAAACTTAAAATAGCTACAGTTGAAGCACATATAGAAATGGCATTAGCAAAACTCATGTTATTAGCAACTAAAATTGTTCCTAGTAATAATATTAATATTAAACCGATAATTAACCAAATTATTCCTTTGTTCCAAAAACTTTTTTTTGTTTCATCACTTGACATAATAAATACTTTTTCTATTTTATTTTATTAACTTTTCTATTGTTTATTCTTTGATTTAAAATAAAGGAATATGTTCTATATCATCATTCCAGAAATTATAACGATTTTTTAAAAATTTATCAATTGCTTCTATGTTTGGGGTTGGTTGCCTACATTCTAAATCAAAAACTTGTAATGAAGTAATCATTACAAAATTCATGTGAAAAATAAATTTATCTAAAGTAAATTCAGATAAAGAAATTTGTTTAGATGATTCTTTTTCATTTTCAGACCTTACAATTTCTAATTTTAAGTCATACCAAAAACCAGGGTCTGTTCCTAAAGGAGCAGGGTCTTTTTTTACCAATTCATTTGCACGATAATTAAGTGCAATATTATTAATTATTAAAAGAATATGCCAGTCTTTCCACCCCATTTTTCTTAATTCTCCAAGAACTTTTCTTGTAAACTTAGGGTTTTTTGTTAGTCTTTTAATTGTAAATTCAATTCCTTTTTTAGCTCGATTATATCTATTTTTGATAGCTTCTTCAGAAATTTTTTTAGTATATGTAGGTCCAATTCCATCAGGCCATTTTAATTCTTCATGCTCAAAGGAACTGTTAAATTTTTTATTAGAGTAGGGTAATTTGCTAAATATAACTTCTTTATTCAAATCAGATTCAGGAAATAAACTATTGTATATTTTGTAATATGATCCCCCAAAAATCAATTTAGTCGCTAAACCCTTATTAAATGTAATTTTTATCATTTCATTAAGACCTTTTTGATTTAGAAGTGAGACATCTTGGAGAATTTCCAATAAAAATTCTAAAATCTTATTTTCAAAATCAGACATTTTTATTTTGTCAGTTGGAGGAAGTAATAATTCCCATTGACTATTCTTGTTTGAAGGTTTTCTATTAAAGATTATTTCATCTGATTGACTATTTGATGAGATTTCAATTTCTACATTAGTTTCAATTAGACATAAATCCTGTTTTAGGATATCTATTAGAAATATTTGTAAGGATGAAATAAATTGTTCACTTAAAATGTTTAAATTATAATCATTTTTCCAATTGATATTCCATTTAATGCCAAAAGTCTTAAAAACAATATTTCTAGAAATTCCACAGTCTGAAAATGGCATACCCATAATTGATTTTTCAAGATTAGGCCAAATATCATCTAAATTATCTGAAAAGTTTGATTCTATTTCCTGTAAAATCAAATCAGTCATCTCATTAATAGGATATTTATCTTCCATTTCAGAAACATATTCCTTTATCTCTTTATTGCTAAAGTTTTTTACAAACCATATTAATATACTTAGATGGTAATAGCTTCTATCCACTAAATCATTATCCTGATCTGTTCCATCAGAAAACATATTGTAATATTCAATGGATAGTAAAAATTCATCTAAGAAACCATACCAATACCCAATAGCATAGTCATGGTTAGCTAGTAAAAATAAACCATTGTGAATGAATTTTTTTACACTATCTTTATTAGAATTCAATGCAATGAATACAGTGATCATAGCGTAATATTTAGCTGCATGATAAAGTCCTAGTTCAGCATACCAATGAGATATTAATCTTGTAGTTAACAAAGACCCATAAAGTGTTTCATCAGAAAACCATTTCATTTTTGTATTATGGAGGCTATTTATTGCTTTAACAATATTTCTACGTTCGTAAAATCTCATTGCTCTATCTCTATTATTTTCTGCAACTTGGAATCCTCCAACTTTTTCTCCAACTAAAATATCAGTCCGTTCTATTAAATAATCATATTGTGAATGATTTTCAATTATTGGTGCAAAAAAATTAATTCTATCTGAAAAAGTCTCTATAGGGAATAGGGGAACATTTTCAACATTTTCTATTAACTCAATCCAAGATTTCATAACAATTTCAACAGTGACATCAATATCATTTAGAAAAGGATTTAAATGTTGATATCCTCGTAATTCTAACAATGACAATCTTTTGGCTCCAAAATTACTAGATTCAATATCTTTTTCAACAATACTGATGAGTTTTCCATGCCAATTGTTTAAAATATTTTTATCTATTTCAATTATATTTCTATGTTCTGCTTCAGCACAATATTGAAGTAAAACAACCCTATCTTCAAGTTCATTATAATTATCAACCTCCTCCAAATCATTGAAATATTCATTTATCAACGAAGATAAGCCCATTAAAGTATCTTTACCTCTTAAATTAGCTATGATATATTCATATATAGCTTGATTTTTCAATTTTTGTGGAAAATCATTTTCAAAAAAATATTTTATTTTATCCATCCAAAAGTTAATATCTTGTTTATATTCTTCATTAAAATAAGAGTTTCTAAGAGTATTTTTTATTTCAACAAAATCAGCATAATTGAAAGGATCAGATTCTTTCCATTTATTAAAAATATTATTATATTCATCATCATTAATTTTAGGATACAACTCAGAGGGAATGTTTAAAAATTCATTCGCTATCCAAAAAATATCTTTCTCTGCTAATAATTCAGAAATAGCATTGATATCTAGGACTTCTAATTCTAAAGAATAATCTTCTCTGATAAATTTTTGTAGCTCATGTGTCTTTGAAATTGGAATAGCTTCAGTTGTGAAAAAGTAAACTATTTCAACATTATCTCCTTGGCTCACAATTTTTTTAATATCATTTTTTATTTTTGTTGGTATACCTCCTTTTTGAGTTGTACAAGCACCAACAATTTTTTTATCAGATTTTAATTTGAAGAAAGAAGAATCTTTTAAGGAGGTTTCTTTAATATATGTAGAAAAAGATTCAAAATCTCTTCCTTGATCTCCTCCACTAGTAACTGGACCTGTTGCGGGTAATATATTACTACATATTCTTGATCTTGTCAGATGTCTGCATATATCTTCAAATTTATGATGTTCATTGTTTGAAGAAAGTTGAGCTAAATGAAATTTTATTTGGTTTGTTATTTCTAAATTTCCTGCCATAAAATCACCATGATGTAATTAATTCATTTAGAATTTTTCATAATCTCACTTTTTTGTAGGCTTTAGAGTAGTTTTCAACATATTTTTTTCATTAGCTAATGAAAACCTATTTTAAAGTTCATATATGAATTTTTAGAAATTTTTCTTGAAAACAGATAACTAATTATACTATGATTAATACTTGCCAAAATGTACATTATTCTTATTCTTTGCTGTATTTTAAAACTTCTTTTCCTAAAACCCTGTTAATTGATAAATTCTTTGTTTAACTTCATAATAAATATAATAATTATTTTAATTTTTATATAAATTATTCTATATATTTTAGGAGTTTTTTCCTTTTATCCTGTTAATTTGATAAAATTCCATTGTTTAAATTCATCATTTAATAATTATTCTATACATTTATATGTATTTTTTATTATTATAATTTTCTATATTAATCATACAGCAATAAATACCAATAAATTAATAATTTATTAAAAAATAATATTTTTAGTTAATAGTTATTTAAATTCAAGATAAAACATTAATCATTAAAATATTTTATAATATACTAAATCCTAAAATATAAATTAAATTATCCTACTTTTAAAAATAATTATACTTTTTGGTTATTAAAACTTAATTTTATATATGCTCTAAAATTTCTTTCCAAGATTTGTTAATTTATATAAGCTACTAATTTATAGTAAATAATTAAAAGTTATCTTAAAAAATACGAAATAATTTCAACTAAAAGGAAACTTAAATAATTCCTTGTATATTCAAAATCGTACACGAAAGGTATATTAAAGTAAGTAATATGCCTCCAATAAATAAATAAACTCCGTGATCAATATTTTTACCTTTATTTTCTAAAATTTTATTACTTTTTTTTAAATTCTTTTTTATAATGTTCTATTAATAAAAATTTTAGTTCTTTTTTGTCATTTTTACATTCATATAATTCACTTTTTTCAGTATCAGGAATATAATTATAATCACTAGTTGAAAAAGCCTTTAGAAAGAAAATTATAGAAAGGGCATATAGAATTAGTGGCAATATATACAAAATAAAATGAAAAATAGACCAATTACTAAAATAATTATTCTGACTTAATAAAGGTAATCCTCCTTGAAATGTTAAAATGATTCCTGCAACTGCCAAAAGATTACTTGCTTTACCTTCTAATATCCCTAATCTATTATATTCATTATAAAAATCTTCTTTTAGTAATTCATATAAAAAATTATCATCATCATGAGTATTTGACATCAAATATCTCCTTCTTTGAATAATTCAAAAGTAATGCTTATTGGATTAATTTATTCAAAACTTCTTTCATTTCAATTATTATATATAAATTCCTTGTTAAATTCATTATTAAATATTAATTCTATACAATTATCAGTATTTTTTATTATTATAATTTTCTATATTAATCATACAATAATAAAGCTAAAATGAATAATCTATTAAAAAAAATTAAAAACAACGAATCAAATAACAATCATAAATAACACTTTAACATGATAAAATAAAACAAAGAATATAGAATACTGCCTATTTAATAAACCATTACTTCAAAAATCTTAATACCATATAAAGTTCTTATAGTTTTACTAGTTTAAATATAGATAACTTAGAAGAATTATATAAAAATTTAGTAATTTATATTAAGATTTTCAATAATATTTTTTTTAATTAAGTGTGTTTTAATACTTCTTTTCCAAGTTCTTTAATTTTATATAATCTTCCTTGATTATATGTTATTTTTTAATATTTCGAGAGCTTCAAATCCTTTAGAGGTTAATTTATATAATCTACCCTTTTTAACATCATCATCTAAAACTTCAACCATTTCATGCTCTCTAAGTTCTTTTAATGCTCTACTTGTTTCTCGCATTGGAATTTTAAGAGATTTGGAAATATCTGTTGGAGTTTTAAACTTATTATTTATATCTGAAATAACTAAAATTCTATATTTTCCAGCTTTAAGAAAACTTATTTCTTTATAAAACTCTTTTTTAATATCCATATATATGTATTAAAATATTTTATAATAAAGTTTTAAATGTGAAATAATATTTTTTAATCTTTTTTACACAACATTTATATTCCATTTTATATTATATTAATATAGATTAAAAAATCTACAAAAAAGTTTATAAAAAATTTATATGAGGTAAAATTTTATGGAGAAAAATAAAAAAATTATTATAGGAGTTATAATAGCTGTTGTTGCTGTTGTTGTAGTATTTAGTGTAATATCAAGTATGATGCCGATGACAATAGATGAAGAACATGATTTAAATAATAAAGAAATGTTTTTAAATGCAGAACATCTTTATACAATAGCTGAACCAAGTGAATTAGATGAACAAGGTGTAAAAATATATGTAAGTAACTATTTAAAAGAAGTAAATAAAGAACTAGGTACAAATTATGCCGTTTATGAAATTGATGAAACAAATAACTATTGGACAGCAGTAGTCAAAAATTTCGGCTTATTTATAATTAGTAAAGAGACTGGTGAAATAAAATACATACTATACTAAAAAAAAAAGAAAATAATTAAACAAAAACCAATTGAAGGAACTTAATTAAAAAAAAATAATTCCTTCAATCACTATTTTTCAATATTATATTTTCAATAATATTTCATAGATTAAAACTTAAACATTCTTATTTTCAATGAATAATAATTTCTAAATTCTTAAAAAAGGGGTTACCGTTTCATCAAAAATAACCTAATAACAACCAGTTATAAGCAATATTATTTTTTTACCAGCATAACAGCTCTTAAAAACTAGTAAAACAGCTATGAAAGATGCTATGGAGCGTTATAACTCTGCTAAGTTGCCATATGTTGACGGTTTACTATAGATAAAACGGGACATAAAGGTTCAACTTGCACTATAGTATATATTATTTTCTAATAAACTCCTTAAAATATATATTTACTATACCTTATAACTATTAAATAGTTAAATAATCGATTGAAAAAGTTTAAAAGATTTTAATTAGTTTAAATCCTATGAAAATAAATTTAATAGAAGAATTTTATATCTTAAATTATAATTTTAATAAAATATACTAAATAAAATTTATAATAATAGAATTATCCTTAAAAAATAGACTAATATTAGCTATATAATAAGTTTTTTGGGAAGTATTGACTATGGTTTATTGAAAAAACTTTTATAATAGTAATTTAGGTATTAGATTATAATATTTTTCAACTAATATTATTATATAATTATTATATAGTAACTAATATAATTTTAAGAAGCATATTAGACTAATTATTATATTAAATAGAATATTATTTAGAGATTTTCTTCAACGGATTAATTAATGAGAATATTTAATTTTATAATATTTATCGAATTTCCATGAAAAAATAATTTAATTTTAAAATAAAAAATTTTTAAAAAAATATTATAATTTTTTTAGTTAAAAAAGAGCAGATTTTAATAAATACGATAAATCTAGATAATATATTATGAAAAAAAGAATAAAAAATTATAAATTAATTATTTGAAAGATTTATAATAATTAAAAAGTAATATGAGAATAAAATAGGCTCATTATTGAAAAATTCTTCATCGTGTTTAATGAATAGAAAAATAAAGAATAAATATTTATCATATTTATCGAATTTACGTATAATCTATCTAAAAGTTAGAAAAAAATTTTTTAAAAAAATAATTAATAAAAAAAATAGATGAGAAAAGGGGAAATTAGATAAATTAGATAAATATTATATTAATATATCCTCATCATATTTTTCCTCATTATTATCTTTTGGTTCATTATTATCCTTTATATCATTACTACCTTTTTCAAGAACATCTTTATAAACTGAAATAGTTGAAGGATTCCCCTCATCATTTGTAATAGCTATTTTACCTTGAGTAAAACCTTTGCCCAACATGGTTTTTTTAATATCATGATTACTAGGACGAGAATATTTAGAATCTATTTTTCCTTTATCAAAATAATCCATTAAAAGAAATCTAATCTTATCATTAACTTCAGAAACAGAAATATCCCTGCACTTTCCAGAGAAAAATTCATCACTATTAGGTACTTTGAAAAACTTATCAATAACCCAATTTAAAGGATCAGACCTCAAATCCCATTCATCCAACATAGTTTTTCTAGATTCTTCAGAAAACAAATTATTCCTATTATCATAAAAAAGATTAATGGACTTATATATTAGTTTGGCTAAGCCTTTATCATATTTTCCATTATTTATATTATGCTGTAAAGTATCATCTTTTTTATCTTCAGATACTTTATTTTCAGCTTTTATCAATATTAATCGTCTTTTATAACCACTACCCTCAACACGAGGCAAAGTATTCGTACTTCCAAATAACTTAGGAGTATTATATTGATTTAATGGTAATCTTCCATTTTCTCCTTTAACTTCTATTTGAATACCATTACCACTGACAAAAGTATTTAGCTTACCAATATTTTTCCAAGATTCGGTTTGAAGATCGTCATCGATATTTATATCTACATCTATTGCAGGATACAATGAAAATCTATCATTTTTAATAATATCAGGTATAGGAACCTCAGAATAACTAAAAATCCTTTTTAAAATAGTTAATAAAGTACTTTTACCAGTACCTGGCGGTCCGAGAAATATAGTGAAAATTTGAGGATAATTAATAGGCATACAAACATTACCAACACACTTATAAAAATTATCAATATTTTCCTCAAAACCAAGGCTTTCAGATTTTAATATATCATTTACAATATTTTCAATCTTATTTTCTTCATCATCTTCAAAAGAAGGATTCCATTCAAAAGGAAATACTCTTTTTGGCACAGCATTTACATTAAATTCGCCATCATTAAAAATATAATCCTCATCATTTAATTTTAATGTTCCATTTGTAAATTCTAATAAAGTATAATCTTTCTCTATGCTTCTTGTAATAAACTTTAAAACACTGGCACAAATACTTTTACTAATTTTATTTGAACCAAATGCTTTATTACAATAATCTGTTATTTCTTTAATAGAAATATTTTTTATTTGCTCTTTACCTTTTGAATTTTTAATCTTAGCATAATACTTCAAGGTAGAATGATCAACATATAACTTTGCATATTGTTCTATTGAATCTACTAATAATTTTGTATTAGGCTGACCATCATTTTCAAGAATATTATAAATTTTACCATCAACAAATTTTTTAATATATTTTCCTTCATTAATATTTTTTATTTCTTTAGCAATATTTATTATATCATCAACAATATCATTGGGAAATAACTCCCTAAGTTTTTTAGTTTTAGTTAATTCCTTATTATTTTTTTTAAATATAGGTTTAATTAGAGATATTATTTTATTTCCATTCTCTTTTGCTTTTATAGAGCTCTCAATAATATAAATTATCTCATTATGGTATAATTTTTTATGACATAAGTAATTCACCAAACCAATAGCTTGTTCTTCTTTAAAACAATTCTTCTCTAGTATTTTTATTAATTTAATAAAAAGTCGCTCTTTATCTATTTTAGCTTTTTCTTCTTGTTCAAATAATTCTTTTCTTTTAGCATCAATTTCAGATTTAGTAGCTAAAACTACTTTCAAACTAGAATTATTATTTATAAAAAGGGTTTCATTTTTATTCATAAAAATCCTCCTCTAAATAATTGAAAAATATTTATATTACAAGAAAGATAGTTATAATAGAGGATATTGAAAATTGTAGGTTCTGTAGGTAGCATTACTAACACTTTAATATCCTCATTATCACTTTTACAAGTCTCACATCTTTTATATTCATTATTTACTCTTTTTAAAATACTTAAATTATTTTCAATCTTCTTTTTTAGTGTCATTTTGATCACCATTATAATTTTTCAAATTTAATTAATTACATTCTAAACTTTGGTGATATAGCGCTAAAATCACAAATAATAATTTGAACTAGAGTATATATAGACGTTAGAAAAGTACCCTAAAAACAAAAATATATACCTAACTTTTACACAAAAAATTAAAAAAAATATAATTGAGGATGACTCATAATTACAAATTCAATGAACAAAAGTCTAAATTTAGAAATATTTTTGAACAAAATATTATATAATAAAATTTTTTAAAAATTATTCATTTTAGTATATATACTAATTGAACAAAAATAATTGTGAGTCGACCTCTAATTCTAATAAAAAATAATAAAAAAAGAAATAAACAACTAAAAAATAATAAAAAAGAAAAAAACCACTTAAAAACAAATTTTATAAAACAATGAAAAAAATAAAGGTTAAAGAAACAATTATTCAATGTATTTTAATTTTTTCATAATATAAGTTCTAACATGCTTTTCACAAAAATCCACATCAAATTCATCCTTTATTAATTTTTTAACATCTTTAACAGACATATTATGAGATATTAAATCTTTCAATATCTTTAAATCATCATAAGAAAGATTAGGTTTGGGGCCACCAAAGTTACCAACATCAAATAAAACATTAAAATTTTCAGTATTAGAGTTATTCCATATTTTTTGCCAAATATAACCAGTTCCTCTAGAAACTCCTGCTTTTTTTGATGCTTCAGCAATTGAATATCCTTTAGACCTATATTTTATAAAATAAGCTCTTTTAATAACTTTTTTAAAATAAGCATTATTATAAAAGATTAAATCCAACTTTTTAATCGAAGTCTGATCTTCTTTAAATCCAATTTTTTCTCTAACCATAACAATAAATTAGTATTTTATAGTATAAAAGTTAGGTACATAATATTATAATAATATTCTATTAACTATTCTACTTTCCATAATTAACTGATTTTTTAGTGTTAAAATGAATAAAAACATCCCCCCTTTCTTCATCATAATAAACTTTACAATTTCCAGTTCTATAATCTAATTTTCTTGCAATATTAATAGGCACTATAAGTCTACCTTTTGTTATACTACCATTAGGACCCTTATCCAAAGTAATTTTACTAGAACTCTTCTTATATCCTTCTAATATACTTAAAAATTCTTCATCTGGATTTTCATAATATTCTTTTAGAATTTCCCAATTTGAATTTTTATTGTTTTCCTCACATCTATTTTCAAGCTCTTTATGTGTTAAAGAAAGTAATTTTTCACTATAAATTTCCATAATATGAAATGGATTATATCTTATAACTGTTTTAAAATACTTATCATCTTGAAAAATCATTTCTTTCATATAAAACCCAAAATATTTACTAGGCCCTCCTAAATAATCTTTACCTTCTTTATCTAAATGCCAAGTTCTAATAATTTTTTCTCTAAAAACATTACAATCTTCCATACTAAAATCCCCCTATATTAAATTATATAATCAATGATAATATTTGTAAAAAAAAAATTTAACTAAACAAATTTTCGATTCAAAAATAAAATCTAAGTATTATATTGAGAAAAAAAATAATTCTCAATACATCTAACTAAAATGTTTCTAAATTCTAATATTTAAGCTTTCTTTTCTAAAAATAAGCTATTAAAATAAATACAAAGGAATTATAATATTATATATTGAAAAATTAAAGATTCTTAGCTAACTTTATTTAATATATCCTCTATCTTATTTTCATTAATTCCTTGCTCACTTAATACATTTCTCAACTTATCATATTTTAATTTTTCATAGCTTAACTCATCTTCTAAATCTAAGTATTCTTTAGACTTAATATCATTTATTTTAGTCTTATTAGTACTTAAATGAGGTATTAACTGACAATAAAATTCTTTCATTACGCTTTTTCTTATTTCTTCATATGCTATTTCTAATCTTGTAACAGCATGACCTGATAAAACTTTAGATTTTTTATAATCACTAGTATAATGTTTTACTGTTGAAATAAAGAATTTCCTCAATGCATGCGCATGGAAAAATCTTTTACCTTCATCATTACGGTAGAACCATCTATCATTAATTTCGCTGAATAGCCAAATTACACCATGTTGAGTTAAAGCTTTTTTATACTGAGACAGGAATAAAGGTTCATTTTCTTTTATATTATCTCTGGTTTTTAGGTATTTTATTATGTATTCGGTTGCTTCTGGTGTGTTGAATGTCATGCAGATATTATTAGTTTTTTTAGTTTTAATGGGTATAAAATCCCAACAAGGAATAACATTCTTATAATTTCCATCTAGTAAATCCTCTATACTATCTCCGTTATGATAGTCAATAGTAGCATTAGTAAAATCAGACACTTTAAAGTTTCTCATATCGCTACTTCTTACTCCTGATGAAGCCATTAGTAATAGTATGGCTTTATTCCTTACTGAAGTATTATCAACAGCCAACCTAATATCTTCTAGATTAGGTATATCTCCTTCCCTAATAATCTTAGGAGGAATATTAATCTCAATCGGACGAGGCAAAGTTATATTATATTCACGATAAAAAGCTCTCAGACAACCCAATTTATAATTAATAGTAGAATCAATAATATTCTTCTTCAATAAAGATTCATAATAATTATAAAGATAAGAAGTAATTTTCCTATCATCAATATCCCTAATACGAGGCACATTATTAACTAAGTATGGTTGTTCTTCTTCTTTAGCTTCAACAATAAGTTCAGATGGAGTTTTACCCGTAATCTCATACACTTCAGTTAAAGTCTTTATATAATGATGCTCCCTAGATTCAGATAAGTTCTTTCTAAGAAACATCTGCTTAAGTTTAATATCATTCGAAATCATAATATTATATTCATTTTCATCATATAAAAACTTACAAAAAGTCTTAAAATTCCTAAAAGTGAATAAAAAATTAGCAGATTAGAAATTTATATAAAATTAAAACCTTGAAAGAAATAATATAAAAATTAGTTAACATTTCGTTATAGGTAAATATAAACAAATTAATATTATAATAAGCTAAATATTAACTATTAAAACTAAACATAATATGGGAGGTATTTCTATTTATGAAGTATATGATGATATAATGGAAAAATTAAAGGAAAGGGGATGTATAGAAATAACTCAGACAGAAAATGGAAAACTTATAGATGATTTTATTATAGAAGAGGAGGTAAGCAAAAAATTTTTCACTTTTTTAGTTGAAAATAACCTTAATAGATATTTATTTGGACTTATATTGAGAACAAAATCAATGAATATTGATAATATTCCTTTTTTCTATAAATATTTAAACAAAGATACTCTTAAAAACAAAATAAAGGAAAGTTGTATTAAAAAAATAGAGTGTTTTAATTGTAATCATTTACTTTTTAGAGAACATATCGATGATATTGGATTTGATGAAGAGGACATCACTTGTCCAAAATGTGGAGCTATCATTGAATTTAATTTCGATACTTTGAAAGATGATTTTGATATAAATAGAAATGACCTTATAAAATTCCTAGAAAAATTAGAAAATATAGGGGTTTTCAAAAAAGATTTAAAATTTTATTGTAATAAATGCAAAAATACTCAAGAATATTCTGAAAACAAAGATTTAATCTGCAAATGTGGACATCAACGAGAAATTAAATATTATTACTCATCTAATTATGAATTTTTAAACAATGAGGGACATTGGTTTGAATGGTATGTATATACTATTTGTGAAGATATTTACGAAAGTGTGGAACATAATATCCATATAAGACATGAAAAAGATGGGAAAAAAGTTGAAAACGAGTTAGATGTTGTTTGTTTTGAAAACGAAACATTGATAGCTTTTGAGTGTAAAGATTATCTATCTAAAATTAAAACAGATGATTTATCAAGTATTCCTCAATTTTCTCATCTAATAGATGATATATATGTTGTAAGTTCAACAACAAAGATTAAAAATAATGAAAGAGACATTATTAATGAACTTTCTAATAAAGAAATTAAATATATTGAAGGAACTATTTTAGAACAAAAATTTTTCAGTCCTAAGAATGTTATAAGTCTTATCAATGAAAAAGAGTACATTAAAGCAACAAATATTTATACAAAACTTTCAAAAGAAAATAAAAAATCTTTGGTTGATACTATATTTTCTGAAATTAAAAATAATGAAAATATTGACTTTTTTAATTCACTTATTTTAATAATTGAAAGAGAAAAACATATCAACTCCATTTTTAAAAATACAAGACCAAAATTGGACTCTGTGATACAATTTGCAATTGATAATTTAAAAAATAATAAAAATGTAGGTGTTTCATATATATTCTTTGGTAACTTATTCAGGTATTATTCTAAGGAGTGCATAATAAAAGAAGAAAGGTTGAACATTTTAATCAATTGTGGTACTAATCATCTTAATCCACGTTCATTTAGTAACTATAATAATAGAAGACCATTCTTTAGACTTATTACAAATTTATTTAAAGAAGAATTTAACACTGATTTATTAACCTATGAAACATCAAAAAAATTTTTGCTAAAATTAATTCCCATGTTAGATGTATATTATTCCACTAATTCAAGAGCAGATGTTTTAAATATTTTTAAGAAACTTTGGAATTGTGTCGATGAAAATATAGAAAATAACTTAATATCAAAAACTTTTTCTGTATATAATAAGAGCAATCTTGGAACAAAAAATGTTATTAACAATTTTCTTACAGATAGTGAAATCTCTTTTTCGGAAGAAAATAAAGAAAAAATTGAAGATTTTTTCAATTGATATCTCATCATATGAAAATGAGCTTAAAATTTTATAAAAAATAGTTTGTTAAAACAGTGCATTTATCTTTAACAAGTTGTAGAAATTATTTGTATCCTAAAATAAGGTAAAAATAATTTAAAAGTCGTTAAAATGTCCTAATCCGTAGATCGAGGGTTCAAATCCCTCCCGGCCCGTTAACCACATTTTATTTTAAAAAATACTAATTTTTACATAATATACAATATAAGGGCTTGTGGCCTAGTCTGGATAAGGCGAACGACTCCTAATCGTTAGATCGCGAGTTCAAATCTCGCCAAGTCCGTTAACTATAATTTAATAGGAAGAGATTAGATTAAACACTGAATAAAATACTAATTTTCAAAATACTTAAATTATTCTCATAAAAGCTATTAATAAAAATACTAGTTTTAAAGTAGCTATTAATTTAAATTGAAGGAGTTATAAGTATAAGATATTGAGGTGAGAATTAAAAAATAGCTACTTGAAAAGTAAATTAAAGTATATTAAATTAAAATAATAAAAAAGAGAAAAAAAAGATAAAAATAAATAAATTTATCCTAAAAAGTTTAAATTTTTATTTTTTTCTGTATATTATTCCTAAGCTAGCTAAAATCACTAAAACAATGGTAATTATTGGTATTCCAGTTGGCTTCATCGCTGCTTTCACTGAATTATCACTAGTAGTAGTATTAGTGTTTTTATGTGAGTTTGTATTAATTGGTTTTGGAGTAGGTGGTTTTGGTGGTATAGGTTCTATAATTAGAGTTACAGTTCCAGTTGTATTGCTTGGTAGATATTCGTCATCACCTTCAAATGAAACATTAAAATCTAATATAATATTCTAAATACTGTTATTTATATTTATCGATTTAAAATACCCTAAAAAATAAAACAAAACTCATAAAAAATGTACTTTTAAAAACAAAAAACAAAAAAATATAAAAACAACGAAAATAAGCTAAATCCAACCTCAAAAAATAAGAAAAAATCTAGCACCCTAAATATATAATTAATGAAATAAATTATAAAAAATGAAAAGTGATTAGATTTTAAATTATAGCCAATGAAAAAAAGAAAAAATTATAATATTATTTATCAAGCTAATTTATTTTTATAACTGAAATAAAATCATCACTGAATGCCTTAATAGATATCATATCATATAAACGAAGTTGAGAATAGTAATTTTTATTGTCAATTTCTAAATTAATGAGTTTATTATCTTCAAGAACTTCAAATATGCCTTCATCGAAATCAATACAAATAATATAATTTTCTGCTTCTTTTAAAAAGCAAAGATTATTACTATTAAAACTATCTGAATTATTTTTATATATCTCATTTTTGAGTAACATAGCCTTAATTTTTTTATCTGCTATTACTTTATCCCCCACAAAAGCATTTATAAGAGAATCTATTATTTCTTCATCGTTATCTTCTTTTATACTTTTTATTAGATTATTTTCTTCGGCATATTTGATTAAATAATTAATAATATAATTAGTTTCTCTAATCATCAAATTATGTAATTCTTCAGTCAGTTTTTGTTTAAAATTTTGTTTTATTTTAAATTTAAGACCTTCACGTCTAGGTTTACCTACAGTAAGTGTTTCATTCATTTTTTCAATAGTGATATAAGAAGGACCTTCTGCCATTTTTTCATGCATTTTGAAAGGAATTATTTTTCTAATGCAATATTTTTGATTTAAATATTCTATTAGCTCTTTAGAGATTTCAGATTCTAATTCTTCGCTGAAATTAGTTTCATTTTTCATTATTTTTGATGTGATATTTTCCAATATATCTTCATTTACCATATATAAATCTCCTAATAAATCACATAGGTAACTATTAAATGATAATAAATTTTTTAAACATTCAAATATTTTTTTTTAACAATTTTCCTTTTTTTATGTTAATCAATGATGCCATTCTTTACTCAAATTATCTATTTAAGGATGAAAATAATTTTTTAGCCTTAAATCAAATATTTTCTAAAACTTCTTTTCCAAGTTCTGTTATTTTACTTAGCAAAATTTTTTTCGAAAGATTTTCTTTAATTGTAATTATGCAATTTAATATCGTTATAAAATTCCAATTAAATTATTTTACATTATCTTTAATAATAATTCCCTCTTTAGATGCTTCAATTTCAGTTAAAGGACCTTGATATTCAAATTCACCATCATCACTTTTAATTTTCACTTTCACTGTACTGTTTTTGTCAGATGGAAAAGCTTTAATTATGAGAGCAACTATAACAGGAATAGCTATTTCTTTTATAAATATCAATCCCAAATCTATAATTTGCTGCTCAGAAAATCCCATTTTAACTCTTTTATCTTCATTCATTGTCCAAGAATTTACATCACCTAGTTTGTTGATACCAGCATTCAAAAAATCAATACACCAAGTATATTCATCTTCAGATGTGTCAGGTACGAATATAATATCTGCATTGTCAAAATTTTCCTTTGATTTTTCAGTTAAATCAAAATCTTTAATATATTCCTCAAGATCATTTATATTTTTTATTTCCTCAGATTTCATTCAATAACTCCCTATAATTTTTTATTTAATTTTAGATATAATATAGTAAATTAATACATATTATACAATAAGCAATCATTTAATCAATATATTTTAAAACTTCTTTTCCTTTTCTATTAATTGATTTATAGTAATTGTTATTTATGTTATACTTTTAACTATCTCATGAAAACTAATATTATTGAATATATTTTAAAACTTCTTTTCCTTTCTCTGTCAATTATAAATTTTTTGTTTAAATTTTATTTATTAAGAATTATAAAAAGAAATATGAAACTAATGCTACTATAACTCCTCCAATAAAAGTTCCAACAATGAGAAGTATTAGTTCACCCATATGTTGTTTAATCTTAGAATACCATGAATTTTTTTCATTATATTTCAATAAATAAATTTTACTTTTGTTGAATTTCCCTGGAAAAGAAAATATGAAAAATATACCCAATAAAAAAACTAACAAGAATACAACACCCAATAATAAAATATCAAAATTATTAATAAGATCTATTCCAAATCTTAAAATCGGGTAAAATAATAATGTCCCAAAAATGAATATAAAATAAGTAGATTGGAACATATTTCTAAATTTTTTTACTCTTAAACTTAATATTTCATCTAATTTTGCCATAATCCCTCTTATCATCTCATTATTGGAATAAAAAGTAGAAATTTTTGAATTATAAGTGTCTATATTTATATTTAAAGAAGCATAATCATTATTATTTAATAAATATTTTGCATCTAAATCTAAATCATATACTACTTCAATACCCTCTTTTTTAATTTCTTTTAGTGCTATATTAATATCATCTTCATTAGTTATTTCATAATCCTCAAATTTTAATTTATATTCTTTAAAATTTTTGTTTATTATTTCAATAATATTTACTAAATCTTCATAATATAAATATATACAACCATACTCAATTTTATAATATTTATCTTTAATTTTTTTCAATAAATCCCCTCAATTATAATTAATTTTTTAAAGGTTCTTTTATTTTTTTATCTATTAATTCAATAAATTCCTTGTTAAATTCATTATTAAATATTAATTCTATACAATTATCAGTATTTTTTATTATTATAATTTTCTATATTAATCATACAACAATAAAGCTAAAATGAATAATCTATTAAAAAAATTAAAGAAGCAATGAATCAAAGAAGAACTATAATAACAATTTAACATGATAAAATAAAACAAGAAATAGATAATACTATCAGTTTAATAAACCATTACTTTAAAAATCTTAATAGCATATAAAGTTCTAGTCGTTTTACTAGTTTAAATATAGATAACTTAGGAGAATTATAAGAATTTAGTAATTTATATTAATATTTTAAATGCTATTTTTTTATTTAAATGTGTTTTAAAACTTCTTTTCCAATTTTGTTATTTTATAATTAATTTGCTGTTATATATTCTTCTATTTATTGAAATAATTAACTATTTCTTTCCCTTTTTCGCTAATTTCATATAATTTTTGCCTTTTATTTGAAGGGTTAGGATTATTAAGTAATCCTTTTTCAGTTAGTTCTCTTAATAATGCTCCCATATGATTAACCCTAATTCCAACCTCATCAGTTATATCCGAAGCAAAAACTAATTTTTCTTGTTTATCTAATATTTCTAAAACTTTCAACCGATTTTTTCCTGATTTTACATAAGCAATCAAGTTTGCCATTTCTTCATCCATAATAGTAATTAAATAAAATAATCTTATAGAATTTTAGACATAATTTATACTAATTAAGACAATTTACATACAAATTTATAAATACTATTAAAAATAATTTATAATTATATTTTACAAAAAAGTTTATAAAAAATTTATATGAGGTAAAATTTTATGGAGAAAAATAAAAAAATTATTATAGGAGTTATAATAGCTGTTGTTGCGGTTTTAGCAATTGGTATAGTTATTATTAATTATATTACTGAATTAAACAATGAGGCTGAAATGGAGGCATTGAATAATGATCCTGAAGCTAAAACTCAATTATTTTTAGCGCAAAGTGATGTTAATAATGATAATTTAATAGATCGTTCCGAATTAATAACTTATTTCAATTCTAGTAGTGACCCTGAAAGTATAGCAGATAAATTCTTATCATATGATTCAAACAATGATGATGCATTAAATAAAAATGAATTATTCAATTATATGTCCAATACTACATAAAAAAAGGTTTTAAAAAATTAAGAAAAAAGAGGTACAAATTTATGAAGAAAAATAAAAAAATTATTTTAGGAGTTATAATAATAGTTGTTGCTGTTGTTGGTGTTGGTGTGTTAATTAGTGCTTTGAGTGCTCCAGATAGTATTGAAATGGATGGTCAAACTTGGCAAGTTGGAGATGTGGTTCATACTGAAAAAGGTGATGAGGGTTCCCAAGGTATGGTTATTGTTAGTATAAATAATGAGGATAATTCTTTTTTAAGTGAAAGTCCAGATGGTAAATATAAAGCTAAATGGGATACAACAACAGGACTATGTCAATGGCTTGTTAAAAATGGAGAAATTAACCCATACGCATGAGTTGAAAAAATTGAAAAAAATATACATACCACTAATAGCTATTTTACTAATAGTAGGACTAATTGGCGGTATTATAATAGGAAATATACTCTTCCACCCACAAAATACTAATAATAATATTAATGAAATAAGCAACAATAATAATACTATTAAAAATATTAGTTCCAATCCCACATGGCACAAAATAGGAACATATAACGGTATTAGTGATGATAGCATACAAATCAACACTAAAGGAAGTAAAATAAAAATTGTTTCAACTGCTATGCCTATTAAAAACTATGCTGATAATTCTCTAACAACCATACTCAATCAAGGAAGTAGAACCGTTGATATGTCGCAAATGTCATGGAATAGTAAAAGTGCAGTAGCAACAAAAACAAAAACTATAGAAGTTTCAAATTCAGGTAACTTTGAAATTGAAGTTTCAACTTATGAACTAGAATGGTGGAATATAGAAGTATACGAATACTATTAAAAAAAAAGGAGGTTGAAAATTTATGGAAAAGAAAAAGAAAGTCATAATTGTTATTATAGTAGCAATTATTGCTGTTGTTAGTGTTGGGAGTTATTTTGCTTATGAAATATACATGGACTCAAAATACGATGAAGCATATAAATTAAGAAGTAACTATGCTGTAAATTCTTTTAACTATCTAAATGAAAGTAATGTTGATATGAATAACACAGCCCTATTCTATCAAAACACAACTGATTATTTTGACAATATATTTTACTCATTAGACCTAGCTATTGAATCATCACAAAAAGCTATAAATTACTCAGAAGAAATGAAAAGAACCGCTACAACACAAGTTGAAAAAGAATACGCAGAAGCACAAATAAAAGAATACAACAACCAACTAAAATGGTTTAAAGAAATAAAAAACCAATGCACCATATGGGAAAACGATTTAACATATCAAGCTGACAATAACAAACTATTAACACTAAAAAAAGAATATGAAAACTCCGCAAATTCAAGACATGAAATATTATTAAAAAACATTTCATTTTCATAAAGTTAAAAAATTGTAATTAATTGAATAAATAAGCCCATGAAAGAATTATAACTCCTTCAGTTAAAAAAAGGATAAAATAATGTATCATAAAATTTCTTGAGTTTCCATAATATTTTTTATTTTTATTCATTATACCCAATAATATGATGCTTAAAACTATAGGTAAACAAATGATATACAATATTACTGAAGAAAAAAGATTGTAACGAGTATAAAATATTAAAATTACAATCTGAATAATAATTAATAAATAAGATAGCTTCAAGATATTTGACAACATCAGCATAAATTTAACCTCTTCAGTAATAAATATTAATCCCAAATTTTCATTAAAAATAATTATATGTTTCTTGCTTAGTCATATTCCTAGCACCATTATGATCAATATAAATTGCATTATCCCTATCATAATCTCCATTACCTAAAATTGGAACTTCAATATAATTAATATAATTTGTCACATTATTTTTAAAAACAAATGTTTTTATTCTACTAGTATAAGTATTAGGATGATAACTGATATATTGCCATGTGTCCATAGGTTTAAAATCATTTCGTACTGCTACAATCAAATCTCCTTCAGCCATTAAAATAAATCCTAAACTAATAGGAAAAAGAATACCTGAAGAAATTGTAACAATTCCAAGAGAACCTTCAATGATGCCTGGAATATAAGATGGTAAATATGCCCAGTTATCAGTGATGTTAAATTTAGAAATTCCAACACCAAAGTCCCAAAAATCATTAAATATTGGACTAAACGGAGATGTTAAAGTATTCCATGCATTAGTTAAACCATTAATAAATAGATTTGTAATTGTATCATGGAAACAATATGCAATTTCATCAGATATCACACCTTTATAAACAAAACCATCATCTTCAATTAAATTTTTAACTAAACCACTTGTTGTATTTATGACCATTGAAGAATTAGACCCATCTTCTGTTGAAATAATCATCAATTCGCCATCATGAAGTATAGTGAAATTAAAATTACTAATAGCATTAAATATATTATTCAAAGAAGAACTTGTTTGAATACCTGTTAAACTCAATACATAACTTTCGATTTCCTGAATACACATTGAACTAACAAATCTGAATCCAATAATATTTGACTCATTATTACTTATAATATTCATTCCCATATTAGCATCAGGTGTATGCAAATAAGCTCTACCCATATAATTTACTCCAGCCATAGTAATTGTTATTTTTGTTCTATTCCAAGTAACATTATATTTAGGAGCAGTAGCACTCGCTAGTTTATCACTTAACCATATTGTTGTTAATGCAGTTAAAAAAGTACCATAAGCTGCTTTCATACCACCAACAGGATAAAGATTACTTTTATTTAACCATTCTTGCAACATACTATCAGTTACAATTTTTTGGACAATTGCAAAGCTTTGTACTATTTCGAATCCATTTGATGAAGCATAATTAGAACCTGTACCATATGTTATGGTTTCTTTCTTATTTATAATTTCATTATTTAATGAAAATATTGTAGTTATATTTTCTTGTGAAGTACCTCTAACTAATCTGTTTCCATAAATGTTAACTCCTAAAGGTTCTCCGGTTGCAGTATATCTGAAAACATTATAATAATATTGTGCAAAGTCTTCATATTTACAAGTCAACCAATCCGAACGATAACCGTAGCTACGGACAAATTGTTCTCTTAAACCCCACTCATCAAAACCAGGAAGCGCATTACTTAAAAAAATAGTAGACTGATTAAAGCCATTTAAAATAAAATCTACACGTTCATAATCTATTATTGCTTTATTGTATATAACTGCAAATTGATTAATGTCATCTGTTATGAAATTATAATAAGTTAATGTCATAACATCATTGAAAGCTTTAATTAAAATACCGGAATCATTAGTTGCAAAACCATCCGAAGAATTTAACTTAATTACTTGATTTTTATCAAAATAAACGAAATAAGAATCACCATTAGTAATATCAATATAACCAGAAGTAACATCATCAAACGGAGTATACATAAAAATATAAGTATTAATAGAAGTCCTAATTCTAATTTCTCTTGAGAAAGGTACTTTAATAATACCACCAATACCTGATTTTAAAACATATGAGCTTGTATTATAAACATAACCATCATATGTAACATTAACATAATTAGGAATTTCAACAGTATAATTTAAAAGATTAAAATAATATTCTAGTGTATTAGAATCACCAATTCTTCCCAAAGAATCTATTGCATAATACTGAATACTATTCAAACCTTCATTTAAAGATATATTCACAGAGTTAAAACTAGAAATCCACCGACCATTGTTAATCCTATAATAAATAGTAGAATTATTAGCAGTTAATTTAACAACTTTAGAAGATATATTATTTGAAACAACAATAGGATATAAAATAATACTTTTGATTTCTTTTACTAAGTAAATATCTAATATAAAATAATGAGATGCTTCATAAGAAGCCAATCCATTTTCAGTATAGACAGTTTTATTATTTAAAATTCGATAATCAGTAGTTTTTGTTATTATTGTGATTGGAATATTATTTGGAATATTTCCTTGAGAATAAACATTATCACCAAGATTATTATAAGTAAAATCTAAAATAAGCGTCCTACTATTTATTACATATATAGTCATCACAATCCAAGAATTATGAATAATATTATCGCTGCCAGGAGCTAATATTTGATCATTTGTAACATTATTTGTTCCCCACCAATTATTGTTTGCAATAACAGAACCATTAATATTTTTAATTTTACCTTTTATATTGTTAAATCTTAAATTACTAACACTATTACTAAATGTAATATTGTTCAAATTATTACAATAAAAAGTAATATTATCTGAATAAAAAATACTTGCATTATTAATATTATTAGAACTTAAGTTCATATTAGATGAGTTTTCAACAAATAATCCCATACACTGTTAGAAGAAAAAACATTATTACTATGAGTATTATTCAAATTTAAATAATTAATTATATTGTTAGAAATTATGCTGAAATTAGAATTACTCATATATAAATTATCAATTTGATTATTTGAAATATTTAAATTATTAGAATTAAGTATTATAGTATTGTTTTTAATATTATTTGAAGATATGTTACTGAAATTAGAATTGTTTATAGATGAGATATTGATCTGGTTATTTGAAATATTTAAGTTATTGGAATTAAATATATCGATTTTAGTAATATTGTTTAAATAAATTATACAATAATCAGAACTATCCATATATATACTATTAATTCGGTTGTTTGAAAGATTTAAATTATTAGAATTAAATATTTCAGTAATATTTTTAATATTGTTTGAAAAAAATGTGTTAAAGTTAGAATTATTCATTAATAAATTCTCAATTTGATTATTTAAAATATTTAAATAATTAGAGCTTTTTATTGTTAAATTCTTAATATTAAAATTTGAAATTTTAGAACCACTACCACCCTCATTAATTAAAAAATTATTTATAATTAAATTACGACCGTTTATTGTTAAATTTTTATTAAGGAATATATCCCCACTACTATGAGATCCACATAATTCTAAAGTATGACCATTTAAAGTATAAACATCATCAATTGCTTCTTGTAAATTTTTATAATAATTACTAGTATTACGATTAAAAATAAAACTTTCATCTTCAAATAACATGATTGGCATATAGTAGTCAATTAATAAATAAAATGAATTAATATTATATGGTAGATTTAGTTCAGCATAGCCATTGTTTATCTCAGATGTCATGATATTATAATCCCAATACATTTGATACAGTATATTAATTTTATTCATACTTCCTAAAGATGAAATATCTTCATTGAAATTATTAAAATTAAAATTAAGCAGTGTTTTATAGTTTATTATATCAAATTTAGGAATAATCCACTTATCTAAAACAACATTAGACCCCTGATTTCTAATAAGTTCATTTTTAATACTTTCAAAATAGCTAGGATCATATGTTATCATTTCCATCCAATACCATAAATTATTATCTAAATCTAAATAACTACCTCCTGCATCTATATCTCCATAAGGATAATAATCAATTTTATCAAACAGATTAAATCTAAAAGTGGAATTACTACCTCCAGATAATATGAATAATCCATTAGTATTCTGTTTTATCTTATTACTTTCAAATAAATTATAATAAGAAATACTTATCATAATAACAGGATTACTTGTGGGCCAATTCATATTATTATTATAATGGTCAAAAAAATTGTTACAAAAAACATTTTCATGTGCATTATAAAGATCCAATGAATTTATAGTAAAACCTGAAATATTACACCCAACTACATAATGAACATATAGATTGCCTATTGTAGAATTATACTGATTAACACAGGTTATAGTCAAACCATTACGAGATAAAATAATATTTTCATAATAACCCTCAAAGACTATCAATTTTTCCCCTTTGTTTGCATTATCAATAGCTTGTTGTAAATCATTAAAATAAGAACCTGTATTTTCATTAAAAACATTACCCGGATAATTAGTACTTTGAATATTCATCTGCTCAATATCAAAATCTGAAATTTCACTAGGACTATTATTAACTGATTCAGCTTTATTCTGAGTATCAGACTCATTTACAACAGACTCATTAATTACATAATCACTATCACTATTAAAGTCAGTACTATTATCATAACTACTATTATCACTAGCAGCAACACCATTCATACAAAAATAAATACATAAAACCAATATAGCTATATAAAAATACTTTCTTGACATATAAATTCACTTAAACCTTACATGATAATTTTGAAATTTATAATAAAAAATGAATAATTAAATATTATTTGATAAGTTATCAATTAAACTTTATAAATATTTATAAAAACATCAAAAAGAAAAAAATAAATACTAATAAAAAACAAAAGTAATAAAGATATAATACAAAAAAAACAAAAAATAAATACAAAATAAAATATAAAAATTATAACAAAAAATCTAAATCAATAAAACAAAAAACACACAAAAATCATTTTATATAAATAATAAAAAATATTATTAATTTAAAGTAATACTTTATAATAAAAAAATATATCCAAAATCATACATAATTAGCGGGTTTAAAAAATACTCCTAATCGTTAGAGCGCGAGTTCAAATCTCGCCAAGTCCGTTAACTATAATTTAATAGGAAGAGATTAGATTAAACACTGAATAAAATACTAATTTTCAGAATACTTAAATTATTCTTACAGAAACCGTTAATGAAAATACTAGTTTTCGAGATATCTATTAATTTAAACTAATGAAACTATAAGAACAAGTTATTTAGGGTCCTAGATTTTTGGGAAAAATTGAAGTAATATATGGTCCTATTTAACATGAGTGAAGTTCGCTGCATATTTGTCCTATAAAAGTACAAATTTTATGGTGTTTTTGAGTGAAAATTCTAAAATTTAAAGCTTTGATTTTAATAATAAAGAAAATCCACATACCTCAAAATTGGGTGAAAAGTGACATTATGGAAAATACTTTAAACTAATATTCAATAATTTTACTAAATACAAATGAATTTTAAGCCAAATTTCATTTGTACTTTTAGAAACTCATCACCGTCCTAGCTTAAAACATATCAAATAACCATTATACATTCTTCATTTTTTCATAAAAATCTAGGGCCCTAATTATTTTTATATCCTATATAAATTTTTCATATTATTATGAAAACTAATAATTAACCTCTTCAATCATGAAATACATATATAATCTCTATTATTAAACAAATAATGGTGTTAATAAATAAACTACTGCTAAAAAAAGAATTATCCCAATTATTACCCCAATTAACTTGTTAAATGTTTTAGTTTGGATAATATAATCAAAGTTAATTGTTAAATCATTTTCATCGACTGATTTAGAACCTATATTGTAAACTTTTCGATCTTGTTTTTTATTATAATATTGACCAATTTTATTTGTTGTTATGGCTAATAAAGCAAAATATATAATTATAAAAATAAAAGTTCCAATAGCTCCTAATCCACTTTGATTAACAGGAATATCAACACCAGGGAGCATACTTAACCATGATGGATTTGTTATTACAACAATCAATAATAAAAATAACGTACTAATTGTTATTGTAATTATTTCTAAAAAATTTTTATTACTCATAAAATAACCTCTAAACATATATTTAATATTAGTTATAATACCTTACTTAAAAATTGCAACCACATATTAATATTTTAATTTCCTATAAAAATTTTTAAACATTCCTTAAATTAAAATTAAAGAGTGTTTAAAATATATTAACAAATATTCAATACTAAATATCCATTACAAAACTTTGGTAATATAATATAATCTTTATTTTAAATAAATATTCTAATAAAAACTATAATTAATATTTTGTCTAAAAATATATAAAAATTACTATTTGATAATACAAAAAAATACAACAAATTTTAGATTAAAATTATTTAAAAATAGTAACCTATTTCGAAAATGAATTTAATAAGAATTTTTTCAAGGCTTTATAGCCTTTTAAAACAAAATGCAACAAATATCTGAAATATTAAACTCCAACACCCATAACACTAAAAAAATTACCTAATTTTTTCTTGAAAAACTTTATAAATGATTTAAAATTAGATTTTTCATAATGCCTTTATACACCACTTCAATTTAAGTAATTTTCATGAAAAATTTATACTTATTTTTAAGTTATTGAGAATAATTCACTATTAAAATCAATATTATCAATTAAATATAATTCATATTCTTATGCTCATATTTTTTTAAATTACACTGAATACTAGCCAATAACATTAACTCTTTTTTAAATATGAAAAACATTAATAATTCTATAAAAACAAACCTAATAATCTCATAATTAATAGGTCTAAAGTCTAATTATAATAAAATCTATTTAAGATTGAAAAATAATCCTTTTTCATATAATAAAACTTATTAAAAAAATTTAAACAATGAAAAACTAACTCTATACACTACAATGAATTTAAATAAATCTCACAACTCTTATTAAAATATCAAACACCCTCATAATTTCATAAATACTCTTAAAACAACTCTCATTAATTCAAATAAAATATAATTTTATTAAACTCAATTATTAAGAAAAATAGCCCAAAAAAAATATAAATCTCTCTTTTTATAACAAATCAACCAAAATTCTAATTGAAAAAAAAAATAAAACAAAAATACTTTAAGATTATATAAAGACAAAAGGATTCAGAAATCTAATAATAATAATACATTTAAAGTATTAAATATTAATAATTTATTTAAAAGAGAGGAGAAATAATCTCTCTTTTTAAAAAAAATAGTTTAAATATTTTTTATACTTATTTAACTTTAAAACTTAATTTATTATTATATAATAATTTTATATAATTGTTTTTAACAAGTTTTGGTGTTAAATTATATTTGCCTTTTTTAGCTTTTAAATTCCATTTTATAGCTGCTGATTTTGCTTTGTTGACTTTTAAGTTTTTAATCATCCATGTTAATGTTTTTGTTTTCTTATTGTAAGATATTTTACCTGTACTTACTTTAGGTTTTTTATAAGTTAACCCTTTAGCTAGTTTAAAAGTTAATTTAAAAGTTCCTTTATTATATCCCAAATTAGCTATTATACTTTTTATTTTAGCTGTTCTCTTTTTAACTAAAAGTTTATTCTTGATTTTTAACTCAGATAATTTAGGAACAGTTAATTTACTAGATTTAGAACTACTATCATACACTGAAGTATTAGTAAATATTCCTTTAACAATTAAATTACCTGTTTTTCCAACTTTATATTTATAAGTAGCTACTCCTTTAGAATTTGTTTTTCCTTGTCCTACATATTTACCATTAACATAAAACTTAACAGTTTGACCAGCTAAAGTTTTACCATTGGATTTAAGGGTAGTAGACAATGTGACTAGTTTATTATAAGTTCCTTTAAAATTATTCATAGTTATAGTGGTTAATAAACCTTTTACATTGAATATTGTAGTGTTAGTAAATCCAGTATAGTTTTCATTACCTTGATAATTAACAGTTACATTAATTTTCCCTGTTTTGTTAGTAATATAATTTAAACTCCAAATACCATTATTACTAATAAAAACTAAGATCTGATTTCCATCAACAATAACATTTAAAATATCAGAACCATTACCAGAGTAATTAGCTAACTGGCCATTAATAGTGACATTTCGACCAATATCAACAATAGATGGACCAACAATAATAGTTGAATTAGTGATTATTGGATTTTTAACAGTATAAACTTTTAAACAAGCAGTCATATTTAATTCATATAAATCCACCCATTCACCATCACCCAAATTAACAAATGAAGTATTAGCTAATAAATGACTTCTACTATACTGCATTACAGGGATTACTGATGATTTCATAACAACTTTAAATATATCACCTTTTTTAATTTGAATATAATCATTTAATTTAATAGTTGCAAATCCTGGGAAATTTGTCTTACCTTCCTGAATATATTTTAAAACACCATTTACATAAATTGAAATCTCATAATCATTATCATAATCATCAAAATAAGTACCTACTGCAGCTATTAAATCATCCTCAATAGCTTCAAACTCATTAGAATAATAAACATAAGTAGAATTAAGAGGAGAAGATATGAATCTTGAAAGACCAGATAAATCATATTGATAATTTTTATTATAATTTACAGTATTATTTATTATATAACCTGAAGATATACCATCAGTGGCAAAAGAAGTATCATAATAGGATACATAAAAATAACCACCGTCTGCCCAATCAGTTCCCCAACTATTTTTAACAATGAAAGCACCATCACCTATAGGAGTAGTTGCAAAATTATCTTTACTATAATTATCATCCCATCCAATAACAGAAACTGCATGGTTAGCATGGTCTGATCCATTATAATAATATGCATTTGTACTTGGATTAAAATATGAATTATTTACATGATAAGAAACAGTTAATGCACCATACTTTAATATAGCATCTTTAATTAGATTATTATCCATAGAACCATTACGTGGAGGAATTATAATTATATCTTGAATATGAATATCATTATTTGTAACTATTATTGGAGAAATTTTCCCAAGTTCATCATAGCTGTCATATTCTGTAGGAAATGTACCTAACCAACTTAAAAGATAAGCAAGAGCAGTCCAATCTCCTCCCCCTTCTGTTAATCCAATTATTCCATATTTAGAATATTGAACCATTGAATTTTGCATATTATTTTCAGAAAAATCATATTCTATATTTGTTGCTTTTAATAAAGCAGATTCAAGAGCACCTAAAGCTCCAAATGTCCAACAAGCACCCATTGATCCTTGATTTTTAACCGAACTCACCCATCCAAAATCACGTAAATCAAATTTAGAAGGTAAATTAACAAGAATAATACTATTATTCACTAATGCTAAGACAGCACCAGGGTATGTCATTATAAAAGCATAAGGAGTGTTATTTAAAGAAATTGTATCATTATTATACTGATTGTTAGTAAGGTTGATGTCTTTAGAAAAGTCACAATATATTCCACTTCCATTTACTGCAGAATTGTTAATAAAAATAGTGTCAGATACTGATAAATTAGTATCATATGTATATATAGCTCCACCATTTAAAGTAGCAGAATTATTTTCAAGTGTTGAATTTAAAAGTACGATTTCAGAATTATCAAAGTATAATGCTCCTCCTTGAGCGCCTCTATCTGATAAATTATATAAGACTTTATTTCCTGTAAAATTAGATCTTGCTATGAATACATTAGAAAAAGATGTATAAATAGCTCCACCATCCAAATAAGCAGAATTATTTCTAAAATTAGAATCAGATACAATTAAATCGCCATTTAATAAAAGCAATGCTCCTCCAAAATTAGATGAACAATTAATAAAATCAGAATCATAAATTTCTAATTCATATCCAGAACTATTTTCATACCTATATTGACTGTCAAAATATATTGCTCCACCATTACTTTCAGAAGTAGTATTAATAAAAGTAGAATTATTTATAATTGCATAATAATTATCTTTTAAACCAATAGCCCCTCCGGTTTCATTTACATGAATATTAAGAAAACTAGTATTATAAATTCTCAAATAACCATTTGAAGAATAAATAGCTCCTGCATACTTACTTGAGATATTTGCAAAAGTAGAGTTAACTATGGTAACATTAGAATTTATAAAATATAGATTAGACCATGTTGCACTATTATTTATAAATTCCACATCAGAAATATTTAAATTACCTCCAATTTTATAGATTGCAGCACCATTATTTGCAGAATTATTTGTAAAAGTACTACTATTTAATGAAAAATTAGCACCACCTGAATTGAAAATAGCACCACCCACATTTGCGGAATTATTAAAAAAATTAGTATTTGTTATTTTGAGTGTTCCTTGTGAGTAGATTCCTCCACCAGCACCTGCTGTATTTCCATTGATTAATGTTATGTTTATGAGTGTGAGTGTGTTTCCTGTTGTGATGTTGAATATTCTTCCAGTTTTTTCAGCATCAATAATTGTATTTTCTCGACTTTTACCTACTATTGTCAAGTTCTTATTTACAATTATACCATTAACATTGCTTATATGTGAAAAATTGTATGTTCCTGTGTCTAAATATATATTATCAGTATCATTTGCCATATCTACAACATTGCTTAATGTATCGTTCGTTGTATTTATATGGATATCTGCTGCACTTGTAATTGATAAGGTTAAGAAAAATAGTATCAATATTAAAGTGAGTATCATTCCTTTGGATAAATTTTTAAAAGTTTTCATAATATTTTTTTCCTCATTATCTAATTATTATATAATCATATTTAAATCAATTATATATTCTTCAAAATTTTAAAATAACTCCTTGAAATAAGTTTAAATGATTCTTTATCAGATTTAAAGATAATACAGAATCTTTAAATTTATCATATACAAAAAAGTTATTGACATAAATTCTTTTTTTAGCTTCATCATTTAATATTTACTCTATACAATTATCTGTATTTTTTATTATTATATTTAGATCATTCCCAATAGTTATATTAGTATTTTTTGATCCAATGTATTTTCCTTTTTCAAGAGATATTATATCATTTCCATTTGCAATTGCACCTTTATTCCATCTTGATTTGTATCATTAATTGTAATTTCACTTGCATAGGTTGTATTTATTGCTAAACAGAGTAGTATAGTTATTAAAGAAACCAATATTATTATTTATTTCCTTTTTTCATTTTTAATTTTCCCCCTTTTAACACTATTTATTCATTAATATATATATTTTTAGGCATACCTAAATCTTTATTATTTCTACTACAACATATTATTATATCTTTATAAAATCCTTATATATCATGGAAATTTTAGTAGTAATATTAAAATTTATAAAAAGTAATATTTAAATAATACTATTATTTTTTATCTTAATTAATAAAAACAATACTTTGAAACTATTTAATGAGTTATGAATAATGAACAATTACAATATGCTAAAACTTAGAAAATTGAAAATATATATGTTACTACTATTATTATTAAATCTAACTGTTTATTTTTCTATTTGCTTGCCACATTAATCTATATAGGGCTATGCTACTAATAATATTATAAATAAGTTAAATAATTACTTCTAATCTTACAATCAAGGGTTCAAATCTCGCCAATTCAATTCACTATATTTTAGCATTAAAAAATAATAAATAATAATGATAATAATATATAAACATTTAATAAATTACTAATTTTCAAAATACCTCAATTATTATTGTAGAAACAGTTAATTAAACTATTAGATTTAAAGTAACTATTAGTTTAAAATGATGGAAATATAAGAATAAGTTATTGAAAAAAGAATATTAAAAAGTAGCTATCGAAAATTATAAATTACATTCCTAATTTTAAATAATAATATATAAAAAAAGTATATTAAAAATAAATATAATTAATGAGTTTAAAAAATAATCCTAATCTTAAGATTGAGGGTTTAAATCCCTCCAAGTCCGTTTTTAAAAATTGTTAATTTAAATTGGTGTTTTTAAACTATTTTCACAAATTGGGCTGTAATATTGTTTGTTAAATCGATTTAATCATCTAAAAATTCTACTTTTAATATTGTATCAATAGGTGTAGTTTTTATTGCAATACTAAGAACATTTAAAAATACCATAAGTTTTGCACGATTATTTTCAAGTGATTCTAAACTACTGTTTAATATATGGTCAAAAATACCTTTAAAAGCTACTCCATATTCTGTTTCAGAATCTAAATTTTCGTACCTTTTCTGAAAATTTTCAAGATTATCATTAATTTTTAATTTCACAAATTCAAAATCCTCTTCTAATTTAAACATTTCTCTTTCATCGTTTTTCGCAATCAATTCCCGAATATTTTCATAATATATCCTATATATGAAATATGGTAAATATTTTAAATAGTTTTTAGAAAAAATCTTACATAAGTTATATGTTACATATTTCTCTTCGTTTTTTGAATTAATAATATGTTCTAAATCTGCAACAAATTGACTTAATGCATCCTCAATTTCATCTTTTCTTAACTCAATAGACATCATTTTTCTTGTTTGCTCTATTTGTTTATTATTATGTTTATTGTTGATGAAATTTGTTATAAACATGATATAAATTGAAGTAACAGCAATTAAATATGAACCTTTATTAGAATCTGAAGAAGCAAAAAAGAATACAGCTCCAATTGCAAATAAAAATATTATTGTTGCTATTATAAGAATACTATTATTTTTTATACTTTCTCTTAATTTTTCTATTTTACTTTTTTCTAACTCAATTCCTTTAAATTTTGAAATTATCACTTCAAATTCGTCCATTTAATCACCAATATATATTAATTGTTTTGTTTCTCATATTTTTCTAAATCGTGTGATTAATTATCAAAGATAGGTTAAAAGATTTAATAATGTTTGATTATGAAAAAACATCGAATAAAGTAGATTGTGAACTTAAAATCTTTTCATCGGACTTAAAATCTTCAAAAAAGTTTTTCCAATATTCAATTTCACTTGTTGGAACTGCCACTTGTAAAATTTTCTCAGGTCGTGTCATTCCCACATATACAATTCTTAATTCTTCACTTTCACAAAGGTAAGTATTATTTTTTAGAAGTGTTTTATAATGACTACCTTTTGCACCTTGTTTCTTCAAAAAAAGTAAAACTGCTTTAAAAGATTTTCCTTTAACACTGTGTACCGTACCTATGTGGTATTTAATATCTTTATTATTGAGATTGTTGGAAAAAATATCACTAAAAATTAAATCTTCCTTAAAATAAGCATGACCTCTTTTACTTTTTATCATGTTCAACTCATATTCAATATTATTCTCATGAAATATGTTGTTAGTTTTAATTATCCATTCATTAATATTTGATTTTAAACTTGTATGTGGAAGTAAATTAATAATATTATAAATATGAGTTCTATGATTATAAAAGCCAACATTTTTTATTATTTCTGAAATTTCTTCTTGTTTTACATGAGTAAAATTATTATACATTTCAAATATTGCTTTTTCAATTAATTTAAATCCGTCTAGCTTGTTTTGATTATCCCATAAAAATTTTCCATACAGAAAATCTTTTGTATATGCAATTTTTTCAGGACTCGAATTTTTTCCTGATTTCCAGATACTATGAATAGTTTCATCAGTATATTTGTTATTAATTAAAAATTCTTTTAAAAAATTATCACTTCTATATAAAACTGCAACAGACTCTTTAGATAAAGATATACTATATTTTTTGCATAATTTTAAATATTTTTGAATTATATCATTAATATTTTCATTATCATATGGAATGAATTCTGGAATATAGCTGATATTATCTAGATTTTTTTCTTTTCCTGTTGAGTATTCTATTTCTGAAAGTTTAGAAGTAACTTTACATATCTCTTCAGAGCTTCTAAAGTTTTTATTGAATATTATAGAATTATGTTCCCATTCCTCGAATTTACCATTGAAAAGTTCTGGATTAGCATTATTCCACTCATAAATAGCTTGTTCAGGATCACCTATTAATATTATTTCGTTCAAACCGTGTTTAATTAAAATATCAAAAATTTTTATTTGAATATCAGAAGTATCCTGAGCTTCATCAATTATAAAATTAGGAAATCTTAAAGCAATTGCTTTAGCAACATTAGGATAATTTTTAAGGATTTTCATTGAAAAATAATTAGCATCGGCTTGATTAGCATAACCACTACTGATTAAAGATTTTTTACATCTTTTCACTTCTTTTAATTCAGGTTCAGTTAGACCATAATCTCCCATTTCAACTATATTTTCATTAATATCATAAGTAAACTTGTCAAAATAGCTACAACCATGAGATTTAGCATGCCATTTTCCATGAGGTTCTCCTACAAGAATTGGTCTTTCATTAACCCCCATAACAAGATGACCATAAGGTAAAAATATATATTTATTTATAAAACTATCAATTGTACCAATATAATGTGGGAAAAGAATAGATTTATTGCTCCACTTGATAAATCTCTCTTTAATTTCATCAGCTGCAACATTAGTGAAAGATAAAGTTGCAACTCCAGAATAACTTTCATTCCAATTAGTTATAATATTAAAAAGTTTCCTAGATATTGTAGTTGTTTTTCCACTTCCAGGACAAGCTTTAACAACAAATTTTCCATTTTTTTCCAAACTAATAACTTCTTTCTGCTTTTTAGTCCATTTAATCGTTTTTTCCAATGGCAAATTCTATTGCCTCCACAATATAATTTGGAACTTTGAATTTATTTTTAACTTCTGATTCACTATTTAAAAGCATAGATAATTCCCAAGCAAATTCTGATTTTTCCTTAATTTTAAGATTATTGAATATAAACTGTTCTTTGTAAATCATACCTTTTATTTTTTCAGAAAATTTTTTACCCATGGTGGGATGAACTTTTTTATATAAAGGAGTTAATATTTCTATATTTTTATTACTAGCATTGAATAATGCAAATTCGAATGTTTTCATCCCTCCAAAAACCCTTAAATTAATATCTTCAGTTTTTTTCAATGATTTAAATGTATTTGATGGTCTAGAAAATAGATTTTTTCTATCATCATCTGTTACTATAGAACATCGAGATGTTAAAATATTTTTTGTTGTATTATTTTCAAAATTAATGTTTTTTGAAAATAAAGGAATAAAATGTTTAAAAGATAATCCATTTACATTTACTAATTCAACCCCTTGCTTATCAAAGTTATATCCTAAAATTTCTCCAAAAATAGGCAATAATAATGCTTCAGAAATACCTTCAACTAATATAACAGATTTAGCGAAAAATAGTTGTGATTTTGTAACGTCTAAAAATTTAAGAAGATACTTCTTATTATCCAATGATAAATTAGAATTTTTCATTGAAATATTATTTATAGAATTGTTAAAATTTTGTAAAATAATTAGCGAATCCAGATCAGATTTTGCAGTTAGTGTGGGCGAATGGGACGAAACAAAAATTTGGAATCCTTGATTTTTTTCAGTGTTTAGCTCTTTATTCAGTTCATTTAAATAATTAAAAAATAAATTTTGTAGTTGTGGGTGTAAATGAGCTTCTGGCTCTTCAACTAATAAACTTACATATGAACCTTTTTCTATCTTATTTAAATCTTTCAAATCTCCTAAAAGAATCGATATATAGATTAAATTATTATATCCTAACCCATTTTGATGCAATTCCAGATATTTTTGTTCTAAATCACCTGTTTCGTTGGAATATGGTAATAATATTTTAAATTTTTCAACAAAATCCTCAAAATTATGTGGTAAAAATTTTATATTAATATCTATGTCATCAATAGTAGTTTGAGTCAGATGAGTACTAATATATTCCTTTTTAGCTTTTTCAATGAATTCAAATATTTTTTCATCTTTAATTGCTTCATTTAAGCTTTTAATCATCTCATCTTTATCAAAATCCTGACTCAATTCTTTAGAATCAATCTTTGAAAAAAATTGGGCTAGTTTACTATTTCTCCCTGGATGTAAATGTCTTCTGGCATCTCTCAATGCACCTAAATAAACATGATAAAAAAGCTGAAAAACTTCATTTGAAATATTTTGACCTTCATTTTCTCCACCCCAAATTTTATAATTTATTCTTTCAATAGGAGCTGAAGTATTTAAATTATATCTAAAATTAAGTTCTAAACAATCATTTTTTGGGTTATATAATTCAATGAAACAAGCTTTTTCAAATTCATCGTTTATTTTAAAAAATAAATTAAATTCTATATCATCTAATAAGTTAAAATCGTTATTGATATGAAAATCGCTTTTATTTATATAAATTTCCCTTTTTTGATCTTTAAATCCAATACATAATCTCAATGCATCAATAATAGCTGTTTTTCCAGAATTATTTTCTCCAATTAATACATTTAAACCTGGGTTAAAATTTAAAGTAGTTTCTTTTATTAATCTAAAATTTTTAATTTTAAATTTTTCAAGATACAGAAAATCACCTACACTAAGTTCAATAATTCATTAATCCATATGTTGTTATTCAACATATTTTAAAACTTCTTTTCCTTTTATCTGTTAATCTGATAAATTCCTTATTTCATCATTTAATAATTATTCTATACAATTATAGGTATTTTTTATTATTATAATTTTCTATATTAATCATACAACAATACACATAAATGAATAATCTATTAAAAAAGTAAATTAATGAAAAATAGTATTAATATTAGGGTTTAAAATCCCTTCAAGTTTATTCAATCATTCTTGAATAAAAATAATAATGGATTAAATGAAAGAAAAAATTCTATTTTTATTAAACTATCAAAATAAATACAAGATTTGATAAATGGAACAATACTTTTTGAAATTGGATATTAAATTAAAAGTCCTGAAAAGGCAAAACAAACAAGTTTAAAAAATGATAAAATCTTAAAAATAATTTAATTCATGCAACATAATCTTTAAAATATAAAAAAAATTACTTTTTAGGATTATTAATTTTCTCTAAAATCATAGGTTTAAGTTCAATAGCTTCTTCCATTTCAGGATTCAAATTTAAAGTCTCATTTATACAATTTAAAGCTTCATCAAACATTCCTAATTCCGCTAAAGCAGAACCCTTATTATACCATGTAATAAAATTATCTGGAGAAATTTCAAATGCATTATCAAAATAAATCAAAGCATCTTTCTTTTTACCTAACTTATATAATGCTAAACCTTTACTAGATAATATACTAGCATAATCTTCTTTTAAATATAAATCATGATTAAAATAGTTTAAAGCTTTATTAAAACATTTTAAAGCATCATCATATAGCTTTTGATGTGAAAAAACTATGCCTTTATTGTATAAAGCAATATAAGAAGTTTTATCAATTAATAATACTTCATCATACTTTTTTAATGCATCATCATATCTTTTTAATTCAGTTAAGCAAATAGCTATTTTTATCAACAATGAAATGTTATCTTGATTTAGTTTTAATGCCTCATTATAAGCTACCAAAGCATCTTCAAATTTAAATTTTTCCTCTAAAATAAGACCTTTATTATACCAAGAATGACAATTAGGCTCAATTTTTAATGCAATATCAAAACAAACCAAAGCTTCATCTTCACTATCTAAATTTGATAGCGCAATACCTTTTCCATTCCACGCAGCATAATCCTCTTTATCAATCTCCAATATTTTTTGATAAAAGTCCAAAGCATCTGAATAAAAACCATCATTAACACAATCCAAAGCCTTTTTATGTAATGATCTAACTCTAAAACCTTTAAAAATAATAAAAAACATCCCCTATAAACAATACTACAAGTTTAATAATTAATAAAAGCATGTTAAATAATCCATTTAAAAAAAAATCAAAAATAACTATTAAATAGTTATCAATAAGAAAAAAATCTATCATCTATATTTTAAATCAATATTAGGTTTAATAGCTTTAATTATTAAAATTACAATTCCAAAAATTCCTAAATAGAATATTATTTGTCCTTTAAAATCATTCAAATAAGTTGAAATATTATTACTAAAAATACTAATTATTAAATAAATTATTTGTATACTAATAAAAACTAAAATTAAAAAATAATATAGTTTTAAATTTAACCTAATTGATTCTATTTGAGAAATAATATACCCAAGAATTCCTATAGAAATATCCAGGATTAGGAAAATCAATGAAACCCACTATACTACCAATTAATGAAAATGCAAGAAATATACAAAGATCCCTATTATAAATTTTAAATCACTCCCCTATAATAAATATATTATAAAAAGCTTCTTAAATTAAAAAGAAATAAAAACACCATAAACTAAAATACAAACCTTATATAAAAAAATATAAATTTTAAAATCAAAGTCCAAACTCCTCAAGATTAGACAATTAATAGATTACTAATTTTTAGAATACCTCAATTATTCTTACAGAAACTATTAATTAAAATACTAGATTTAAAGATAACTATTAATTTAAACTAATGAAACGATTAAAATAATTTATTTAAAGAAAAAATATAAAATTTAAGATTTATTCTTTAGAATATGATTGTTAATATATGAAATGAATTCATTGACAAAATAATGTTTTAAAAAGAAGCGCTTGACGAAAGGAGGCGTAATTATTAATTCATTACCATCTACTACTTTAATTAGAATTTCACTAGTGATTTCTGTATTGTATACATTGATTATATTTTCCCAAATTATTTTCATCTGCTTGTTTTTATGACTAGTTTGATGAATAACTATTCCATTATTGTCAACTCTAAAATTAGCATTTATTTTATGAGCCAATCTATCTACAGCTAATGCATCAAAAGGATTCATTCTTATTCTACTATACATTGTTGATATGGAGGGGTCATGAAGGCTATTTTCAGAGCATTCTATTGTTCCCCCCCATCCATTTTTCATTATTTTTAAAAAAGTATCATAGGACATTGTATCTCTTACTCTAATTTTCAACATTTAATAAAATAACATTATTTTCAAATTAATAATATTTTAATATATTCAAATAATTTTCTTCAAATGTATTTTAAAATGTATTTTATTTCTTATTGAGTTTTAGGTTAATTTGAAAAGTATTTTTCAAATCCGCTCATAGTTACACCATATGCAACACTTTCACCAGCATCAATAGTTCCATATGTAGAATAAACAATACCTTTTGCAATATTTTTAGTAGCACCTCTTGATGCACCCATAGCACCTCTGAGAACACCTTTTAAGGCAATCATTGCATTTCCTCCCATAATAGAGAACGCAACTGATGAAGAAAAACCAATAACATTAATTGGATTCAATGGATCTTCAAACATGCCATTACCATAAGCCATTAGACCAATACCTGCTACTGCCATCACAGCAGCCACAGGAGCTCCAACTCCAGTACTTGCTGCCACAATAGCTCCAGTCATTAAAAATCCTCCTATTACATCAGCACTTGTTCGCATAGCAAATTTATTATTGCCATTTTCTAAAGACTTAATGCCTTTATCAATACCAGTAACCAAAGAATTAGCAGCTTTTATTGTACTATTTGTCCATGCGACAATATTCTTAGCAGTTGATTTAATCAATGGGTTGTTATTTATAACACTAATAGCTATAGAAGTAGCAGATTTAATACCATTATTAACATAGTTACTAACTTTTTTATAGACAAATTTACCTACATTAACAACATCTTTCCAGTCATAAACTTTCACACGGTATTTTATTGCTTGAAACCATCCTGCATTTTTAACATAAGGCACTCTGACCGTATATGATTTCCACACGATTTTTGTACTGAATACAGGATATTTAATACCAAACCATCCTGTTTTCCATCCTACTTTTACAGAAACTTTAACAGGGTACTTTATTGTATAAGTCTTCCAATATATTTTTGGTGGATGATACTTATAATATGTACGCCATTCATAATGCCATAAACCTTTAATTTCCTTCATCACTTTCTCAGACAATAGAGTACAATTAGCTATAGTATCATTAAAGACCATTACAATACCAGTGAACAGCTCGTTAAACTTAGTCCAATTCATACTTATAATACCAAGATTAGGATCAAACAAAGTAATAGTCTCATTAGTCATATTCAATATTAATTCAAAATGATTAAAACCATTAATTTTCAAAAGAACAATATTATCAACCTTTAACTTATCAAAAGTAACATTATACGCATTAGAGCATATGCCTTTAAATCCTGAAGCATTTTTAAGCCCCCATAGGCTTGTTCCTTCATTATCAGTACCAGCAAGTTTTGCTAGTTCTGCTTCTGTTGTGAAAATCCCCCATTTTTTAAATAATGTTGCAAGAGCTGCTGGACCACAAGTATACACAGTAGTCGCCATAACCATCTCACTATCATCAATAACAGAAGTATCCGCCAACCAATTATTCTTAAAAATATTAGAACTATTCAAAGTAGCAATAGAATTATAAATTGATAAACCTGCACCATTTTCAGTAAAATTATTGCCTATGATATTATTACTATCGGTTTTAAATAGATAAACACCAACCCAATTATTAATTACTTTATTGTTTAAAATATTAATATTATCACTAAAACTTATATAAATAGCATAATAGTTATAAGTTAATTCATTAGAATTAATAGCATTATAATTTGAATTTTGCAAATTAATTCCATTCTCATTAGAAACTAATTTATTACCATTAATTTTATTATTATTTGAAGCGATTAATGAAATCCCTTCAACACCATCCAAAATAGTATTATTCTGAATAGTATTATTTCCAGAAATATATGAATAAATATTCACATTAAATCCAGATATTATGTTATTTTTTATAATACACCCATATGATTTAACTAAGCTTATACCATATGCATAACCAGAACCTATAATATTAAAACCACTAATAGTGCTTCCACTACCTGAAGAAGTAATTGTAATCATGTTTTGATCAATATCTTTAGGGCACAAATATACTTTTTCTCCTGAAACAACTTCTAAAGTAATTTTTTTGTTTATAATTATATTCTCATAGTAAGTACCTTCAGAAACACGAATTAGATCTCCTGATTTTGTATTTATACTATTAATAGCTTCTTGAATAGTTTCAAAATATTCTCCAGTTCTAGTATTTAAAACACCAGTAGAATTAACAGACATTACATTAAAAGTTTTATTCAATGCGAAGTCATTAAAAGAAGCAAAGACAGTTGTGGTTCCATTAGTTGTGTTTATAAGCTTGACCTTAGCTTTACCATTAACTGTACTTGTTGAAGCATTAATATATCCATTAGTAGAGTTAAAGTATATAATTAAATCATCTGGGATATTACCATGAGGAGAAGTATCTTCTCCATTATTATTATATGTTAAATCAGCCTCGATGAAATATTCATAATGTGTACTATTCCAAGTAGACCTGTCAGTAGATGTGGTAAGTTTTAAAATCAAATAAGGGTTATATAAAACATTCCCATTTTTTATATGAATATCACTGCCATTATTTGATGATGATATAGGATTATTAGAACCCCACCAATTATTGATAAAATTCACAACACTATTTATACCTTCAACATACAATCCACTTTCTGTATTTTTAAATATTATATTATAGTGTCCTTCACCTGAAGAGTTTTCAAAAACAAATCCTATCCAGTTTTCTGAAACAATGTTATCATAAAACTTAGAATTATTAGAAAGATGACTAAAAATTCCATACATATTATTAGTTACATTATTATAAGCAATTTCATCATTTAAAGAACTTTCAACAGAAATACCTCTGCGAAGATTATCAGATATAATATTTGTTGATATTACATTCCCACTAGATTCATAAATTTCAATTCCATAAAAATGACCAGTAATTTTACATTCTAAAATAGTATTATTGGATGAATTAGAAATGTAAACACCCCAACTAAGAACATAATTACTAGAGCCATTTATCCATAGACCTTTTAATAAACTACCACTAGCATTTGAATTAATTGTAAACACAGGAGTAGAAGTGTTTAATGCTTGGATTAATACAAAATTATCAAATAAAGAAGTGATTGTTAATTTCTTATTTAATATAATGTTTTCAAGATATTTATCTTTAGAAAGCCATAAAGTATCACCAACAATAGTATCAACATCATTAATAGCTTCTTGTAAATTATCGAAGACTTTATTTGATCTGAAATTATAAGTTTTATTAGGATTATAAACAGCTAACCAAGGAACAACAGACAATTGATCACTAATATTACCATTAGTAACATTATAAGTTGCCATAATATTTGAAAACATGAAAACTAAAGATTCAAACCCGATTAAATCTCCCAAGCTACTGTTATTGAAGTTAGAAGGAACTTTTTTATTAGTATTTGAATAAGAAACAACGTAATCTGCTATTTCTAAGATTTCATCATAATAAATATCTCCTTTCATAATATTTTCAGAAGCATTATTTGAAATATGTGTATTTAGCCTTTCTAAAATTAAACTTGTATCCAAATCACTTTTAAGAAAAGTTACAGCTTTTGCAGAAAGTAATAAAAATTCATCCATTGAAATATTCACACCAGAAACCAAAACACTACTCGGAAGAACATGATAGCTACTTACATAAGATTGAATATAAGTTGAAGCATTTTTCAATTGTTCCATTGATATAAACACAGTGCTGGAATTAGAAATCAGATCCCAAGGTACAATTGTTATAAAAGAAGGAGTTTGATTTATCACTTGGTAAGATCTTAAGATTTGACTATAAGTATAAATGAGTGAATTAAAGCCTACTTTACCCAAAGTAGAGTTTTGATAATCAGGAGCTTTTCCATTAACTTCCATATATTCAGCAATAACAGACGCAAGATCAATTAAATCATTATTAGAAATACCAAAAGACTGATTAATACCCTCAGAAATGTTTGTAGGGGAACCATAATTTTTAATAGGGATCATTCCACTAAAACCATTGTCAATATTCATAACACCAATAACCGCAAGACTTAAAAACTGAGCCATAGTAATAGTAGAACCATTAACAACCACAGAACTAGGCAAAGTATGATATTTCTCAATATAATCAGCTACAGATTTTCCTGCAGCTAAAATATCATTAATAGAAACAAACTTAGTATTATTACTAGAGATAACACTCCAATTATTAAAATAAAACACATCAGGCAAATTATTAGTATCAAAATAATAGCTTAAAATACTTGAAAAAGTATAGATCAAAGATTGATAAGAAATATTACCCAAATTAGTCACCATATAAGCAGGAACATTACCATTATCCATTATATAAGAACTGACATTATTTGATAAAGACATATAAAATTCTTCATCAAAAAGAGAAGAATTGATTTTTTCTGAAACCCCAATAGGCACACTATAATTTTCTAACAAAATATTAGACCTTAAATTACCATTGATATAATTCAAACAATTACTTAACAGTTTCAAATACTGAGGCATTGAAATAGTAAAATTAAAAATAGTGACATTTATTGGAAGAACATGCCTTTTTTCAATAAAATATTTAACTACACTAGAAAACAAAACTACATTACCAACTGAAACAAAAGTGTTAGACGAATTGGATATTTTACTCCATGGATCAACAACAATAAAATCTGGCAATTTACCAATTTGTTTTGTAGAACTTAATATTTGTGAAAACATATATATTAATGAGTCATATCTTATGTTCCCAATAGTTGAACTTTGATAGTTTGGTGCTCTTCCATCAAACATGAAATATTCAACACTACGAGCAAGATTTAAATAAGTATCCTGATCAAGAATACCTCCAGTAGTGGTTTCAGAATATGATGTTGGATATCCAAAATTACCAAGCAATATTTGACCCGCATAAGTACCATTAAGATTATGTAATGTAGTGGTTAAAAGCTTTAAAAACTGAGGCATAGTAACATTATAACCACCAATAACAACTTTATCTGGTAAAACATGATTAACTTCAATATAATATTCCACAGTTTCTGCAGCTTCCATGATTTGAGTTTCAGTAAAACTCATAGTATTCGGATTAGATATTACTGACCAAGGATTAACAGAAACATATTCAGGCAGAGAGCCTCTAATATTATAATAATCCAAAATTATTGCATACATGAAAATTAAATTATAATAAGACATGTTTCCTTGAGATATCCAAGAATAATTTGGAGCTTGGGCATTAGTGTCCATATATGATTTAATATTATCAATAGCATTAAAATAATTAGCAAAACTAATTTTACCAGCAATTAAACTTTCTGAAGGATTATTTGGAGCAGAATAATTTCTTAATATTATAGATTGATACAAGCCTATTTTAATGTTTTTTAAAGAAACAATTTCTAGCATTAAAAACTGAGGCATATTAATAATAAAACCTAAAATATTCAGATTATTTGGTAAAGCATGATTAGTAATAACATAATTTTTAAGATAAAAAGCCATAGAATTAATTAAATCCATACTGATAAAAGTAGTAGAAGTATTTTGAACAATACTCCAAGGTACTAATGTAATATACTCCGGTAGAATATTGTTTTTGTTTGCAGAAACTAAAAGTTGAGCATTAATATAAACTAATGATTGATATGAAATAGCACCACGAATAGTGTTTTTAAAGTTAGGAGCAGTACGATTAGCATCCATAAAACTAATAACATCATTTATCAAACTTAAATAATCATTATAAAGTAAATTACCACCAGTAATACTTTCATAAGGATTAGCAGCAGCACTGAAATTTTCTAACATAATAGATTGGAAGAGTTTTCCATTTAGATTTTTTAAAGCTTTTGATGAAAGCATTAAAAAATCACTCATTTTAACCTTATTTTCTGAAATAATAATAAAATCAGGCAAATTATGCTGTGATTCAACATGAGAAACAAGAGTACCAGAAGCAAGAATAATATCTGCCATGTTCATAAATACAGTTCTATTATTAGAAACAGTACTCCATGGATAAACAGTGATAAAATCAGGTAAAGAATTTAAAGATTGATGTGAGGATATTATTTGTGTGAATGTATAAACTAATGATTCATAGCCAACGTTACCAATATTAGTAGATTGATATGTTGGAGCTTGACCATTAGTATCCATATAAGATTTAATACTGTTTGCAAGGCTTAAATAATCAGTTTTATTCAGACTTCTAGATTTATTTAAATTTTCAGATGAAACAACTGTTGTTGCATTTTCCAGTTCAATCGAAGAATTTGTACCATTATTAATGTTAATAATTGAAATAGATAAGAGTTTTAAGAATTGAGCCATATTAATTGTTATTCCATTAATAGTGATATTTTCAGGCAATCTATGATTAACTTCAACATGTGCTTGAACAGAATTTGCAGCATATTGTAGATCTTCCAATGAAAATTTAGTGGTGTTACTATTAGCAATGTTTATATTATATGTTACTGTTTTTGTAGCAGAGGGATTGCCTTTCGAGTCAATTGCATAATACTTTAAAACAGTTTCACCTGCACCAAGTGTTAATGTAACTGTTTTAACCTTATTAACCCATGCACCATTATTTATGCTATAATAAACTTTGGGATTAGCATCACGACTATCTGTAGCAGTTATAGTAACATTCTTAATACTATTATAAGTGCCACCAGCTAAATTAATACTTACAGTTGGAGGCAAATTATCTACTATCACTCCTGCAGAATTAACGCCAGAAATTTGAGTGATTGTTACAGAATTTGGTAAAACACCATTAACATGATAATAATTAACAATTCTTGCATAAGCATACACTAATGATTCATAACGAATATTACCCAAAGAACTTGATGCATAATTAGGAGCAACACCATTAGTATTAATAAAATTCTTAATATTATTAGCCATTGTCAAATATTGTGCCTTTGTTAAAGTACCTGTAGCTGTTCCAGAAGGACCAGTAGGAGCACCAACACTCTTTATAGTAACAGGATTCTTATTACTTTTATTAAGCTGCAAAGTATAAGTAACCAATGAATTCAAATAAGAAGGCATAGAATTATTCTTATCAGAAATGTCAACATACTTAGGCAATTTACTGTTAGTATCAGTATAATTTTTAACAGCAGAAGAAGAATCTTTCATTTCAGTTTCATTCAAAGTAGCAGAAGAAACAGCACCCACAAACAAAAAAAGAACTAAAATACAAGACAATACAATCATCAATTTTTTAAAACCCATTTCGACGAACCCCATTAGTATTATAATAGTATTAATAAATTAAATAAAAATATAATTATACTATTATTTTTTATTAAACATAGTATTAATTTAATTAATATTTAAACTTTCTCATTTAATTTTCAATAAAAATAGATAAAATAAGCATATAAACAATAAACATTTATGTATTTTTATTTAAGAAGTATATAAAAGAAAATAAACTATTTCAAAAAAAATTCAATATATAACCTTTTTGTTCAATAAAGGATATATTAAAATTAAAATATTGTTTTTTATTTAACTTGTAAATTATCTATGCTCAATTAGATATATAAGAATAAAAAAAATTATAATAAAAAAAAAGATGTGATGTTTTTTAATATTTTTTATGCACCAGGATTTCTAAAACTTTTTTTATAAAATTTGTTATAATAAGATTTAGCACTTAAACCTGTTTTAACATAATCTGTATACTTACCATGAGGATTATTTTTAGTACGATGATTTACAACAGTGACTTTTAACTTATTTTTACTAACTTTAGTTAAATAAATCTTATTATTCACATAAAGCTCATATTTATGTTTATTTGGATATTTAACATACATCTTATAAGCAGTTACAACTGTTTTACCATTATAATAAGATTTCCAAGAATTTTTATAAATTAACTTATTTTCACCTTTATCAATTTTTTTATATTTAGCAGCTGAAACTGAATCAGAAGCAATCACCAAAGCACCAAACATAATAAAAACACAAGCCAAAGCAAAAAAATACTTTCTATCAAACATTTTATAAATCAACCCCATAAAACAATAATAAATGAATCCAACTATCTAAAAACTACACTATTAGCCATTTTAACAGCTAAATCCCTATTATAAACAGAAACTATAAAAACCGCCTTATCTTTTTCATCATTAGTGACAATAATTGTTGTCATGTTCTCATCTTGTCCCCATTTAAATGCTTTAGCATTAGATGAAAGATTAGTTATATTAATCTCAGTTAAATTATTTAAAATAGGTTCAGATCTAATTAATTCTTCGATAAAACTTTTATCAGTGCCAGTTGTATATGTATAAATTGAGATTCCTTTAATCATATCTTCATAAACATTTAAATCATTTTTTGCAAAATTTACATTAGATGGAACACTAATAACAACATTATCAAAAGTCTCATTCTTCATAGAATCAGAACTAGCAGGGCTTAAAAAATAAAAAACCCCTACTAAAGAAACAACAACCAAAAAAGCAATTATCACAACCAATATTATAGCAAAATTCTTATTATCCATAAAAAAAATACACCTCCTAAAAAAAAAACATAAGATAATATTTTAAATATACAACAAAATAATATATAAATATTACTAAAAAAAATAAAAATAATAAAGAATAGACTAAACACTTAATAAAATACTAATTTTCAAATACCTTATTTATTCTTAAAAAACTTATTAAGTAAATTACTAAGTTTAAAGTAACTATTGATTTGAAATGATGAAAACATTGAAATAAGTTATTAAAGTAAAACTATTAAAAAGTAGCTACTTGAAAAAGATATAAGAAAGATATTATAGTTTAAAATATCTATAGGTAAAATATATAAGTCCTACAATTGGAACAATGGCAAAAACTATGAGACCCCAAAAGAGTAAGCTCAAAATCATGCTAATAAAAATTACTAGTGCTGCCAAACTTATAAGATATATAATTCCTTCTTTTGTATCAGTATCAAGAAATCCTTCTAATTCCCCATCATCATTAAGGCGTTTAGGTAAAAAATATTTATTTAATAAAATTGGTCCTAAAAAACACACAATAAGTAAAACCACAGCAACCACAATAGCCAATACAGGATCCATATTTATATACTCAAAATAATTCATCTTTAACCATCCATCTTATAATATAACTATATTTAATAAACTATTCATTTTTCTCCTGTTTTTTCTTTTTTCTATCTTCAATACAACCAAGAATGCCTCCTAAAATCATTACAACAAACAAACCAACTGTAAACAATTGAGGAGGCTCTATTTTTATAATACTTCCTAATAATGCAATTACAAATATAACATATAATAATACAGGGAACACCAAGTATCTTATTACAATATTTGTTTTCATTTGTTCTATAAACTGTTTTCTTAAATCATTATTAACTACTATAATTAAAATAAAAATAATTAATAATATTAATTTAAAAAATAAAGCATCCATTTTAAACCCACTGTAAATAATATTAAGTTATTTATATATAATAATTCCTCTATACGTATAATGCATATTCAATATATTTCAAAAACTCTTTCATTTAATCTGTTAATTTGAAAAATCTCTTGTTAATTCTATCATATGATATTCATTCCATACAATTATCTGTATTTTTTATTATTATAATTTTCTATATTAATCATACAACAACACAGATTAACAAATGAATAACCTATTAAAAAAAAATTAAAAATGATAAAACAAAAAAGAACCATAAATAACTTTAATACGATAAAATAAAACAAGGAATATAAAATACTACCTATTTAATAAAGCATTACTTCAAAAATCTTAATAGCATATAAAGTTCTTATAGTTTTACTAGTTTAAATATAGATAACTTAGAAGAATTATAAGAATTTAGTAATTTATATTTTCAAGGATAATTTTTTTATTTAAATGTGTTTTAATACTTCTTTTCCAAGTTTTGTAATTTTATATAGCCTTCCTTATTTATAGTCTTCGTTTAAACAAATAAGTAATCTTAAGATCTAGGGTTCCCTAACAATTATCAAAACCATTTTAATATTTTTAAATAATTAATAATATTCATTTTATTATTTTTATTTTTAATAAATATATTATGATTAATTAAACTATTAGATTAAAACTTCATTTTCTTATATTCATTACAAATAGACATACTTAAATAGTATATAATTATAGTATTATTATATATTTTTCAACAAATACCATATTATTTTTGAGAAAAATATTAAAATTTTATAAAAGTTAATGGAGGTGAAAAAATGGAATTTGAAGGTGCTGTAATTAAAGAGCAAGGTATTAAATTTGCAATAGTCATTGTGAAAAGACATATTGTTCAAAATAGTTCAAAAGCAGATCAGACAATACAAGAATTTCAACCAGTATTTCCGGGCATTCCTGTAGTTCTTATGGCCCAAGACTCTAGAGGCGTTCCAACATATTATGGGAGACAAGATATAGCAAAGTTCATGGCAGATGTTCCAATTGAGAATGTTCCATGGAGTAAATATTCATATTAGCTGAAAAAAATCATTTTAAAATCAATAATACTATTTTTTTTTGAAAAAATATTAATTTAAATATAATCTAATTCGCTAAATACTCCTCAACTAACAATTCAACTAATTTTGTAATCTATAATTAATTATTATCTACTTTAAAAAGATCTATTATATTTAAAAACCATTTAAATCTATATAAATAGTCCATATCAAATATTTCAATGATTAATTTTAATATGTGTTAAATATATTATTTTCCAAATATTAATATTATTTATACTTATTTGAAATTCATAATTGTGCTTTAGTGTAGTTTTGATAATGAATTATTATTTAACTATATTCTAAAACTTCTTTTCCAAGATCATTTATTTTATATAATAGTCATTGCTTATAATCCTCATTAAAACAAATAACGAATTTTTCACTTTTAATTATTTAAAGTATTTGCTAAATGATAAATGTTTATCTATGTGTCTCTAGAAATTTTTAATATTATTTTTTAAACTTCTTAAAGCTTTTTCTTTATATTTACTCCTTTGAATAATATATATTCATTCAATAAGTTCTATTTCCATATAATATTAGTTATTGCATAATAAGATATCTTTAGATGCATTAAACTTGCACAGTATGTACACAAATTTTATATATAATCTAATTAAAATTATAGATAACTCATTACAAAAATATAAAAAATTTAAATGAAAATATATAAATAAAAAATAAAGAGATAAATTAACACTATACAATTTTAAGGGAAACATATCTCAAGATAAAAAAAAAAGGAAAAAATATAGTAAAAATTTTTATTAAATATAAATATTTTGGATGAACTTGGATCGAGGTAATTCATTTATAATAATTTCTATTGATTTATTATCACGAATAATATCAATTACATCTTCAGATGGGTGACCATACCTCCTATCTTTCCCAACAGAAATAGGACAATAATAAAATCTATCATCAAAGAAATTTTTATTAAATTCATTTCCTGAACCATGATGAGGAATTTGGACTGTTCCAACACTATCCCAGTAATCTTTAAAGTCTTTTTTAATATTAATCTTTTTAAGATTGGCATCGCCTGTATAAATACATCCAATTCTATTAAAAATCCTATATTTAGTACATATATAATGTAATGAAGAATGTAAACAATGCATTAATGATTTATTATTTTTTGGTTCCAATGGACCAGAATATAATACCATTGAGTTTAAATGGATTCTTCCTTCAAGTGAATCATACACATCTTTTATTTTTTTACGTTCATTTAGCGCATAATCTAAATCATTCTCAATTTTTATTATATCCAAATCATTAGCTTTAAGTTCTTTTTTTAATTCTTCTTTTCTTTTCTCATATTCATAATTGTGTGGAACAAAATACCATTCTTTTTGTAATTTTATCACATCTCCACTTTTTATTTCTTCATTTTTTTTTATATCTTCAATATCTATTATTTTATTATCAAAAATATTTTCTTCTTTTTTGTCTTTCTCTTGTTTATCTTTTTTTTCTTCAACAAAAAGAATTTTTGTTTTATCATCCAAATATAAACCTATATTTTCTATTAAGTCAGCTGTTTCGTTTAAATCCAAAGACTTATAAATATTTATAATTAATCTTTTTTCATTTTCATTTAATAAAGGTAAAACGACAATTTTAATCAATCCACAATGTTCTATCAGTTTTTTTATCATATTGACATGGTCTGAATGAAAATGAGAAATAAATAATATCTCTATATCCTCTCCCTGCCTAAAACTCTTTTCAATTACATCAGTTCCTATATTATCCCCTGATGAAGTACCACAATCATATACGATATTAATTTTTTCAAATAATCCATCAGAATAATCATCTATTTCATATATTAAATTATTATTTTTTTCAAATTGTTCAGTATAAAAAGCCCCTTGTCCAATAGGATGAAAAGTTCTAGTCATCATAATATTACCTCATTTTTCCCATTAATTATAAACTTTTAGATATCGTTTTAATACTTTTTTTATCTGTTAATTAATAATTCTTTTTAAATTCCATTATAATATTAATTTACACAATTATAGGTATTTTTTATTATTATAATTTTCTATATTAATCATACAATAATAAAGCTAAAATGAATAATCTATTAAAAAAAATTAAAAAATAATGAAACAAATAAAAACTATAATAACAATTTAACATGATAAAATAAAACAAAGAATAGATAATACTATCAGTTTAATTAGCCATTACTTTAAAAATCTTAATAGCATATAAAGTTCTTATAGTTTTACTAGTTTAGATATATAACTTAGAAGAATTATAAGAATTTAGTAATTTATACTTTCAATGATATTTTTTTATTTAAATATGTTTTAATACTTCTTTTCCTAAGTCTGTTATTTTGTATATTCGTCCTTTTTAATTCCATCAATAAACCTAATACTGATTACTTAAATGTTTATATATTTCGCATATAAATTATTCTATATATTTTAAGACTTTTTTTCCTTTGTCTGTAGTAGTATAAAGTCTTCCTTGTCTTTTTTGAGGATTTAAGCATTTTATTAAATTTTTATCAGATAATTCTTTCAAAATTGTACTTATATGGCTCATTTTTATGTTAGTTGACTTAGATATTTTTGAAGGGGTTCTTAATTTATCCATTAAAGCAAACAAAATTTTTTCTCTATAACTTGACATTTGAACAAATGATATTAATTCTATCAGTTCATCATCTAATTTTTCTTTCATATAGTTTTTGTTGTATTAAATTAAAAATTTAATTAGTCCCTAAACAATACCATATCAGTAACATATCAATATTTAAATACTATTAAAAATAATTTATAATTATATTTTACAAAAAAGTTTATAAAAAATTTATATGAGGTTAAATTTTATGGAGAAAAATAAAAAAATTATTATAGGAATTATAATAGCAATAGTTGTTATAGCAGTTATTGGCATAGTTATTATTAATTATATTACTGAATTAAACAATGAGGCTGAAATGGAAGCATTAAATAATAATCCTGAAGCTAAAACTCAATTATTTTTAGCACAAAGCGATATTAATAATGATAATTTAATAGATCGTTCCGAATTAATAACTTATTTCAATTCTAGTAGTAACCCTGAAAGTATAGCAGATAAATTCTTATCATACGATTCAAACAATGACGATGCATTAAATAAAAATGAATTATTCAATTATATGTCCAATAATACATAAAAAAAAGGTTTTAAAAAATTAAGAAAAAAGAGGTACAAATTTATGAAGAAAAATAAAAAAATTATCTTAGGAGTTATAATAGCTGTTATTGCTGTTGTTGTAGTATTTAGTGTAATATCAAGTATGATGCCGATGACAATAGATGAAGAACATGATTTAAATAATAAAGAAATGTTTTTAAATGCAGAACATCTTTATACAATAGCTGAACCAAGTGAATTAGATGAACAAGGTGTAAAAATATATGTAAGTAACTATTTAAAAGAAGTAAATAAAGAACTAGGTACAAATTATGCCGTTTATGAAATTGATGAAACAAATAACTATTGGACAGCAGTAGTCAAAAATTTCGGCTTATTTATAATTAGTAAAGAGACTGGTGAAATAAAATACATACTATACTAAAAAAAAAAGAAAATAATTAAACAAAAACCAATTGAAGGAACTTAATTAAAAAAAACAATTCCTTCAATCACTATTTTTCAATATTATATTTTCAATAATATTTCATAGATTAAAACTTAAAAATTCTTATTTTCAATATAATAATTTCTCAATTCTTAAAAAAAGGTTTACCGTTTCATCATAAATAACCTAATAACAACCAGTTATATCCATATTATTATTTTTCAAATATAACTGCTCTTAAAAGTTAGTAAAACAGCTATGAAGAGTGCTAGGTACTCCTATAACTCTGCGAAGTTGCAAGATATTCCCCATTTGGTATAGATAAAACGGGACATAAATGTTCAAGTTGCACCATACGCATATATTATTTTCTAATAAGGTCATTATAATTACTATATAGTCCTTAAATAGTTAAATAATCAGTTGAAAAAGTTTAATAATGGTTTAGATAGTTTGAATCATTTTAATATTAATATAATAATGATATTTTTATATCTTAAATTACAACTAAAAAAGCTACGATAAATAAAATTTAATATAAATACATTATTTTTAAAAAATGAGCTAATATCAAGTAGATAATAGGTTTTTTAGGCAGTATAGATAACCAATGATTGAAAATACATTTAAAATACTAATTTAGCTATAAATTTTAGTATTTCTCAATAGATAAGTGCTTTTATACTCATTTTATTTATCAGATTGTAGCTTTAGCAAGATATAATAAAATAAAGCTCATTAAAATAAATTTAACATTAATTATTATTACAAAAAATACCTAACACTTGATTATATAATAAACAAGGTGTCTGATAATAAAGTATTTTCAAGTAAAAGTAACCAGCTTAATAATATCTAGAGTCTAATATAATAAAAAAATAAAAAAAATTTTAAATATTTTCACAGAATTATAAAATTATTAATTCAATTCCATAACTGATATAAAACCCCCAAAATCATAAAAACCACCAATATGTATTTCTTCAACATTATGCATAATAAAATTATTTTTAGACCCATTTTTTAAATTCACAATATCATAGAAATTATTAACACCAAAATAACCATCATAAAAACAAAGAAAAATAATATAATTTTCTGCTTCCTCTAAAAAACAAATATCATCAATATCAATCATGTCTATATTATCTTTATATATTTCACTATCCATTATAGTACTTTTTAAGCTCTTACCTGCAATTATATGACTTTCAGGTGTTTGCAAATAATGATTTACTGCCTTTAAAATAGCATGCTCAGAATTGTCTTCCATTAAATCATTTTCTTTAGCATATTTTATTAAATGAGTAATGATGAATTCATTTTCTCTACTAATTATATTCTTTACTAAATTATTAATTTCTTCTTTCAAATCATACTTATTCCCCAATTCAGGTATTATAATTTCCTCAGAAACAGTAGATTTAGCATATGAAGCAGGAGAATTATTAAAACTAACCAATTTCCTAATAGGGGAAAATTGATTTATATACTCATTTAACATCACACCAATATCACTCTTTAGCTCCAAACTAAAATTTCTACTATTTTCCATTATTCTAGACACAATATCTTCTAAAATACTTTCATTTTCATTACCATTCATTTTATCTTCTCCATTATTAGACAACAATTTATAAATATAATAAGAAAATAAAATATTAAATGCGATTGAAGAAATATATTGGCTAACCAATAAACCTTTTATTAGTCAATATATCCTTCTAATATCCTATTTCTTTATATATTCGTATTATTGCCTATTCTTTACTAATTTGCTACTAAAAAGAATAATTTTCTTACTATTTATTAATTAGAAAAAATAGTACATATTTTCGGCCGTAACTAGTAACACATACTTATTTTTTTAAACAAATCAGAAAAACTTATTCTATTCAGTTATATAATGGTATGTTGCACTCAGTATATAAATATACCTTCATAAAAATTATAAAAACCATTTCCGACTAATATTAATCTTTAAAAACCCTAACCGTAACTATCACCAACTATAAACCATCATTATAGCTATTAATCATAGCCATAAGATAAAAAAAATTAGTATATAAAAATTACCTATAATTATTAAAAATAAGAAATAATTTAATCTATTTACTAAAATTATATTAGTAGAAAAATTTTTAAGTAAAAATAATAAAGATTAATGAAAAAAATTACAAAAAAATAATTAATTTTCTAATTAGCTTTATAGTTTTTCTTTTTTTAGAAGATTCCTACTTTTTCATAATTTAAATTTTATACTTAAATATTTTTTTTATAGAAAAAAATATTTAAAAATTAATAATTTTATATAAATTAAAAAAAAACTAACAATCTTCTAAAAAAAATATAATTATAAAAACCTAATAATATATAATTATAATATAAATTAACGATTTAGAAATTAAGAAAATTAATAAATAAACACAATTAAGAAAATTAAAAGATTATTAGTTGAAAATAAAGACTTAATCTAAAAAATACTTTATATTATTAAAATTTTGTTTCAAAAATCAAAAACTTATTTATACTAATATATTATAATAACTTTTGAAAAAATGAAACAAAAATCTATTTAAAACAGTTATTTTTTATATCCTTTTTTTATATAATCTTCTAAATTTTGATAAAGAGTCTAATTCGGCATTTTTCATCAAACTACTATTGTTTCTATTTAAATAATTAAAAATATTGGGTAGCTTACAGTTATATTTATGTTGATATCTTTTAGACATATATTTTCTTGCTAATTTAAGAGATTTATCTAGGGATTTTTTCTTGTTAAGCTTTAAAGCTCTCTTTTCAATTTCTTTTTCAATTTCTTCTTCTGTTTTAAGACTAAGATCATATAGTCTATTAACTTCTTCAAAATCAAAAGGTTTATCTAAAAAAACGATTTTAAGAAAATGATTAATAACAGTGGGAAAAATGTTTTCTTGGGAATATTCATGCATATTAATCTTACCAACCCTTTTAAAATACTTATTCATATGTTCTGGTAGATCTCCTTCAAGAATAGTAAGCCTCTTTTTCATATGAGGCATATTACGAAAAATCACCTGCTCCATCTCACTATCAACTTGATGATTTATTATATCATTAAAAAGCTCATCATTAAAAGTTAACCTAGAATAACCTCCTTTTAGCTTTTTAAGGTCATAAAAAGACTTTTCTCCCCCTAAATATCTGTAAAGATCATACTTAGATGATGAAGGATGCCTATCAGTTCCAACAATATATAATATATCACAATCATTTAACTCAGATCTACCACGAACATTACCAAAATAAAGCGTATGAATATTACCTAATCGCTTTTTCAAAAGATCAATAATAGGAATAGGATCTTTAATACCTTCTATCTCAAGTGATTGGTAAGATACAACACCTAATTCTACATTTTTCAATTTTTTAAACTCTTGAATATACTGACTAGTTTCAATTACAGGAGTATAAGCCACATCATCAAGAATATCATCAAGGTCATCATCATGATATCTATCTTGTAATGTGGATCTTGAAGCATTAACAGCTTTACCTCCCCTACATATTCTAAGTAATGAAGAATCATTATCCAATAGATCATTATCTAATGTTATATGTTTAAAACCTTTTTTTTCTTTAATTTTTTCAACTATAGATTTAAGTGGTGTGGCATCAAGTAAAATTATCTTATGTTCACTCATTCTTTCAAATAAAATATCAATATATAATTTCTCATAAGTAAAATGCTTTAAATCAAACGAATTACCTTTCATAGGTAAAGGAGCAGGTTTTTCAACCAAATAGTCATAAATTTTTATATTATCTTTTATCTTATTGAGAAATATTTCAAAATAAATTTTATAATCAAATTCACCAAATAAACTAAAATCAAAATCCAATCTCTTCAAAAAAGAATAAGTATAAATATCCTCTTTTAAAATATTTTTAATGAAGTCTATTTGATGAATAAAATCCTGATTATCCAGAATAATAATATCTGCTGATGGTTCTTTTAATTTAATTATTTTATTAATTAATTTAAGCTCATTAGATGTTAATTCCTTGAATTCTATTGTATGTAATTGCTCTAATTTTTCATCATAAACAATATTCCGAGGTTCACCATCAGTATCTGATATATCCAGAGTATGCTTGTGAAATAAGATTAAATGCTCATTTTCATTAGGATTATCTACGGTAGCTGTTTCAATATTCTTTTTATTCATTAAAATTAGATTATTGCCTAATAAGCTTATTTTCTGAATCTGCCACTCACAATTATCACGATATTTACAATTATCACAAATATTAATGCCATTCTCATATTTAAACTCTGTAAACTTAAAAAATTTCCTACCCTCTTCTTTAATTATTTCTTTTTTATTATTAAGAATATAGCATAAATTTTTTTTACTTTTCCAGTAATAAGGAGCTTTGAAATAATCATCAATTTCTCCTAAGTCAGCCATTATATCTTCAGCTTGTTCTTTATTATCAACAAAAACAATAATAGGAATATCATTATCAACATGATAAAGAATAGTATTAATAGTTTTACCCGCCCTCGGAGGAGCAGTATTCAAAATAACATCATACTCAGGAATAAATTCTCTATTAAGTTCCATTAATTTATTATTAACTTTTTTCTGGTTTTTACTTCTTTGACTCATAATAATAACACAGTAATTTTATATATGAGTAAAAATAAAGTAATATACAAAGCAATGAGGGAGGATTGGGTTATAATCCAATCTTTCTAATATTATATTACTATTTTTTTTACCTTCAATTTTTCAACTATATTTATAAACTTCCAAAAAAATATTATATTGAGAAAAAAAACAATCCCCAATACATCTAACTAAAATCTTTCTAAATTCTAATATTTAAGCTTTCTTTTCTAAAAATAAGCTATTATAAATAAATAAAAAAGAATTAATAATTTTATATATTAGAAAATTAGTCATTTATTAGCTAAACTTTGTTTAATATATCTTCTATTTTATTTTCATTAATTCCTTGTTGGCTTAATACATTTCTCAACTTATCATATTTTAATTTTTCATAGTTTAACTCATCTTCTAAATCTAAGTATTCTTTAGACTTAATATCATTTATTTTAGTCTTATTAATACTTAAATGAGGTATTAACTGACAATAAAATTCTTTCATTACGCTTTTTCTTATTTCTTCATATGCTATTTCTAGTCTTGTAACAGCATGACCTGATAAAACTTTAGATTTTTTATAATCACTAGTATAATGCTTAACAGTTGAAATAAAGAACTTTCTCAATGCATGTGCATGGAAGAATCTTTTGCCTTCGTCATTGCGGTAGAACCATCTATCATTAATTTCGCTGAATAGCCAGATAACACCATGTTGAGTTAAAGCTTTTTTATACTGAGATAAGAATAAAGGTTCGTCTTCTTTTATATTATCTCTGGTTTTTAGGTAGTTTATTATGTATTCGGTTGCTTCTGGTGTGTTGAATGTCATGCAGATATTATTAGTTTTTTTAGTTTTAATGGGTACAAAATCCCAACAAGGAATAATATTTTTATACTTCCCATCTAGTAAATCCTCAATATTATCACTATTATGATAGTCAATAGTAGCATTAGTAAAATCGGAAATCTTAAAGTTTCTCATATCGCTACTTCTTACTCCTGATGAAGCCATTAGTAATAGTATAGCTTTATTCCTTACTGAAGTATTATCAACAGCCAGCCTAATATCTTCGAGGTTTGGAATGTCTCCCTCCCTGATAATCTTAGGAGGAATATTAATTTCAATCGGCCGAGGCAGGGTTATATTATATTCACGATAAAAAGCTCTTATACAACTTAATTTATAATTAATAGTAGAATCAATAATATTCTTTTTTAATAAGGATTCATAGTAATTATAAAGATAAGAAGTAATTTTTCTATCATCAATATCCCTAATACGAGGCACACCATTAATTAAGTATGGTTGTTCTTCTTCTTTAGCTTCAACAATAAGTTCAGACGGAGTTTTACCCGTAATCTCATACACTTCAGTTAAAGTCTTAATATAATGATGCTCCCTAGACTCAGATAAGTTCTTCCTAAGAAACATCTGCTTAAGTTTAATATCATTCGAAATCATAATATTATATTCATTCTACTCGTATAAAAACTTACGGGAAGGCTCTAAATTTCTAAAAAACTTAAGTATAAGCCCCATATAATTAAATAAAATACATCAATAAGGCATTATGAAAATATCTGAAAAAAATAAAAAGAAAAACTTATTTATAATAAAAATAATAATTAAAAAAATATCCATTATTATTATTATTAAAAATTAAGTATGTTGAAAAAAACTTATAAAAAACAATATTTAAATATAAAACCGTTTTAAAAACTATTAAAACTAAAATTAAATGGCATCGGATGTCCTAATCCGTAGATCGAGGGTTCAAATCCCTCCCGGCCCGTTAACCACATTTTATTTTAAAAAATACTAATTTTCATATAATAGTAATATAAAGGGCTTGTGGCCTAGTTTGGATAAGGCGAACGACTCCTAATCGTTAGAGCGCGAGTTCAAATCTCGCCAAGTCCGTTAACTATAATTTAATAGGAAGAGATAGATATAGATTAAACACTGAATAAAATACTAATTTTCAGAATACTTAAATTATTCTTACAGAAACCGTTAATGAAAATAATAGTCTTAAAGTAACTATTAGTTTAAAATGATGGAAAAACTAAAATAAGTTATTGAAATAAAAAATATTAAAAAGTAGCTATTAAAAAATAAATTCATTAAAAATAGTATTAATTTTAAAATCAAAAGTTCAAATTCCTCCAAGTCAATATTCGAATAATTGGTAATTTACATTTATCAAAACTTTATTTAGAGAATATAAAAATGTTTATTCTTAGTTATTATCTTTTAAATAATTTTAGTAATGTATATATTTTAATGTTCAAGGTAAAAATTAAAACTCTTTCAATTTTAATCGTGCTTTTAACTATGTAATATTTTAATAAATTATTTATTATCTTCAATACTATCTTTTATTAATTTAATTCCTTCAAGCCTTAAAAAACAATTTGCCCCAGAAAGAGAATTATAAGGAGCATTTCGTCTACTAAATGAAAAAATTGTTTCTTTTCTTGATCTAGTAGCACCTACGTAAAAAACATTTAGCTCTTCAAGATACTTTTCCTTAAAATCTTCACTTGTTTCATTCCAATTTATACTACAAGTTTGATTAAACCCACATTCTTTACAAGTATAATATAAAGGAAAACTATATTTTTCTAAATCTGGCATTATTACATAATCCCATTCTAAACCTTTAGCACCATGTATTGTTGTTAAAATAACATCATGTTTAACATTTTCTAAAGATTGTTTGAGACTTTTTCTCTCTAATGAATCTTTTATAATCATGATCTGTTGTTTTTGAGTTAAAAAATTATATTCTTCTCTGATACTTTCCAAAAACACTTCTAACAAATATATCAGTGAATCAAAAATAATATTCTCTTCAATTTTAAATTCAACTTTCACATCTTTAACAAATCGATTAATAATTCTCATATTAAATATGTTTAATTCATCACCAACGATTTGATTGAAAATTCTTTTACAAATATTATGAAATTTTATGTAATCAGGATCTTCATCACTAAAAACAGCATCGAAATAATTTATATTTCTTAATTCTCTTTTCAGTAGATTTAAATTTTCACTTCTTAACCTACATAGTACTGCAATTTTTTCACCCTCTCCGCTCAAATATTTTATTTTATTTAAAATATTTTTAGCTTCAGATTGTTGATCATCACTTGCAATACATTTAATTATTGCATCCTCAGTTATTGAAGGATTATTTAAATTTTTGGCGTGTTTTCTAAGGTTTTTATCTAAAAGAAGCATATTTTCATTTTCAAATCTATGATTAGTTTTCAGCTTAAAAAGTTCCATATTAAATTTTTCCTTAGAAATAGACATGATATTTGGTACAGCACCTAGAAACCCATAAATTCTTTGTAAAGGGTCTCCAAATAATATTATTCTTGTTTCAGGAGTTATAAGTGTTTCAACTAGCATAAAATTTAAAATATTGGTATCTTGATATTCATCAACTATTAATATAGGGTAGTATAATTGATAAAATTTTAATATTTCAGGATATTCATAAAAAAGACATAGTACAAAAATTATTATGGAATCAAATGTGATTTTCTCAACTGGGATAAATTTTTCTATAATTATAGATTTGTATTTTAGAATGTTTTTTTCAATATATTCTCTATTTGACATTTTTAAATTATTTTTAAAATCTATCAGAAATGTTTTCTCCGCCCTATTCAGATTTATTTTTTTTTCAGAAGAATTTTCATCAAAATCTACTGTTTCAAAGGAATTTAAATCTTTTAAAGTATCCTCCATTAAATAACCATATTTATTTAGTATACTTCTACAAAACCCATGATAGTTTGTAGAAAAAATATGGTTACTTAATTGATCTTTTGAGGAAATATATTCTTCTAAAATTATGGGTAAATTAATTAAAATGTCTTTTTTAATCTTATATGCTGCATTAACACTAAAAGTTAAAATCAATATCTTTTTACTATTTTTAATATATTTATCACAAATTAAATAAGCTATTTTGCTTATCAAAGTTTTTGTTTTCCCATATCCCGCAGGAGCTTCAACAATTACCCTACTTTCTTCTGAAAAAACCACGTTAATTTGATGTGCATCTGTAACTCCTCTATTTTCATGCAGTTTTTTAATTTTATATCTTATATTACTCATCAGATAACCTTTCTACTTTACTAAGCATTCTTGAATAAAAATCTGGAGTTTTTTCAATACTTAACGAAATTTCTCTAGAAAATTTAATATTTTTATTTTTACCAGAAATAAATTTTATAAAAGGTTCCTTCAAATCATTTTTTTCAATATCTTCGCAATGATTTAGTATATTTTCACAAATTGTATCTTTATCATTACTCATAATCGTTGGAAAAAGCTCAAGTTTATTAATATCATTTTTCAAATTTTTAATTTTTTTATTTCTTCCAGTATAATCATTTTTTATAAAGTTAATTATTTTCGATATTTCAACACATTCAAAAATTTCGTCTTCAAAATCATCAAAATCTGTTATATATAACTTTAAATCTGCATTTTTATCTTTGATGTGTCCTTTATCTTTGTCCATAATTCCAATGTTTTTAATAGAAAAATTATTTAATAATTTTGATATATTAGGTATACCATCAGCTCCTCCAGCTGAAACTATACATATTCCTTTTTTATCTAAATCAATATTTTCATTTTTTGCAAATACTGGAATCGAACCATATTCACTAGATCCTTCAACAATCATCACAGCTTTAGAAAAAAAAGCTTCCTTTACAAATGGAAAAGTTAATCTTAATTGTTTCTCGATTGTATCATCTAAATTTAAACTAGATCCAGAAATAGATTTAGTTTGTTTGTTTTCTTGATAAAATCTGATTAAACTTTTATAATCATCATTTAAAATATTAGGTGAATGTGTTATAATTATTCCTTGACCGCATATCTTATCAATACCAAAAATATCAGAAATAAGTGATGAAAATTGTATTTCTCTATTACAAAGTATATTTTTAATATATTTTATTAAGTATCTTTGTTTATAAGGATTTAAATGAGTTTCAGGTTCATCTAGTCCTAAAATTAAAAATATAGTTTTTTCACCATTTTCATCCACAAAATATTTTGAATTATTTAATTTAGTGATTTTCAACAAATAATCAATTAGAGATAGCAATATTACTATTGAATATTGAGTTCCATCTCCAGAATTTGATATATTAAATTCATTTAAATCTATCATTGTTAAAGATCTTCTGACTAAATCAACTATATCTGTCTCAATTGCTGTTTTAATTCCAAGATCCGAAAATATTTTAATTTTTTCAAAATGAGAGTTTAATTCATCGACAATTTCATCCATACTATCATTTTGTATAATATCTTCAGGTGATTTATTATCAACCACTCTTTCAACCATAAAATTTAAAAATTTCCCAACACCACGGTTCTTATAAAAGCTTAATTCATCTGATGGGTTTCGCATAGATCCATAATTAATATAATTAATGTAATCTAAGTTTTTCCAAAAAATATCTTGATTAGTATCAGTATTAGTATACTGTATTTTTTCATCTTCAAAATTCATTGATGCATTAATATTTATTATATTTTTATCAGTAGGACAAAATAAATCTTCAAAAATACCTATTTCAGAATCTTCTAATTTTAATGAAAAATCAACTTCAATTGGAGAATTAATTTCTTTAAAATCTGTTTCTCTAAATGTTTTCCTATTTAAAATATTGTTAAGCAGTTCTAAAAAGTTTGTTTTCCCATATCCATTTCCCCCAACTAAAAAATTCATTTTAGGATTTAATTTTAAATTCATTCCATCAAGATTTCTGAAATTTCTAATTTTTGTTTCAGTTATTTTCAAATTCTTCACCTTTTGACTAATTATTTGCTATAATTAAAAATTTCCTTCCATTTATCTGTTAAAACCATTTTTAACTTTTTTTATTTAATAATCTTAATAATTATCTATTGATTATATTTTTAACAAATCCTTGCAGTTTGTTTTTTAAATACGTTTGTCCTGCTATTGTGTCTTCATATATAATCATTCTTTTTCCTGAAACATCAAATGGGAATTTTTCTGAAGTATTTTGACTATTTTGAATTATTAAAATGATATTTTTATCTAAAGCATCTGCATAACCCAATTCATAGAATACATTAGGATTTGAATCTGTCAATTCAGCAATTAAAAATTTTGAATTTTTTATATGATTACATATGTCATCAATTACTGTTCCAGGCTCATTTATATCATCAGCACGTATAATGTTCAAGTTAAAATTATCTAAATCTTCTTTTATTAAATCATAAACTCCATTAAATTTTTCATCAAATGGCATCAATACAAAACAAAGATCATCTTCTATGATCTTATTATTCATAATATTATTATTCTGTAATTTATCCTCCGAAGCCTGATTATCAATTGGTTGATTATTATTAATATAAACACTATTTTTCAATTCATTTTTTGAAGCTTTATTAAAATTCTTAGAATTGGATTCAGCAGATTCCTGATTTTCAGAAATTATTGAGCGTATTTCATCTTCTAAAGGATTATAAGCATTATTTAAATAAGCAGTCACACTTTTTTGATTCATATTGTTCTCATAAAAATCATCAGATAAATTATAAAAGTTTAAATGTTTTAAATTGGTTGTATATTCTTTGTTTAACAAATCAATAAGCTTACATATAATACCATAGTATTCATTATAACAATTTTCAAAATGACCAATGTTATCATGATAGTAAGCTGAACAACCTTTAATTTTAACTATATTTTCTCCTAATAACTTTAAATACTCATTTCTTTCGTTTTTATCCATTTTATACACCCCATATGGATTTTTATTTTTTAATATTTTAATATGATAAAAATTTCCTTGTTTAACTTCACCATAATAATCATTCTAAACAATTATAGGTATTTTTCATTATTATAATTTTCTATATTAATCATTCAAAGATAAACATTAATAAATGAATAATCTTTAAAAAAGTAAAAAAATAATAAAAAGTTGTTTAATAGATATTTAAATATTCAAAAATAATAGTTAATTAAATAAAATTTTCACTAATATTATAATATATTTAATAATTTTTCATTTAATTTTATATATGTTCTAAAACTTCTTTTCCAAGTTCTGTTATTTTATATAATCTTCCTTGCTTATAATCCTCATTTAAACATATAACTAAATTTTTTTCTTTTAATTGTTTAAGATATCTGCTAACATGATGAATACTTATCTTTGTTTCTTTAGAAATTTTTGAAGGCATTTTTATACCATTATTTAAACTTCTTAAAACTATTTCTTTGCATTTACTCCTTTGAATAATAGCTATTCCTTCAATAAGTTCTCTTTCCATATAATATTAGTTGTTGCATAATAATATATTTTTAGGTGCATTAAACTTGCATAGTATGTACACAATATTTATATATTCTTAAAATAATTTATAATTATATTTTACAAAAAAGTTTATAAAAAATTTATATGAGGTTAAAATTTATGGAGAAAAATAAAAAAATTATCTTAGGAGTTATAATTGCTGTTGTTGTAGTAGTTATTAGTATAGTTATTATTAATTATGTTAGTGAATTAAACAATGAGGCTGAAATGGAAGCATTAAATAATAACCCTGAAGCTAAAACTCAATTATTTTTAGCACAAAGTGATGTTAATAATGATAATTTAATAGATCGTTCCGAATTAATAACTTATTTCAATTCTAGTAGTGACCCTGAAAGTATAGCAGATGAATTCTTATCATACGATTCAAACAATGACAATGCATTAAATAAAAATGAACTATTCAATTATATGTCCAACACTACATAAAAAAAAGGTTTTAAAAAATTAAGAAAAACGAGGTACAAATTTATGAAGAAAAATAAAAAAATTATCTTAGGAATTATAATAATAGTTGTTGCTGTTGTTGGTGTTGGTGTGTTAATTAGTGCTTTAAGTGCTCCAGAGAGTATTGAATTTAATGGTGAAACTTGGTATGTCGGTGATGCAATTTCTACTTCAAATCATACAGAAGGTAGTCAAGGAATGATAATCACACAAATAAACAAAGACGACAATTCATTTATAAGTGAATCACCTGATGGAAAATATAAAATGAAATGGGACACCACAACAGGGTTAGGAAAATGGCTAATTATAGAAGGTGAAATTAACCCATACGCATGAGTTGAAAAAATTGAAAAAAATATACATACCACTAATAGCAATTTTACTAATAGTAGGACTAATTGGAGGCATTATAATAGGAAATATACTCTTCCACCCACAAAATACTAATAATAATATTAATGAAATAAGCAACAATAATAATACTATTAAAAATATTAGTTCCAATCCCACATGGCACAAAATAGGAACATATAACGGTATTAGTGATGATAGCATACAAATCAACACTAAAGGAAGTAAAATAAAAATTGTTTCAACTGCTATGCCTATTAAAAACTATGCTGATAATTCACTAACAACTATACTCAATCAAGGAAGTAGAACCGTTGATATGTCGCAAATGTCATGGAATAGTAAAAGTGCAGTAGCAACAAAAACAAAAACTATAGAAGTTTCAAATTCAGGTAACTTTGAAATTGAAATTTCAACCTATGAACTAGAATGGTGGAATATAGAAGTATACGAATACTATTAAAAAAAAAAGAGGATGAAAATTTATGGAAAAGAAATTTAAAATTTTAATAATTGTTGCTTTAATAATAATTATAGGTTTAGGCAGTTATTTTGCTTATACTTCTTATGCAAATGCTGAATTTGATAAAAATTTAAAAGAAGCTCATGATTATAGTAAAATGCGTGTTGATAAATCAGACAATATCCAAAGTCTTCCAGACAGACCTAATATAAATCAAACAAATGATGCTATTAATTCAATTAAAAAAATTGATAAAGCTTTAGATGAAGAAATTAATTCACTTGAAAAAGCTAAAAACTATGCTCAAACACCAGAAGAGAAAAAATACGTCGATTACCAATTAAAACTTAAAAATAATTACAAAAAATGGTATGAAAAATATAATAATGGACTTAATAATTATAAAGATGTGATTAATGGTTTAAAACCTGATGATATAGGTCTTAATGAAGCTAATAAAATAAACAAAGAATTAAACGAATTAAACAAAGAATCTGAAAAAATTATTGATAATATAAGAGAACTATTAATTAAAAATCCTCAATTAAAAGATAAATTAGAAAGCTTTAATTTCGAAGATAGTTATATTGGAGAAACAAATACTGTTTAATGAAGTGAATAAGGCCATAAATTATAAATATAATTTTATTAATAATTATATCATTGATATCTGAATTATATATTTCATATAACAGTTATACCATTTTATCAAAATATACATGACACATGGAAGTATAATGAGGTATTTTACCAAAAAAAATTATACAAAACCTAGTCCTTCAGGCACTATAGCTTTAAATGATTATTATATAATATTAATTAATAAAAAACTGGTGAGATTAGATACTCCAGTAAGAAATTTCTTTTTAATACATGTTTACACTTTATATACAAACATACTCGAGGTTTAATAATGCCTTTTGAGGAAAATATTAAAAAATTTACAGAAAATATACCAGAAAAAATGAAACATATAAAAAGTGAAGATGGAACAATAAACGCTTTAATCAACCCTTTTCTAGATTTATTAGGTTATGATATTACAGACCCCAAGGAAGTTGAATATCAATATGATGTAAATATTGAATTAGGAGTGCCTAAACTAAATAAAAAAGGTAAAATAGATATTATCATATTAAATAATACTAATAAACCTGAAATAATAATTGAATGTAAAAAAATTAAAAAAAAACTTACAAAAAAAGATGAAACACAATTAAGAAGCTATTATAACATCATAGATAATTGTAGATTAGCTATATTGACCAACGGCATTATTTATAAATTTTTTACTAATACTGATAAATTGATGGATAGAACTCCTTTTCTCGAAATTGATTTAAGGAATTTATCAAAAGTTGATATTTCAGAGTTAGAAATGTTTACAAAAGAGAAATATAACTCAAAAAATCTTGAAAATATTGTAATGAACAATAAAATAAGAAATCAGCTAAACAAAGAGTTTGAACATCCAAGCGATGATTTTGTAAAAATAATTGCCAAAAAAGTTGATAATGGAGTAATGAATAAAAACAAAATTATAAAATATAGAAGAATTATTAAAAATAATCTTAAAATAATTTCAAACGAAAAATCTGAACCCAATTATGAATTTGAAATGAAATTTAGAGGATTTAATGAAGAAGAGGAAAATAAATTTATAAAATTATATAATAAATTACCTGAAAAATTTAAGGACAATGAATTTATTGAGAACACTACTATCATTAAGATAAATAAAGGAGAAAAAATACCTAAAAATAGTTTATATATTTATAGTAGTACAACTAACCCTGTTGAAGAGATAATGATAAAATATCTCAGAAAATATGCTAAAGGATATGAAACTGATTTTATTAAAATTAAGTCTGTTAAATCTAACGATAGTATGAGGATATATAAAATCTGTAGAAGATTTGTTGCCTATTTAAATAATAGAAAATTAACAAAAGAAGAAAAAAAACTTTTAGATAAAATATTTTCAGAACAATAGTAAAAAAATTAAACAAAAACAATTGAATGAACTTAATTAAAAAATTCATTCAACCACTATTTTTCATTATTATAAATTTATTATATTTCATAGATTAAAAATAAATTTAAACATTCTAATTTTCAATATAATAATTTCTAAATTCTTAAAAAAAAAGGTTTACCACTTCACCAAAAATAGCCCAATAACGATAAGTTATAGCCATATTATTATTTTTCAAATATAACAGCTCTTAAAAGTTAGTAAAACAGCTATAAAAGATGCTACGTACTCCTATAACTCTGCGAAGTTGCCAAATATTCCCCATTTGGTATAGATAAAAAGGAACATAAAAGATAAATTTGTGGCATAAGTATATATTATTTTCTAATAAAGTTCTTATAATATATATTTACTATACTTTATAGCTCTTAAATAGTTAAATAATCGATTGAAAAGTTTAATAAAGATTTTATATAATTCAATGAGATAAATATTAATATAAATCAAAACTTTATGTCCTATTTACAATTAAAAAAAGCTATGATAAATAAAATTTAATATAAATACATTATATTTAAAAAACAGCTTAATATAAGGCGTATAATAGGTTTTTTAGGCAGTATGGATAACCAATGATTGAAGAAGATTTTATAATAGTAATTTAGCTATTATAATTAGTGAATTTGGATAAATAAAAAAATTATAAACGGTTTGAAAATAATTAAAAGTTATATAGGAATTTTAATTGGTTTTTACTTGAAAATATGGGAAAACGGTTTCAAAAAATTTATCATTATAATATAAGTATATAATTATTAAGATGTTGTAAAAAATGAAACCGAATTTGGTTTAAAACTATTTATTTTCAATAAAATCACGGTATAATTCTCTAAATCTTCCTAAAGATTTAATTTTTGCTTTTTTCATTAAATTAGTATAATTTTCATTTAAATTATCAAAAGCACCTTTCGGTAAACGCTTATATTTTCTTTTGTTTTTTGGAGACAAATATTTTTTTGTTAAAGTCATGACTTCTTTTCTAGCTTCTTCTTTATCTATTTTCTCAAGTTTAATGTTTAATTTTTGTTTAGGTTCACAAGACAGCTGAGAAAATGAGTTATAAAAATCTTCTTCTATTTTCTTATTATAATAAACACTATCAAGAAATTTATTTATTATTTCTTTTATGATTTTTTTAGAAGGATTGGCTATTGTACCAGAGTTTGGAAATTCTTCATATACTTTTAATGGAAATGTATATTTGAAATATTCTTCTAAATGAGGAGGTAGGTATCCTTCAATTATTACTATTCTTTTTTTCATATGTGGCATATTACGGAAGATTATTTGCTCCATACCACTGTTTCTTTGATGTTTAACCAATTCATCAAATAAAACATCCCCAAACTCATGTTTTTCCAAATTATATGATTTTTTAAGTTCTTGCAGTGATTTTTCACCATCTAAATACCGGTATAAATTATATGAAGCTGAAGAATCATGAAGATCTGTTCCAATAACATGAATTACTTCACATTCATTTAAATTAGAACGACCCCTATAATTACCATAATATAATATATTTTCAATACCATTCTCTTTAAGCATTCTAACTACATCTATAACTAAATTATTTTTAAATCTAATACTTCCATAGGTAACCACACCATATTTAGCATTTTTACCATTTATTCTATTATATTCTTTTATTAATTCATTAATTTTAAAAGCAGTTATGTAGGAAATATCTTTATCTAAGCCCAAATTCTTATCATAAATATTCTCAAAACTTATATTTTTCCTTATCCTAGTTTTTACTGACATTCTAGAATTTTTAACATAACCTCCTTTTCTTTCAATCCTAAACATTAAAGACTGTTTTTCAAAAAAATCTGCACTTACTCCAATTTCCTTAAAATCATCAACCTTATCTTTAATCCTATCAACTATAATCTTTAATGGCGTAGCGTCAAGTAAAATAATATTATGTTCACTTCTCTTATCAATCAAGATATCAATGAATAATTTTTCAAGTTTAAACTGATCAAAATCATAACTCTTATCTTCTTTTTTAGGTAAAGGAGCAGGTTTCTTATCAAGATAATCATAGATTTCAATATTAACTCTTATCTTATTGAAAAATAATTCCAAATAAGCTTTTTCATCTAAATTACCATATTTTTTACTATATTTTGAAGAATCAAAACCACTACTTATTATTTCCGCATCTGTAGCTCTAACTTTAAGCATTTCTTTAATTAAATCGATTTTATTAATAAAATCATTATTATTAATTATTAAATTATCAGGAAATCCACTTGTTAAGCTATATACTTTATTGAATAATTCAATATCAACATCATCTAATTGTTTATAATCTGTTAACTGAGGTTTATCAATCTCTTCATCATAAATAATAGACCTCCTTTCACCATTTCGATAAAATAATTCATCATCATCAATAAGCACAGTACCAATATTATGCTTATTCATTAAAACAACATCATACTCTTTCACATTTCTTCTTTGCCATTTCCAATAACAATCTTTATGATAAAAACATTTTTTGCAATGATTAACTCCTTCATTAATTTCAGATTTAGCATTAATAATATATTCATTATTTTCTGTTTCTTCTTCACTAAGTTGCATAATATAACAAGAACTGGCCTTATTTCTCCAATAGTATAGTCTCTCCCCATCAACCCTAATTGTACCAATTAATTTATTATAAAGATCCTTGGATTGTTTCTCATTATCTACAAAAACAATAACAGGAACATTATCATCAATATGCCGTGAAATAGTATTAATAGTCTTACCTACACGCGGAGGAGAAGTATTTAAAATAACGGAATGTTTATGTAGATATTTTTTATTAAGTTTATCTAGCTCAAAATTGATTTTTTTCCAATTATCCTCTTTAATACCCATAGCCAAAATAACAAACCTCCAAAACCACCCCAAAGTACAATAATGAAAAAAATTAGTAAGTATGCATTCAGACACTACTAAATAAAAAAAAAAGAAAAATTAATTTAAAAAGAGATTTAATTTATTTTTATTACTTATTCTATCATAGGGTCATGACTATTATCCAATTCACTACTTTCCAAAAGATTTATAATTAATCCCATATCTTTAAGAATTTGGGATACACATTCATCGAAACTATTTTTAATAGTATAATATTTAATTTCATCTAAAAGACGACTACCATAATAGCCATCAATGTTATATCCATTTGGAGTAATAATTTCTAATAATCTTTTAAATTCTTCACCTATAACTAAATAAATTATAGACATGCTTACGATGGACTCCTTCATTTCCTGTTTATTTTCTTCTGTTGTTGTTATTAAATTATTTTTTTCACCATAATCCAAAAAATGATCAGCAATATGATTATGTTGTTCATAAATCAGTTTACATAATGCTCCAACTAATTTTACTTCAAAATTCTTATTTTTACCAGCATTTATTATTTCTTCCATTTTATTAATATCTAAATAAAATCCCATATATGTAAATTTGTAATGTTTATTAAACTGAAAATTATTATTAGGAGATAAAATTTGTTTTAAATACGCTGATAATTCTTTAGAAATCTCAATTTCTAAATCACTATTAAGACTGATATTACTTTCAACAATACTAGACACATCATTTTTTAAAATATTTTTATTCTTATTAACATTCATATTTATGTCCTCCTTAGACAACAATTTATAAATATAATAAAAAAATAAAATATTAATTGCAGATTGAAGATTATTGACTAGTAAATTTTTATTAGCCAATAACTTCTATTAATATTACTTTTTTTACATATTTTAATACTTGTTTATCTTTTTAAGAATTCTTTAGCTATTATAAAATTAAAAATTTATAATAACATATATACTTGATTTTCATCGTTATATAAATGTTTTGCATGTTTTTAAGAGTTTATTTTTTAAACAAAAATTATATAATTCTTATTTAAATTAAACAATGTAGTAAAATAGAATAAATTGAAGATATTGCAATATATTGCTACATAACAATGTTATGTTTACATTATTAGTTAACAATCATATCACTTGTGGATGAGTAGTGAAAATTCTAAAAATGAACGATTATATAAAAAAGTTTAAAAAATGAATTAAATAACAAATCAGCTAAGAATAATTATACATTAATAAATTCAAAAAAATTATATAAAAATGTTATACTCCGCCTTGAAAAACAAATAATTTAAAACATTAAGTTTAAAAAAATTTTATATATTAAAAAATTGAGCATTATTTAGCTAAACTTTATTTAATATATCTTCTATTTTATTTTCATTAATTCCTTGCTGATTTAATAAATTTCTCAATTTATCATGCTTTAGTTTTTCATAGCTTAACTCATCTTCTAAATCTAAGTATTCTTTAGACTTAATATCATTTATTTTAGTCTTATTAATGCTTAAATGAGGTATTAGTTGACAATAAAATTCTTTCATTACGCTTTTTCTTATTTCCTCATATGCTATTTCTAATCTTGTAACTGCATGACCTGATAAAACTTTAGATTTCTTATAATCACTAGTATAATGTTTTACTGTTGAAATAAAGAATTTCCTCAATGCATGCGCATGAAAGAATCTTTTGCCTTCATCATTTCGGTAGAACCATCTATCATTAATCTCACTAAATAACCAAATTACACCATGTTGAGTTAAAGCTTTTTTATACTGAGACATGAATAAAGGTTGGTCTTCTTTTATATTATCTCTGGTTTTTAGGTAGTTTATTATGTATTCGGTTGCTTCTGGTGTGTTGAATGTCATGCAGATATTATTAGTTTTTTTAGTTTTAATAGGTACAAAATCCCAACAAGGAATAACATTCTTATACTTTCCATCTAACAAATCCTCTATACTATCTCCGTTATGATAGTCAATAGTAGCATTAGTAAAATCGGAAATCTTAAAGTTTCTCATATCGCTACTTCTTACTCCTGATGAAGCCATTAGTAATAATATAGCTTTATTCCTTACTGAAGTATTATCAACAGCCAACCTAATATCTTCGAGGTTTGGAATGTCTCCCTCCCTGATAATCTTAGGAGGAATATTAATTTCAATCGGCCGAGGCAGGGTTATATTATATTCACGATAAAAAGCTCTTATACAACTTAATTTATAATTAATAGTAGAATCAATAATATTCTTTTTTAATAAGGATTCATAATAATTATAAAGATAAGAAGTAATTTTTCTATCATCAATATCTCTTATACGAGGCACACCATTAATTAAGTATGGTTGTTCTTCTTCTTTAGCTTCAACAATAAGTTCTGATGGTGTTTTACCAGTAATCTCATACATTTCAGTTAAAGTCTTTATATAATGATGTTCCCTAGACTCAGACAAGTTTTTTCTCAAAAACATCTGCTTAAGTTTAATATCACTCGAAATCATAATATTATATTCATTCTACTCGTATAAAAACTTACGGAAAGGCTTTAAATAATAAAAAAACTTAAGAGTAACCCCCAATATAACAAAGAAAATAACATTAACAAATTACAAAATAAAAAAAATGAAGAAAGAATAATATATTGAAAATCATTACAAAAATTAATTATTATTTCGTTATAGATAACTATAAGGACATAATTTAATAAATAATTAATAAGATATTGATAGGATGAATTAAAATGGTGACAATAATTAAAGATTTAAAGATAGAAAACAATTCTTATTCTACTATTGCCGAAAGTGGTAATGATTTTTTAAATGATTTATCAAGAATAAATGTTTTTATTGGGGAAAACAACTGTGGTAAAAGTCGTTTTATGAGATCTTTATTTTTAAATGGTGAAAATCCTGAAATTAATTTTAAAACTACCGAAGAAGCATATGAAAAATATATTCCCAATATAGAAAATTTTATAAATGAACTTGAAGAGTATTTGAAAAAATACACAGAAAAATATTCTAATTATATACCTTCAATTGAAACAATATTAACAGAATTACAGGGAAAATTATCCGATGAATTTCCAAAAAAGGAGATAATTCATTTATTAAATAAGTTAATGGAAATATTAAACAATTATAATATTAACCAACAAGCAGGACATTATGAAATTAATCATAGTAATAGATCAAGTGAATGGGGAGATGTTTTTGAAAATACGGTTTTTAAGGAAATAACTGATATTATAAACAAGCATAAACTCAAAATTGAAATATTTAAATCCAATGAATTCTTTAATTTTCAAAAAATATATATTCCTATTCTAAGAGGATTGAGACCATTATCTGAAGAAGATATTTACCAAGAAAGAACCATAGAGGATTATTTTAATATAGGCACTATAAGAGAAAATGGAAAATTAACAATATTTACTGGATTAGAATCATATGATTTATTAAAAAGTTATGCGCATGGTGATTTTAATGAAAGAAACCTTATTGAAAAGTATCAGGCATATTTATCTGAAAATTTTTTTGATGGAGAAGAAGTTTACTTAATACCTAAAGAAAAGGATAAAAATATTATATCTATAAAAATTGGAAACGAGTTTGAAAGACCAATTTATGAGTTAGGTGATGGGTTACAATCAATAATTAATATAACTTTTCCGTTGTTTCTAAATTTAAAAGAAATTGAAGAAACAGATAATGTTTTAGTCTTTATTGAGGAACCAGAAATTCACTTACATCCTGCTCTTCAGAAAAAATTAATAAAAACTTTTGAAGATGATATTTTTAATAATTTTCAGTTCTTTTTAACTACACACTCTAACCACTTTTTAGACAATACACTAACTAATAATAATGTATCTGTTTTTTCATTTCGGAAAAAAATAACAGGCTCTGGAAATGAAGAAATACCTAATTTTTCAATAGAAAAATTTTCATTTGATAACTATTCCATTTTAGATGAATTAGGAGTGAAACCTTCTTCAGTACTTATGTCTAACTGTAATATTTTCGTTGAAGGTAACATTGATGTTAGTTACTATAATCATTATTTAAAAATTCATTTAAAAGAATTAGAAAAAAAAGATACTATTGAAGAAGGTTATAATTATAATTTCACTATCTGTGGCGGAAGTGAAATGAAACATGTAGCTAACAAACTAAATGAAAGAGAAAAAAGTAGATCTCTATTTATTATCGATAGAGATGATAATGATAACTCCCTTGAAGAAGTTTTAAAAGAAAATGAGTGTGAATATCATATATTACAATCCCGAGAAGTTGAAAATTTGTTAAAGAAAGATGTTCTTATTAATGCTTTAAAGGATTTTGATCAAATAAAGAATAATAATATTCAAATAAATGAAAACTTTAGTGAAAAAGATTATCAAGACAATGAATTTTATGAATTCATTAAAGAAGATATCTTAAATAATGCTCCTGAATTTGTATATAAAAAGAAAAATGTGAAAAAATATCTTTTAAGAAAGTCACTTCCTCTTATAAATACCAAAGAAGATTTATCTAAAGAAGCTCAAAGCATAAATGAACTCATTTGTAACTTTATTTCAAAAAATAATGATTGAAATAATCTTAAAATAATTTATAATCCACAATCATAACCTAATCTTAAGATCAGGGGTTTTAAATCTCTTCAAGCCCGTTTTTTGATAATTGATATTATATGGCTATTTTTCGAATAAAAGATTAATAATTATTAATTTTATATATTTTAAATATCTAAAAAGAAAAACCTATTTATAATAAAACAATAATTAAAAAATTAAGTATATTGAAAAAAACTTATAAAAATTAATAATTAAATATAAAACCGTTTTAAAACGATTAAAACTAAAATTAAATAACATAAGATGTCCTAATCCGTAGATCGAGGGTTCAAATCCCTCCCGGCCCGTTAACCACTTTTTGTTTTTAAAAATACTATTTTTACATAATATACAATATAAGGGCTTGTGGCCTAGTTTGGATAAGGCGAACGACTCCTAATCGTTAGAGCGCGAGTTCAAATCTCGCCAAGTCCGTTAACTATAATTTAACATGAAAAGATATAGATTAAACACTTAATAAAATACTAATTTTTAGAATACTTCAATTATTCTCATAAAAGCTATTAATAAAAATACTAGTTTTCGAGATATCTATTAATTTAAACTAATGAAACTATAAGAACAAGTTATTTAGGGTCCTAGATTTTTGGGAAAAATTGAAGTAATATATGGTCCTATTTAACATGAGTGAAGTTCGCTGCATATTTGTCCTATAAAAGTACAAATTTTATGGTGTTTTTGAGTGAAAATTCTAAAATTTAAAGCTTTGATTTTAATAATAAAGAAAATCCACATACCTCAAAATTGGGTGAAAAGTGACATTATGGAAAATACTTTAAACTAATATTCAATAATTTTACTAAATACAAATGAATTTTAAGCCAAATTTCATTTGTACTTTTAGAAACTCATCACCGTCCTAGCTTAAAACATATCAAATAACCATTATACATTCTTCATTTTTTCATAAAAATCTAGGGCCCTAATTATTTTTATATCCTATATAAATTTTTCATATTATTATGAAAACTAATAATTAACCTCTTCAATCATGAAATACATATATAATCTCTATTATTAAACAAATAATGGTGTTAATAAATAAACTACTGCTAAAAAAAGAATTATCCCAATTATTACCCCAATTAACTTGTTAAATGTTTTAGTTTGGATAATATAATCAAAGTTAATTGTTAAATCATTTTCATCGACTGATTTAGAACCTATATTGTAAACTTTTCGATCTTGTTTTTTATTATAATATTGACCAATTTTATTTGTTGTTATGGCTAATAAAGCAAAATATATAATTATAAAAATAAAAGTTCCAATAGCTCCTAATCCACTTTGATTAACAGGAATATCAACACCAGGGAGCATACTTAACCATGATGGATTTGTTATTACAACAATCAATAATAAAAATAACGTACTAATTGTTATTGTAATTATTTCTAAAAAATTTTTTATCTAAATAATTTTTCATTTCATCATAACATTTTTAACACATTCTTTTTAGTATTTTCGCCCATTATATCATTTATCCAAGTTTTATATTAAAATTATTCACAGATTGTATTTGGTGTTTTTTGCTAATTCATTTTTCACAATTATCATTAATTAACTCAAATAACTGTTTAAAATTTTGGATTGTTTTTTTAGGAGGCAATTCCTCATCATCAATTCTTTTAGAAATATCCAAGGCAATTTCTCGTTTATCTAATTTTAAATGTTTTCCTTTGAAAAATAGTTTAATATCTCTAAAAGTAGGGTTACGTTTGGTAAAATCACTTTTAGTTAGTTCTTGGTCTAAATCATTTGAATGAACATTATTAAGACTTTTAAGGTAATAATCAATGTCAATCAAATTTTCTATTTCTAATTTACCATTCAAACCCTTTAAATCCCCATAATCAATCACATTAACATCAGGAAGCAATTTTTTCACTTCTTCTTTAGATTTTTTACCAGAATCATCACTATCTAGCAATATTGCTGGCATTTTATGATATGTTAATGCTATATGAGCCATATCTATAACTTTAGTACATCCTGCACAAGGTAATGAAGTAAAGGATTCTAATGGTATATCCAATTCCAAAATTTTATACATTGAATCTAAAATAATTTTGTCAACTTCTCCTTCGACTAACACATTTGGACTATTTAATATTAAAGAATTATCCAATGGAATTCCCATTGCTAATCGTATGGTATGATAAGAGTCGCCTCTTTTTTTCATATTTTTATCAATTAATGTTCCATTTTCTTCAGTTTTTATTATAGCACGTGTTTTGCTTAATTTATTAGTATCTATCATAAATGGAGAATGAGTGGATATTATGACCTGATTTTCATTTGATAATTCTTTAAAAGTATCAAGTAAATCTAATTGTCCTTTTGCATGTAAATAAACGCCAACATCATCAAATAACAATACTTTATTTTTATAATTTTTTGCATTATTCACAACAAATGTTCTTAAGAACTGGTTTAAACCATCACTTCTTATTTTTAAGTTATGTGAACTTTTTAAATGTTTATCTGTTAGTGTCATGAAAATTTTGCCATTTCTTTCATGGATTTCAATTTCGATGCTCTTTTCATTCCATCTGGCACGAATTTTTTCAGTTAATAACTTTGAACCTCTTTTTAACTCAGTCACAAAAGAATCATTATCCATCTCTTTTAATTGAACAAAGTCAATTTCAGATAGTTTAAACAAGTCTGGTATTTTATGATGGTCTCTTTCTAAATTTATATCTTTAATATTGAATTCTAAGGTTAAATCATTTTTATCTTCATATAAAACAACTTGAGGAATTAATTTTCTATATTCATCGAAATTATCATCCCTTTTATTAATTTCTGTATATAGAGACTCCAATTTTTCATCATACTCTGATTTAAAACTATCTATAGCTTGAGTATCATCCGTAAGTTCATTAATTTCATATTCCGTAGGAAAATAAACAATTCTGCCTTCCAATTCTTTTTTAAGACTCTCACGATTTTCATTTTCATCATCATCTTCGTTTTCAATTTTTATAAGGATTTCTTTTAATTCGTTTGCAATTTTTTTAACATCTTCACTTTTATATTCAAAAATTAATTTATTGTTATCATAAATTTTATAATTATCACTGAAAAACTTTTTAACGGTGATTATATCTCGAATTTTTCCTGAAATAGTAGTATTTTTAATTTCATCAGGTTTTAATAGGATATCTACAGTCAATACTAAAAAATCTTCCCCATTTTCATATTTTTCTTTTAAATCAGAATCAAGAGGTAATTCATTATAAGTAAATCTTTCAGCATAATTTAAAAAGTGCAAAGCTTCTAATATATTACTTTTTCCAGCTTCATTAATACCAATTAGTGTTGTGATATCTTTTTCTAAATCTATTGTTCCTGAGTTTTTTATAGATTTAAAATTTTCTACATTAAAATTTTTTATTTTCACTATCATCCCTTCTTATTACATCCATATATTAATAATTGTCATTTGTTATTAATCTATATAGAATATGGTGTATTTAACATTATAGTAATATTATATTATTAGCAATATCTTATTTCATTTAGCTAATTTTATAAAATTATTATGTTTTCAATTAATTAAATACGAAATCAATTAATTATAATGGTAAATTTATAGTTAATCTATTTGTATAAGATAACTTTAGAGTATAAAATAAATTCTAGAAAAAATGTTTTTTGTATATAACTTATTGCCAATGTTAAAATAATATTTTAAATACTAAAAAATCAATTCAATTACTTAAATTATAATAAAGGTGAAAAATATCTTAAAAATAAAAAAATAATGAGCGCACGAATATTAAAATAAGAAGTAAGTAGCTAAATATTAGTAATCTATCATTATCAAGAGTTATTTTATATTTTAAACTCAAAGTTATAATTAAAAAATCTTGAAAAAGGATGTGATTTTATTTTTTTAAGTGAGAATTTAGATGTTCCTTTTACTTAATATAATACCAAAAGATTCTCCATATTTTTCTCATCAAAACATCTAAGATTAGTTTTTTATTCATTTGTTAGATTTACAATGAAATCACGCGTTTTTGAAGTGCAAAAATGAGTTTTGCACCGATAATTAAAATTAAATATCCTACTGATTTGTTAAAATAAAATTGCGAATAAATAGGAATATCTTTCTAAATTCCTATTTTGTGTTTTTGAATAATTGATAATTTATGTTTGTTTTTTGGATAGAAGGTTAATAGATGTTTATTTAGAGAATATGGTCAGTGAATAAAATGGAAATTCTTCAAATAATTCCACATTTTTTACATACTCTTTAGTTGAAAGTAAAAATAGAAAAGGAAGTAAAATAGGAAAGAAGTTCCAAAAGAAGTAAATGTTTCGTCATATTTTACTTTCTAAATGTAGATATTCTTATTCCTTTGTCTCCAATGTTATAGTTTGAAATATAATCTTTTTCTTTAAGATTTTCTGCAAACAATTTGTTTGGTTTCGTATTTTGCAATAAAGGTCGTTTCCCTTTTTCTACGATACTTGGATATGGTTCAGATAGTGAATTTAAGAATATTGTTATATCTTCTTTGTTGAGAATAGTATATTGTTTGTTGTATAGTTCTATTCTTGATTCTTCTTTTTCTTCTTTTTTTGTAAGAATTACCATTAAAACATTTTTACTCACGTTGAATGAGTGATCTAAACAAATGTTTTTTAACAAATTCAATATCTTAGCTGAATTTATTATCTCTCCTTCATCATAAGCATCAACAATCATTTGTTTCTTTTCAAATGGTAAAGTAGCTGATTCTAAAACATTTATTATATCATCATTATCAAATATCAATTTTTCTAATAATTCCTCTGTTAATTCTAAATGCCTTTTTTCAATTAAAGTGATGTGTAAATTTGAAAAACTATCTTTTAATAAAGTATAGTTACTATCATTGAGTCTTAATATGTTATTTTGAATCAATAAAGTAACCTTATCTTTTAGCAGACTATCAAATGCCAATGAATCGTATGTATGTAATTCAGAAATAGGTTTTATAATTTGTGCATAAGAATTGTTTTCGATTTTCTCACTCAGCAGAAGTGTTTTTAAAAATTCATCATCTGTTTCTTTTTTTATTTTAGTCTTTACTAGAATTTCCACATTTTTTGTATTGTTTAAAAATGTTATAACTGGTTTAGATATAACATTTTCATTATTTATAAAACAAGTTAAGATATTTTCCCAATTTGGTATCAACTTGGAGTTATTTAATAATAGATCTTTTACTTCATTATCATTTATGTTTGACAAATTTAAAATTTTTGTTTCAACTTGTTTAATGATTGATTCTTTTTCTTTAATGTCTAAATATTCATTATTTAAAAGTTCAATCAAACAATTTTCATTCTCCTTTGTGTTGTTTTCTAATTTTAGATAAACATTATTGATATATTCAGAGATTTCGTTTTCAATGTATTTAATTAGATTATCACAATTTGATTTTTTGATTGCATAATAATTTTTTGTGTCAAAATTTACTTGATTAAAATTTCCTTTTTCTTGAAGCATTATTTTAATCATCACATCATTGATTTGGTAATGATTGTTTTCATATATATAGTCAAGCAAATCTCTAGGAGTTTCAGTCAGATCTAAATCAATAAATGTTATTTCAAGAGTTTTTAAAACTTCTTTAATTTTTTCTTCATCAGTTATAATACTACAAAATTCAGTATGTTCAGAAATATATTCTTTTAGATTAGATTTCTCAGCTATTGCTTTTATATCATCATTTTTAGCATTTTTAATAATAAGATTGAAATAAGTGCATATTTTATTATCTGGGAGGTAAGGAAGAATCTGACTATAACTGGCTCCAGAAGATATATATTTCCAAATTCCAGTCCAATAATGACATAGTTCTCTGAAGAATCCATCTAAATTGCTTCCATTAGCAATAAAACCGTCTATAAAGCCTATTGAAGTGTCAGACTCATCTTTCAAAAAATTGAAAATAGCCTCTTTTTCTTTTTCATACACAGGATTATCTAGAATATAATCCACAAGTCGATAATTCAAAATATATTCTTTCTCAAAATCAATCAAATTTATTTTGTTGATAAGTTTGTCAATTCTATCAAGAGGATGGGTAAACTCTGTTTTTGTTGAAGATTTTACATTTAGTAAAAATTTATGGTCGTTTCTGGATATGCTAATTTCATGGAATATGGAAATATAGTCCAAATAATCTTCACCAATATAACCATTATGCAAAAGCAAATTGATAAGTATTTTTTGTTGATTTGAACTTGTCTCTATAGTCACATCTTTTGAATCTATTAAATGTTGTAACTTTTTATTTCTTAAATCATCCTTTTGTTGCAATAATGATTCTATTTTTTGTTTTAATTCTCCTATTTTGCCATTATTCCAATCTTTAATCAGTTGTTCTCGTTCTTTATAAGTATATTTAGAATTAACTTGATTTTCAATATCAGTGAAATTAATTCCTATTTGTCGTGGATAGTAATTATCATTATAATGTTTATACTGAATTTCGTCTTCTATGAAATAAGAAAAAATATCATCTTCAAGTACACCATTAATATCATAATCCGTGTCATTGATATGAAATGACTTAATCCCTTTTAAACGATTTGCATATTGTAAAATATATACTGCTCTTAATTCTTTTATGTCTTTTATTTTTAGAGTGTCTAAATTTTTTATCTCGTCTTTATGTTTTAAGATTTCATCATCTATTTTTTCTCTTTTCTGTTTCATATATTCTTGCTTTTTATTGATTGTTTTGTATAAAATCCCCTTATAATTGCTTAATTCCACAAAATCACTAGGAAAAATATTTTTATATACAATCATTGCAAGTAATTTGTCTTGAACTAATTCATCACTTAGAAGTTGCTTGTAAATCGTAAATTCATTAATTATATTGTACAAAAGACGCATTTCATCAATAAAAAGTGAAATGTCATCAATCAGTACTTCAGAAACTTTAACTCCAATGTGTTTCATTTCTTTTTTAATTATTTCATTAGAATTTGAAGTATTAATAACTGGAATAACAGGAACTATAAAATCAAAAAATTTAGTTCTGTCTTTATCTGTAAACATTTCATCTCTAATGGCATAAATAAAGGTAACATGCCGATCTATTTTGTTTGAATTATTGATAAGTAGATTTATTTCACGAAGCTTTGTGAATATTTCTGTTTCTTGAAATCTATCTAAATCTTCGATTATCACAACATTATGCCCTGTAGCTTCAAAAAAATATAAAATTTCATCTAAATTGTGATTTAAAACTGATTTGTTAATTTCATCACTGATTTCTATTTCAACATTACTTATATTCAATTTGTTTACTTTTAAATTGTGGAATATTGGAATTAACTTGTATACAATAAAAGCAAATCCTAAAACACACACACCTGCAAATACTATTTTTAAATAATTCGGGATAGTAACTGTCGGCAAGATATATAAAAGAATATCAGGTTTAATTAAAAGAAAAAGTGAAGCAATAAACACAAAACAAGCAATTGTGGTAGATATTAAATTTTTCCAAGTGAAACTCCTTATTTTTTTCAGTCGTGAGTAGGGTAGTTTTTTATCTTCTTCTCTGTAAAATAATTGTTGAAGAATACTTAATTCTATCAATCTTAATAAATCTTCCCCTATTGTTTTATTTTCATTATCTTTAGAGGGAGCTTGGTTTTCTTCTTTTTTCTCCTCTTCCTCCTTGAAAGTTGCCAAAGAAATATTAAGAAAATAAAATTTTTTATTAGTATTTTGCTTTCGAAAGGATTGAAGAATACTACTTTTACCTGAACCATAAGGACCCGTTAATGCTATATTTTTAATTTTATCATTGTTTAATGCCCAATTTAGAGCATCAAAATAGCTTTTTCCATTCTCTATTCGGTCATTAGGTGATAATGGATAAAAATTATAATCCTGTTGATGATTTTCCTTTTTTTCAAAGAAAGATTTAATTTTTTTATATATTCTCAACTCTTTTATCTTCATTTTTTCACTTCAAATATAAACATCAAAACAACACACTTATAATTTTATCTACATCAAACTTCTTTCTTTTTAATTTGATAAAAGCCACGTTTAGCTTAATTCAAATAAGTAATTCTTCCTTATAAATATTAATAATTCTTTTATTTTTGTTATTTTATAAAATTTTCTGAATTAAACCTGTTTTAATAATCTTTTTGTTATCTATTAATTAATTTATAGTAAGTGTTATTTATGTTATAGTTTTAATCCCATATCATGAAAAATAATATTATTCAATATATTTTAAAGCTTCTTTTCCTTTTATCTGTTAATAATAAATTCCTTGCTTACTTCATTTAGTTAATATTAATTCTATACACTTATAGGTATTTTTTATTATTATAATTTTCTATATTAATCATACAACAATACATGCCAATAAATTAATAATTTATTAAAAAAATTAAAAAATAATATTTTTATTTAATGGTTATTTAAATTCAATCAAAAATTTTAATCATTGAAGTATTTTAGATATATTAAATCTTAAAAAATATAAACAAAATTATTTTTAATACAGCATTACATTAAAAATATTATTAATTTTAAGTAATACTTTATAATAAAAAAGTATATCTAAAACAATACATAATCAGCGGGTTTTTTTATAACTCCTAATCGTTAGAGCGCGAGTTCAAATCTCGCCAAGTCCGTTAACTATAATTTAATAGGAAGAGATAGATATAGATTAAACACTGAATAAAATACTAATTTTCAGAATACTTAAATTATTCTTACAGAAACCGTTAATGAAAATAATAGTCTTAAAGTAACTATTAGTTTAAAATGATGGAAATATAAGAATAAGTTATTGAAAAAAGAATATTAAAAAGTAGCTATCGAAAATTATAAATTACATTCCTAATTTTAAATAATAATATATAAAAAATTAGATATAATTAGTGAGTTTAAAAAAATAATCCTAATCTTAAGACCGATGGTTCAAATCCCTCCCGACCCAATAATGTCATTTTATTTTAAAAAACTCTTTAATCTTTAAAAACACGTTATTTTTCTATTATAATTAATTATAAAGAGATTCTAACCTAATTTAAATAAAGCTAAGAACCCCTAATCATTCGATCAATGAATCCTAATATTTTCCAAAATTATTTTTTTCAGAATATTCATAAGATAATTTCGATTTTAATAAAAAAATTATTTAATAAAATTATTTAAAATAAAATGGTTTTGAAATAATGAATTACTATTTTTCACTAATTTAGCAAAATATTTGATATTTTCTTTCTTTTATAAATAAAAAGAATAGCAATAAATAATAACATGAATATAGTCGGAATTAATAGACTTAATAAACTATTACTAATATTCATCAAAATAGTTGGAACAGTCGAGAAAGTTCCCTCTGTTGGGCCAATAATAAAAACATATAAATTATTTACAAAATGTATTCCAATAGAAAATTCAAGCCCTTCGTAAAGTAATGCGAAAATAGTGAATATCACACCCATTAAAAAAGTTTCAATTAAAATTTCAAAAGATAAAAACGTATCAACCCCACCATTGGACAAATGAGGAATAGCAAAAACTAAAGAACCTACTAATATAACAAAAATTTTATTTTTAAATAGTAAATTTAATCCTTGATTAAAATATCCTCTAAAGAAAAATTCTTCAAAACTTGTTTGAATAATAAGCCCAATTACTAAAATTGGAATTGAAGACAATATCATAATCCAATTGGGATTTATATAAATCTCATTAGGAATTATAATAAAATTTGCCAATGTGAGTATTAACAGAAAAAGAATCCACAAAAGCATTCCTTTTAAAATTAATATCCATCTCACTCTTTTTAAAAAAGAATTATTAGATTTTGACATATTAATTATAGAAAAAAAGTCTCGTTTATGAATAAAACGTATTGATAAGAACAATAATAATAACTGAATTGCAAAAACAATGAATATATTCAAAAGATATCCTGTACCCACAGTTAAACTCAATCCAAATAATGGTACGAGTACAATCCCTAAACAACTTCCAATTAAACTTCCAACAAACCAAGTCAAAATAATAGTTAAAGCATATCTCCAAACATTATTTAAACCATAACTACTATTTTCTAAAAAACTCATAATTTTAACCCCTCTAATAAATTGTTACATCAATTAATAATAAAAAAAAATATCTAATTAAAAACTATTAAACAGCGAATAAAATACCTTAAAAAATATATTCCATTTATCCAATTTTTCAAAAAAAATTATTCATAATAATAACTAAAATATAAAATTTAAAATAGATATCAAACTTATTATTATATGTGTTATATACTTATTTATAAACATGACAAATATTATTACACAAAAGAAGGCAAAATATTATCTGCTATATTCACAGCATTGCTTAATGTATCGTTCGTTGTATTTATATGGATATCTGCTGCACTTTTAATTGATAAGCTTAAAAAAAACACTAACAATATTAAAGTAAGCATCATTCCTTGAGATAAATTTTTAAAAATTTTCATAGCATCTTTCCTTATTATTTAATATTACTATTATATTAGTAACATCTTTTTTCATTATATATTATTTAGCCTATATTTTATTTTTAAATAAAAATAGATTGTAAAATTTTAGGCTTTTTTAATTTTTTCATGTTTTTCTAATTAAATTTTCCATTTATTATGTTAAGAATATTAATATTACCACCACTAATAATAATTCCTGTATTGTTTGATCCTGTGTATGTTAAATTTTTTAATTCAATAATATCTGTAGTTTTAGTCTCTGTTATGTTTTTTATTCTACCAATATTGGTCACATAACAAAAATAATTGGTTTAAAAAATCTATTTATTGTAAACATTTTGTTTTTTCACCTCAGGATCCAATCAACCAGTATATAAAAAAATACTAACACAATGATAACACTCACTACGATAATATAATATAAAAAAACTAATATAAAAAACTTCCTATCCAAAAAATAAAAAAACAATAGCTACCCCCTCCCCCCACAAAAATAGTAGAATAGCTGTATAAAAAAATAAGCATATAAAGAAAAAATAAGAAAAATATAAAAATAACAGCTAAACACCAAAAAAAATAGAGAAAATAAAACAAAAGAAATAAAAAATAAAAACACAATATCACCAAAATCAAAATAGCTGTTATCAAGCAAAAACATATATAAATAAAACCATAACTAAAAGAAACAAAAACAAAATATAAAAAAACCAACTAACAATAAAAATATACTGAATTAATTAAAAAATTAATTATTACTTTTCATGATATAATAGATAAATGATATATATTTTATAAAACAAAAATGCAACACAGGAGTATATAAAATGTCTGATAAAAACAATATTGCAGAAAAATTAAAGAATAATGAAAATGTGGATAAAAAAGAAATAATAAATTATGCTATAGGTCTTCAATTAAAAAGAATAGAAAGACAAATTGATGCTGAAAATAGTAGTGGAGCAATATATGAAAGTGTGAATGACTCATTAGATAGATTAATAGCTCTTTTGGGTAAAAGAAATTAATTTAATTTATTTTAAATATTTAATATCTTTAGAAATGTTTAAAATTCCTCAAATCTAATCTAAATATAAATATAAAAAATCTCTTCTTTAAAAAATAAAAACTTTAAACAAGCATAAAACAACTCAAAACTCTGCTATCAAGTCCTAATCTTGCGATTTAGGGTTCAAATCCCTCCAAGTCCGTTATGGATATTGATGATTTGAATTTTTTAATTTTACATAATCCAGTTATATTTTGAAAAACGAATAATATTATTTAAAGATGATATAAAAAGATTAAAAATCTTATTTTTTTAATTATAATTTAGTTTTATTATTATTTATAATGTATCATACCATCCTTGTGGATTTTTATTTTTAAATTTAGGTAAAACAAAGCTACGAATAACTGTATCTGCTAAAACTTTAAGCATATATTTATGTTTAAAAATATAAGACGGCCTTACATAAAACTTTAAATAAGCTTTAATCAACTTTCTTTCAATTAATTTACTACTTAATCCCAATTTTTCATAATTTAAAACAGAATTAAGAACAGTATAATTATCCCAATTATTCCCCTCTAAAAGATTACTTTTTTTCAATTGAGAATAAATAGGAGTCCCTGGAAATGGAGTTAATATAGAATACTGAGCATAATCAGGATCCAACTTTATCGAAAAATCAATAGTATCATTCATTTCTTCTACTGTTTCTCCAGGATACCCTAAAATAAAAGAACCAATAACATCAACACCCACATCTTTCGCAATCTTAAATGCTTTCTCAGTCTGATTAAGTGTTATATTCTTCCCCATAAGATCTAAAACTCGTTGTGAACCTGATTCAACACCATAATACAATGTTTTCATTCCAGAATTTGTAAGAGATTCCAACAATGGTTTATTAACAGTATCAACTCTTGAAGAAGCTACAAATTTTAAATCAATACCTCTTTCCTTGATTTCATCACATATTTTTATAGCCCTTCTTTTATCTAACATGAAAATATCATCTAAAAAAGCAATATCCTCAAGCCCATATTTAAAAACTAATTCTTCAACTTCATCAACAACATTTTCTGGACTACGAGTTCTGAACTTTTTACCCATTATAAGAGATGAAGAACAATAATTACAACCAAAAACACAACCCCTACTTGTAATCATCCCTCCAGATTGGCCTGAAAGTTCATAAGACTTAAAAGGAACTAAATGTCTCGCAGGAAATGGTATACTATCTAAATCTTTTATTAAAGGTCTAAATCCATTCATTCTAACTTTATCTTCATCACGAAAAGCAATTCCTTTAACTTTAGATAATTTTTTATATTGAGTTTTAATAAAAGCTTCAACAAGATCAACAAATGTTTCCTCACCTTCCCCTATAACAACAACATCCAATGATTCTTCATCTATTAAAGTTTCTTCAGGAACAAATGTAGTATGAGGACCACCAATAACTGATAAAACATTAGGTAAAACTCTTTTAATATTTTTAACATATTCTAATGCATTATTTATTGTTGCAGTAGTTGCAGTTAGACCTACAACCATAGGATCAATCTTTGAAACAACTTTAAGAATTTTATCATTCCCTAATTGATACAAATCATCATCAAATATCTTAACCGAAAATGAAGCTTTTTCAAGTGCACCAGCAAGATACATCAAATTCAAAGGAGGTATACTAAGACCTAAACCATTTTTAACAGCAGTATTATCTATAGGATTTATTAACAATACATCAATACTATTCATCGTTCCTCAATAATTTAAATATATTAACATTCACACCATCAAAATTTTCATAAAACACAACACATTTCCCCAAAATTATACTAAAATAGCCCTTTCCAAATCTAATATATTGTAAAATATTTATTCTTATTAATAAAAATAATAACTTTAACAAATGATTAAAAAATCATAAAAAGATCATTAATTCTAATTTAATCAATAAAATTATATAAAATAAATTATTCTTTAATCATTAATCTTATTATAGCTTTTATCATAACTTTATAAAAATTAATGATATATAATTAAATAATATTAATAAATAATATGTTTAAACTCTTATTTATAACTTTTCATTATTAATAAACTAGAAATATAAAATATAGAAAAAAATAAAAAATAGAAACATTGAGATAAAAAATATTAAAATACTTTTAAAGCTATTTCTATGCCATATATACAAATCAAATGCAAAAATTTGGTTTAAAATCTATGATTTTTCAAATTATTATTTTTATATAAAAACTGCTTAAAAGCAAAGCATTATGTAGGATGTAAAACAATATATTAATTATACAACTATAATTAAAAAAATTATTAATTTTTTGTAAAAAAGAAAGGAGTACTAAATATATCGTGCTTATTTGTTATTGATAATAATATAAATTATAAAAAAGTCGATATTAGCTCCAATTGATATTTTTAGTTGATGAAAAAAAATAAATAAAATCAATTCCCGATACTCTTTACCTAAATTATTAATTAATTACAGTTGTTGTTTTTAGAAAATATTTAGGAGTTTTTTAACATGGAAATTCAAAAAAAAGTGAAAGATACAGGGAATAAAGTTGAAGATAAAGTAGGTAGTAAAGTTGAAGATATCAAAAGTTCTGCAACAGAAAATAAAAACAAAGTAGAAAACAAAGTTAATGATATTAAAAGTTCTATTACTGGAGATAATAAAGAAGATAAAAAAGAAGAAACACAAAATACAAAATAATTACATCTTCTTTTATTTTTTCTGATTTTTTTGTTTATTTTATTATCTAATTTATTAAAAACTTAAAAATTTTTATTTCATCAAATTTCAGAGTATAAGTTCATTCCATATATTTTATATTATTATTACTAATATTATCATAATTACTATTCGTAATATTCTTCACAAGTTTTGTATATAATATTTGATTTTTAATAGAAGTCCATATTTAAATAATATTGTCTATTTTAATATTGTCTATTTTCATCGTTTTTTAGTTATAATTATTTTCTTTAATTCATTTTCATGAAAAAAAATAAATTATGTATTCTTACTTTTTAGGTATTATTTTCATGAAAATTAATATTAATATGGGAAATAATGTAATTTTTAAAGAATTTTCATGACTTTAAATTTTTATTCACTACTGCCAATATCAAGAAATGTTTAGGTCGTGGCATTTTTATTTCTTTAAAATTTTTAGAGATACTAAAATGTATTGAAATTCATTTAAATTTAAAAAAAGTTTTGGTTATATTGCTATTGTTCTTAAGCTAAAAATTGTTTAATTTGGACTTATTTCCCATAAAATCTAATATTATTTTTTATTTTTTTTATTATTATTCTTAAATCCGTTTTTTTTAAAAAATAATCAAAAATTTTATTACTTATGGTGTACTAAATATAATATGGTTATGGAGTATATTTTATTTGAGTATACTTTATTGGAGTATATTTTATTATCATTATCAAAATCCAATCTTTATAAAATAAAAATATTTATGTGTTCTTTTATAAATCAAGTTTTGATCGTATTCGATTGTGGATATTTGATAGTATAAATGTTTTCTACTACTTATTCATCGATTAGAATTCTATGATTAGAGTTCTACAATATATTCCATATCCTAAAAAATATAAAGGAGATGAAAAAATTAGAAAACAAACAATTGCCAAAGAAGACAATTTTAACTCTATTAAAGAATATAATAAAGCTAAAATTATGGTTCCTTTACTGCTTTTAACATTGATTTTACTATTTTCATGCATTGTCACTGATGTTCAAGCTGCTCAGGAAACATCTAACAATACGGTAGTTCAATCAAACAATTCAATAGTATCTAATACAGAATTAGAGGATTCACAGACAACTGCCAAGAACACATCAAAAACATCCAATAATAGTAATGAAACATCTAATTCATTGAATTCGAAAAGTAATCAAACATTAAAAGACCCTCAAATCTATAAAGATGGGGTTCCTGTAGCTCGTGGAGGTAATCCTCCAGGTTACATTTACAGCACAATAGCTGATGCTATTAGTGTTGCTTTAAGCGGTGACACTATAATGCTTGAAAATGGAGCAACTTTTTTTGAATATAATCTTGTTATTGACAAAAATTTGGATTTCAATGTATTTAACAATGGATATGCCACTATAAATGGTAATAACCTTGGAACAATATTTATAATAAATAGTGGTGTGATAGTTAAACTGCAGAATTTAATAATTACCAAAGGTCAAGGAACCTTCGGTGGTGCTATATACAACAATGGAACTTTAAATATCAACAACTGCATATTCCGAGAAAATAATGCACAAAATGGTGGGGCTATCTATAATGATGCATCAATAAATATAACTAACACAACCACAGTTGTAGGAAACACAATACCTGCTAATGGTGGAACAGTAGTAATAAGCAACACTACATTCATAAATAACAATGCAACAGATAATGGTGGTGCTATTTATAATGGTGGTAAAATAACTATTAATAATAGTACACTTACAAGTAATACTGCAACATACAATGGTGGAACATTGACAGTAACTAACAGTACCTTCAGAAACAATAATGCACAGAATGGTGGTGCTATCTATAATGATGCTACAATAATCATAACTAATAGTAGTACACTTACTACAAGTACTGCAACACATAATGGTGGAGTATTAACCATAAAAAACAGTACATTCATTGGCAACATTGCAACAAACAATGGTGGTGCTATTTATAATGGTGGTAAAATAACTATTAATAATAGTACACTTACAGGTAGTACTGTAGCACGTAATGGTGGAACATTATCTATTAACAATAGTGTTATTATTGGTAATATTGCACAGAATGGTGGTGCTATCTATAATGATGCAGCATCAATTGTAGCTGCTAGTACACTCACAGATAATACTGCACAGAATGGTGGAACATTCACAATAACTCATAATACACTTGCTGGCAATACAGCAACAAATAACGGTGGAGCAATAGACAATAATGCAATAATAAACACAACTGACAACACATTAACTACAAACACCATACAAAATGGTGCTGGAACTTTAACAGTAACTAACAACACAATTGTAGGTAACACTGCACCTAATGGTAATGCAATCTACAATTATGCAGAAATAAATGGAACTAATAATATCCTCACCACAAACACAGTACAGAATGGAGGAATAATAATTGCTACATCTAACTGGTGGGGTTCCACTTCTGGTCCAGCATCAAACGATGTGGCAGGTAATTCAAGTATAACTGTAATACCTTTCTTGAATTATACAATGAATCTAAACATTACTGCTAGTAATTCTACACCTAAAGTTGGTAAAGAGTTTATTTACATTATAATTGTGACTAACAATGGCCCAGACGATGCTACTGATGTTCAGTTGATTGATGGAATACCTCCCGGCTTTAATTTTAACGGTTATATATCAAGTCAAGGAACTTATAATAGTGCAACTGACATATGGAATATCGAAACCCTCGCTAGTGGTGCTAGTGCAATATTACAACTGTTTGTTACCCCCACATCATCTGTAAATGGTACAAACGTCACTAAAAATGTAACATTAATAAATACAAACCAAACTGCTAATGTAACTGTATTTGTTCCTGCTGTTATAGCTAATTTAGTCTTAAATATAACTACTAGCAATCCTACACCTAATGTTGGCGAAAAATTTATTTACACTATAATAGTGAATAATAATGGTTCAGATACTGCTACTGGTGTTAAAGTGACTGATTTTATACCTGCTGGTTTAACCTTTAATGGTTACACAGCAAGCCAAGGAAACTACAATAGTACTACTGGAATATGGAATGTAGGAACAATTGCTAATGGTACTAGTGCGACATTATTACTATATGTCACTCCTAAAGCTTCTGTAGCTGGTAAAAATTTAATTAACAATGCAACAATACCTGGACAGTCTGTTAATGTAACTATCCATGTTCCTAAAGCTAATGTAGTATTATCTAAAACTACAAGCAATACTGCTCCTAGGGTGGGTCAGCAATTTAGATATATTATAATAGCAACTAATCATGGCCCAGATACTGCTACTGGTGTTAAAGTTTCTGATTTTATACCTGCTGGTTTAACCTTTAATGGTTACACAGCAAGCCAAGGAAACTACAACAGTGCTACTGGAATATGGAATGTAGGAACAATTGCTAATGATGCTAGTGCGACATTATTACTATATGTCACTCCTAAAATTTCTTTAGTAGGTAAAACCCTTACTAATGAAGCAACAATAATAACTCAAAACGAATACAATTCAGAAATATCAAATACTACTAATGTAACTGTATATATTGATTCACGAATAAACAACATCACTAAAAATCCAGTTAAAACATCTGCCAATGTACAAAAAGTATCAATGAAATCCACTGGTGCTCCTGCACTACCTTTAATTTTAGGTCTATTAGTAATGATATTTGGAGTTGCATATAAAGCAAGAAAAAACTAAAATAAAAAATAGAAACTATGAAAAATCTATTTCCACCCATTTTTTATTTTTTTTATATTCCATTTTTAAATCTTTAACTCTAAATTTTAACATTAGCAAATATATTATGATGTAACCATAAAATTTTATTATTACTTTTAAGAATTATTTTTTTAATAATGTTGATATTTTCATTGAAAATCAATATAGATTCTAATTAGAATAGTATTTTGTCGTAATTGTTATATATGTTTTTTATTCAGATGAGAACTTATTTTTAGTTTATTAAATCATTCCATTATTAATTAATAGATTAACAATATTATTAAAAAAGTAAAAATAATATTTTGAGAATAAAAAGATTATTTAATAAATATTTAAATTTCAACTAATTATTAATAATAAAAATATTCTAAAGGGTTTAAATCATGAAAAAAATGAATATGATAAAAATCCACATACTGATGAAAGATTAATAGAAAATATTAAAAATTTGAAACAGTTAGAATACATAAATGTACATGCAGAAGATAAAAGGGAATTAAGAATTAATATTAAAAATAAATTATTCAATCTCTTTTGTTCTTATGAATTCAGAGAAATTAAAAGAATAATAGAATATGATAATTATATAAAAAATTCAAATAACTTATTAATTGATTTTGAAAAATGGGGTTCAGAAACAAAATCTCTTTTTATTAAATCATTGAGTGAAATACAGCCTCAAATAATCTTAAAATATCTTAAAACAAGTAAAAACTTTGAAAATAGGCCATAATCAGTAGATCGAGGGTTTAAATTCCCCTCCCCAAGTCCGTTTGTTGATTATTGATAATTCAGGTTCATTTTTCAAATAGTGAATTATTTACTATTTATTTTAATAATAGACAAATAAAATTAATTATTACGCTTATTATCTTTCAAAATAATTTATATTCAATTTAAAAGTTTAATTACTTTCCAATCTGTTGATTTTTTATCTATATTGTCTCCCATATATAAATATATATAATTAAAATCAATAGATTGAAAAGTAGTTGTAATATGAATCATTTATAATTTACATTCTTTTCATAAATCTAATACTATTCTAAAGAGTTATATAATTAAGTATTTTAAGAGATTTTTGTTTATATTTATCACACTTTAATACTTGAAAATAAATAAAAAAAATATAATCCATGAAATAAATAAAAAAATACTAAATTTCTAGAAAGCCCACCAATAAGCATTAATAAACTTTAAAAGTTGAAAATATAGAAATTTGTAGAAAAATCAGAGAGTAAAACTAAAAATCAATACTAATAATATTTTATATGATGAATAGGAAATAAAAAAAGAAAAAATATTAACTAAAAAATAATAGAATCAATAATAAATTATATATCTTAATAATAATACTATCTTCAAACAATAAACTAGTAGAAGAAATTATTAATAGTTTAATTGAAAATATGAAAGAAATGCAGATAATAACTCTTTTAATAGATGGTTACATCGAAAACTTACTAAGACTGCAAATTCTCATTGTTTTAGTACTTTAGATAAAATTCATAAAACATGGAATTAATGAATTAGAAAGCATAAAAAAGCTCTCAGAAAACTAAAAATTTAGCAACCTAAAAATATTATATTTAGAATAAAAAGATTGATTTATAATTTAATTTATTATTCGGGGGAGAATAAATTAATATTATTTTTATACCAATCTTTTTATTCAAAGTCATATTATTTTAGATTTAATTTTTATAAAAAATTAAATCTTGATATATTGGAACAGATCTTCGTTCCATTTATGACTTATTATATTCTTAGTTTATTCATATATATAAATGTTTTTAGATATACTAACTGAATTTTTTATTTATTTGTGCATTAACACTATAATATATAAGTAATTGTTTGACTATATAATTATTATATTTATTCGGGGAGATCTTAATGAATACAAAAGATAAAATTGTTGAATCTACTTTTCTATTATCCATGGAATATGGATATGATAATGTTTCTATAAAACAAATTAAAGAAAAATCTGGAATCGCCGCTAGTTCTATTTATCATCATTACAAAAATAAGGATGCTATTTTATTTTATATGATACAAAAATACTTTGTAGAAAAAACCATCGAATTAAAAAAACTTTATTATGAGTTCGAAGGCACATTTATTGAAAAATTAAAATTCATATATTATCGTTCCATAGGCATTGATATTCAGAATAATAAGATACCTATTCAAAAAATAAATGGTGAAACAATTGATTATAAAAAATACTATTTAATGATTAATAGTATTTATCATCAACATCCAGAATATAGAGATCTATTTGATAATACAACTCACAATGTAATTCAAATTTTTAAAGAATTAGTGGATGAATTTATATACAAAAAAGAATTAGATATTAATATTAGTCCAAATAAAATGGCTTTATTTCTTTTTACCAATATTAAAGGATTTATAAACTTATGGATGACTCTATCTGATAGTGATGTAGATGAAATAATAGATGCCAACCTTGAAGCTATAAAAGAAATAATAAGCTAACTATCACTGTATGAAAATCTTTTTGTTCTATTTTAAAATATAATACTTACTGTAGCTAAATATACTATTAAAACAAGTTTTAATGATGATTCCGAATACAATAAAATTGAATCAAGTAAAACATTCACTTCAACAAAAGCTAAGACCACAATGGCACTAAATAAAAAACTTTACAATAAAAAAAATATTTATTATTTTTCAATTTTTAATTCTCTATTTTTTATTATTTCTAAAAATAAAACTAATATAATACATTAAAAACTAGTTCAAATAAGCTAGAAACACTTAAATCCGCTAACAAATCTTAATCTTGCTATTAAAGGTTCGAATCCTTCCAAGTCCACTCATTAAATTTTAACATTGAAAATAATAAAAGATAATATAGAAAATTCTGATAAAATCAGAATTTTAGATCTTGCAGGAGGTAAAGGAGGAGTTTCAATACCTTTAGCTAAAGAGACAGGAGCATATATCAAAATAGTTGATATTATACCAGAATTTATTGAAGAAGCTAGGAAAAAATCTTTAGAACATGGACTAAAAAATGATTTTTATGAATTAAAAGTCGATGATGTGAACAATACAATTATAAATGAAAGAAATTGGGATTTAGTATTGTTTTGTGGAGGAGGAAATATTCTAGGAAGTCCTGAAGAAACAATAAACAAACTTTCAAAAATTATAAAACCTAATGGATACATCATATTCGATGGAGGATATCTTGAAGATAATTCACTTGAAAAAAACTTAAGATATGATAAACATGTCTATCTAAAATATGATAAATGGATAGAATTATTTAATTTAAATGGATTAGAAATTATTAATGAAATTTTATCGGATGGTAAAAAATTTTCTAGTATTAACAAACTTAATACTGAACTAATATCTAAAAGAGCAGAAGAATTAAAAGAAAAATATCCTGAATTAAGTGTATTATTTAATAATTATGTTCAAGAACATGAAGATGGAGTTTATGATTTAGAAAACAGCATTATAGCTTTAACATGGCTACTTAAGAAAAACAAATAAACTAAAAAAAATGATAATTAAAAAAATGAAAAAATCTTAAAATCAAAAGTTCAAATTTCCTCAAAGTTCTTAAATATCTTTTTTATTTTTTTATCTTATTCCAAATATTCAGAATTAAAAATAATATATAGCTTCTATATAAATTCAATATTGAGATTCTTCATTTAATAATTATTTTACATACTTATATTTACATAAAGGTTCAAAGACATTGAAAAACAATTGACAAAAGAAAAGCTATAAATAACCAATTCAACATGAAAAATAAAGGAAAAATAGAAATATTGCTTGTTTTAATATATCTTTATATTGAAAATTCTTATTGTCTTAGTATTGTAGTATAGCTAACTATGAAGAATTATAATAAAGAATTAATAATATACTCGTATATAAAAATTAGGTTAATATGCTTTTATTTGAAGTAAATATTATTCATAAAAAAAGTAATATTTTAAATACTCAATTTAAAAATAGGGTAAATGAAAAAAATAAAAAAGATGAATAATAAAAATGTATTATTATTCTACTAATTCTGCGAATCCAAGGTTTCGTTTAGTTGCAGTAACTTTTATTTTAACTTCTTGATCTTTTTTAGTATTAGGTACAAAAAGAATATAACCATCTACTTTAGCTATTCCATCCCCAGATCGACCTATGTCCTCTATTTTAACATCATATGTTTCCCCTACATTTACAGGGGCATTACTATAACTATTATTATTGTTTCCATAGTTACTGTTATTGTTTCTATAATTGTTATTATTGTTTCTATAATTATTATTTCTATTATTTCTGTTGTTTCTATCAAACATTATAAAATCACTTCCATTTTAAATTTTAGAGATATATTTTTTAATAATGCAATATTAATTAGTTAATAAAAAAGATTTTTTAAAATATCTATTCAAAAAAAATCAGTGAAAAATACTAAAAATATTTTAGTATTATATGATAATGTTTGTTTTAAGAAAAAATAATAAATCATCAAATAATATTGTTCTAACTATTGCATTATTAAATTATGTTTTTCAAAGTATATAATTATATATCCTTTTTATCAATTTTACCTATTAAAAATTCACAGATAAATTTTATTTATTACATCAACATCAGTAGAAGTTAAAAAGTAAAAATCTTAAAATCAAAAGTTCAGATTCTATCCATTACATTATTTTTAAAGTGTGTTTTATCATGATTATTTAATCTAAAAATGTAAATCATACTTATTTTATTCCAAAAATAAACCTAGTTAACTTAAATCGTTGACACAGTGCATAAAAACCAATAGATAACGATACAGTTAATATAAATATTAAGATCATCTGAATATAAATATTTGAAGTTATTTGTATTATATAAAAAGCAACTGCAACAAGTATTGATTCATGGAAAATATATATTGTAAAGGATGATTCAGACAAATATTGAAGGGTATTACTTGTTTTATTTAAAAACATTTTGCCTATTATTAATAATAAAAGAATACAAACCCAGCCATAAAATGCTTGATAATAAAAAGATATAGGTCCAAAAATACTTCCGAAATATATAGCTCCAATCACGAAAACAGCTGTCAATAATAAAGTTAATATTCCTAATAACCATTTATTTTTTTCAAGTTTCATCATAACATTATCATTTGACAAAACATAATATCCCAGTAAAAAGAAAGCAAAAGACATTCCAATACTTTTTCCTTCTCCACTACTAAGTATAGGATACAAAATAACTGGAATAATACCTAATAAAATTATTGTAAAAATTGAAAAGTCCTTATTACTTAAATCAATCTTATATTTTCTTAATAATAGAATAACTGGTACAGCTAAACATGAAACTATAAACAAAAACAAAATAAACCATGCTGGTCCAAGAGTTAAACCACCATCATATCCTGTAAGATCTGTAACCTTAAAAAAAAGAGGATAAAACTCTAAATAGTTAATTTGAATATTTTCATGAAATTTCAGCCCATAAAAAGACAAAATTGGATTTAAAAGAAACATTGCCGCTATAAATGGAATTAATAATCTTTGAACTCTTTCTTTAAGATATTCTCCGATACTTCTCTTTCTTAAAGAATAAAAAGAAGTTATTCCTGCAATAGTAAACAATAAAGGCATTAACCAAACTAAAAATAGTATAATTACATAAGTTAAAAAGTCATTGCTCCCCTGTTTTATATAATAGGGTAAAGTAGAATAAATTAAAAAGATATGTAGAATAATCACAAAAAAAATTGCTAATAGTCTTAAAACATCAAGATAATACTTTCTCATATTCTTCCCCATTATTATATGAAATCCATTATAATATATATAAAATAAATTATTATTTAAGAATTATATAAATATTTTTATTATTTAATAAAATCTCTGATTTTATATGTTTAAAAATATAGTCTATATCATTTATACAAATATCTTAAATATTGAATACTTTATATTTTAAATATTTCCATTTATCACTACTTGTTTTTATAAACAAAATGAATATTATACTAATTAACTTTAAAAAGTTTCAATAAAATTGAGAAAGAATTAAATATAGTATAAACAAAATAATAATTAGTATAAGTTAAGCTTATATAAGTTAGACTTATATTTAAAACATAAAGGAGTTTAATAAATGAAAATCGTAGAAATTTTTAAAGATGGATTAACATATCCATCAAATAATTGGCAAAATGTATTAATCTTAGGATTGTTAACTATAATAGCTAATATCGTTTTAGTTATTCCTGCTATTGGAATAAGCTTAAATAGTATTGGTTTTACTGGAATAGTACTTACTATAGTTTCTATTATAAGTTTTATAATAAATTTAATTATAATGGGATATAGTTTTAGTATAATTAAGAATACTGTCAATAATATAGACACAATTCCATCGTTTGAAATCGGCAATAATATTTTGAATGGGCTAAAAATTTTAATTATTTCAATAGTATATTACATAATACCAGTTATAATAACTATATTAGTAGCTATCGCAAGCGGAGCATTCAATAATTTAGCTCAAATAATAGCTCTCAGTGGAGGAGCTATTTCAGATGAATTAGCTTTTAACTTATTTGCTTCATTTTTCGCAGTAATGATTGTTGGAATTATTTTATTCATCATAACAACATTGATTATAACTATTGGTATTGCTAGATTTGCAGAAAAAGGAAATATGGGTGCTGCATTTAAATTTGGTGAAATATTCAATACAATTAAAAAAATTGGATGGGGAAATTATATTGTATGGTATATTTTATTGTTCATAATATTATTTATTGTTGTATTTATTATGGGAATAATCAATTTAATACCATTTATAGGATTTATAATTACTTTATTAGTTATCAACCCATATCTTGTTATGTTCTCTTCAAGAGCAACTGGATTAATCTATAATGAAAAAAATAGCTAAAAATTAATTAAAAGCTATTATAAAATTAATTCAATATACTTTTAAGTATACTTTAATAGTATATTTGAATTTTAATTATTATATAATAGTTCATAGAAACAATATTAATAATTAAGGATAATTTATTTATCCTTATATTCTTTTTGTTAATTATTTTACTCTTTTTACCTATTCTGCTCTTTTTTATTATCTTATTTTACTTTCTTTTGCTTATCAAATTTTATTCTTTTAAAATTTTATAAATTTTTATAATTTTATTAAATATTAATTTAAAAATTAGAATATTTTAAATTATGAAAATAATTTAAAAAATGAAAATATTTAAAATATAAAAATAAATTGAAATATAAAAATATTTAAAATATAGAAATAAATTGAAATATGAAAATAGGTTAGAATATAAGTTTTTTATTTAATTAGAAAAATTTACTAATTAATTAGGAAAAACTATTAATTAAGGACAATTTATTAATTAAAGTCCAGCTTTATTAACAATAGTTGAAGCAACATCTTCAGCTGATTCAAATGGAAAATCATCTTCAGATAATACTTTTCCTGCGTCAGATGCTTTTAAAGATACATCTCCTGATTTACATGTGGTATTTGGACCATCAGGCAATGCATCAAATAATTCTTCTGGTGATTGAATGGGAAAATTAGCTCCTTTTAGTGCTCCAACAATTTGTTCATATATATCTTCTTTTACAGACATAATTTTACCTCTTTTAAATTTATTTTTATATTAAAAATATAGAATATTTAATTTTTTTATTTAATTTCTTTTATTGTTCAAATTATTAATAAAATAATTAATAAAATAGCTTATAAAATAATTTATTAAACAGTTAAAACTATTTTAAAAATTTCTAATATTATAGAAAATCTAAATATTCTATAAAATAATTTATATATAAATATAAATATATACTTAATCGTCATAAAAATGTAGTTAAATATATTGAAGTAACTAAAATTTTATAGTATTTTATAATAATTTTATAACAATTTTATTATAATTTTTTAAAAATTAATAAAATATAAAAATAAATAAAAAGGGGAAATGATGGGAAATAACGCTACCAATGAAAAAAAAGTTGAAAAAAGAATAGAAAAAGTAAATGATTTGAGTATTCATGCCGATTATGGAGAAATAGCTGAAATGAAAGATATGATTAGAGACATTCAAAAAGATATGAAGAATATGATTGAAAAGTCTAATGAAGAATATCTAAATTTAATGTATTCAAACCTCAAAAATGAATTCATTGGATCTATGAATGGATATATGATAGATAAAATGGATCCTGAATTAGAAAGAAGAATGGTTAATCATTGTGATATGAAACAACAATGTAAAAATGTATTTAAAAAATATTTGAAAAGGTATACTCTTGATTTAAATCCAGAAAATATGACACCAGAAAAAATAGGTGAAATTAAAACAGAATTAGAAGATTTAAGAAAAGTTAGTAAAAAAGAAGAGTGTGATGTGTGTTTTAATGAAGTTTCTGACATGTTTGAAAATCAAATAAACTTAATTAAATCATTCAAGATTTATGATAATCAAAAAGAAGAAGATCAGAAGAAAATATCTGAAATTAATGAAGAAAAGATTGTTAAAGGTTTTTTAGACCCAATATCTCATGAAAAACGGTTGAAAATATTAAAATCAATAGCTCTTGAGCCACAGAGTTTTTCATCCCTTTCTAATATAACAAATTTGAAAGGAGGAAATCTCATATTCCATATAAACAAGCTAATAGAAAATGATTTAATATTTCAAAAACAAGACCATGGAGAGTATATATTAACAACAAAAGGATTTAAAACTATACAACTTGTTTTAAAAATACACAACTGATTTTTGATAACTATATTATAGTATAAACTGTTATTATAATATATTTAATATTATAAATATTCATTTTAAGCTAATTTTTACTTTTATCTAAATTTTTACTCTTATCTAATTTTTAATTGTATATTAAATAAAAATGTCTATAAAAAATTTTAGTAATTAAAAGACTTTAAGATAGAAAACTTTAAATATGAATATATGAATATATGTTCATATGTCAAATCAAGGTTGTGAAATTAAAAGTATTAGAGAAGATCTTATTGCTGAAGTAACAAAGAAAATGTCAAAAGATAGTACATATCATGACATATCTAATCTATTTAAACTACTTGGAGACTATAATAGGATAAGAATACTCTGTGCACTTAGCTATCAAGAACTTTGTGTATGTGAACTATCTTTACTATTAGATATGAGCCAATCAGCTATTTCACACCAATTAAGACTACTTAGACATAAAGACATTGTTAAATTTAGAAAAGAAAATAAACAAACATTTTATTCATTACAAAATGATGAAATTATCTCAATAATAAGAAAGGCGAATGAGTATGGATTCTAAAAATAAAACAGCATCAGAAAACGAAGATAATTGTTGTGACCATGAAGAAAACAATAATGAAGACAACTGCTGTGACCATGAAAATGAAAAAATTGAAAATGAAGACAATTGTTGCAGCCAAGAAAATGAAGAAAACAATACACAAGATGATTGTTGCAGCCAAGAACATGAAGAAAACGATGAACAAGATAATTGTTGTGATCATGAAAATAACAATCATGAGCATCAAGGATGTGCATGTGAACAAGGCATACTTGAAAACATAGATAGCATTGAAGAGAAAAAATCTAAAAAACCATTGATTATTTTAGGAATAGGCATATTTATATTTGTAATAGGATATTTTATATCTACAATGAGTTTTAATCTATTCAATCTAACCATCTCTAATATATCAATCAATATTAATCAAGACATAATATCTCAAATAATATATTTAATCGTAGTATTAATTGTTGGGCCTGGCATAATAAAACACGGTATAACATCACTACTCAATAAAGAAGTAAAAATAGAATTATTAATAACAATAGCAACCTTTGGTGCATTTCTTCTTGGGGATGGAGGAGAAGGTGCAACATTAATGATTCTGTTTTTCCTTGCCGAATATTTAGAAACATATGCATTAGACAGGTCAAAAAGATCATTATCAAAATTAGTTAAACTATCTCCAGATATAGCAACTGTAAAAAGAAAAATTGGAAATAGTGGAATTAATGATAAATTTGAAGAAGTTGAAGTTAATGTTAAAGATTTATCCATTGGAGATACTGTAATAGTGAAGCCAGGGGATAAAATTCCAATAGATGGATCTATTATAAAAGGAATTACCTCTGTTGACCAGTCTTCAATTACAGGAGAAAGTTTAGCAGTTACAAAAAGAGAAGGAGACGAAGTTTACGCTTCTACAATAAATGAAGATGGATATATCGAAATAAAAGTTACTAAAAAGTCTAATGAAACAATATTTTCAAAAATAATTGATTTAATAAAAGAATCAGAAGATAAGAAAGCAAAAATAGACTTATTTATAGATAAATTCGCAAGATATTACACTCCAACAGTTATTGTATTAGCCATGCTTGTTGCAATAATACCAACTTTAATATTTAAACAACCTCTTAATGAATGGGTATACAGAGCATTAGTTTTATTAGTTATATCCTGTCCTTGTGCAATAGCTATTTCAACCCCAGTTTCTATTGTTTCAGCAATTACAGCAGGAACTAAAAATGGAATAATTATTAAAGGTGGAGAATATATTGAAGCATTAGCAGAGATAAAAGCTGTTATGTTTGATAAAACTGGAACTTTAACTGAAGGTAAGCTAGAAATCAGTAAAATAAACACACTAAATAATTTCAAAGAAAATGAGATGATAGAAATAGCTTGTAGTTTAGAAAATCAGTCAAAACATCCAATTGCAAAAGCATTTAATGAATATCAAAAAAATAACAATATAAACTCTTTTAAAGTTGAAAATTTTAAATCTATAGCAGGAAAAGGATTAAAAGGAGAAATAAATCAGAAAACATACTATGTTGGTAAAAAAGAACTTTTTGATTATAATGAGAATTTGAAAAAAGATATTAATAACTTAAATCTAGAAAGCCAAAATATTGGAAAAACTAGTGTTATTATTGGAAATGAAAATGAAATATTGGGTTTTATCAATTTAAATGATAAAATAAGAGAAAATGGTCCTAAAACTATAGAAAAACTCAAAGATAAATCCATTAAAACTATTATGTTAACTGGAGATAATTCAGCGACTGCTAAAAATGTAGCAGAAAAACTTGGACTTGATAATTACTATCCAAATCTTCTTCCAGAAGATAAAGTTAATATTGTTGAAGAATTAGGTAAAGAATATGAAAATATAGCTATGGTCGGAGATGGAGTAAATGATACTCCTTCACTTGCAAGAGCTAATGTAGGAATAGCTATGGGAATGGGTGGTGCAGATGTAGCTGTTGAAACTGCAGATATAGTTTTAATGCAAGATAATATATCAAAAGTAAATTATTTAATTGATATAGCTAAAAAAACAATGGGAATTATAAAGCAAAATATAGCAATACCTCTAACTGTGAAATCTATTCTAGCAATTTTAGGAGTAATTGGCTATGTTAGTCTTTGGGAAGCAGTTTTGATTGGTGATATGGGATTAACACTTTTAGTAGTAGCTAATGCCCTTAGAATAGGAAAATAGAATTAAAATCTCATTTTTTCTATTTTCAAATTCTAATTATTAAATTAAAAATTATCTAGAGTAACATTATTATCTTTTTCTACTTTTTTTTCAGCTAGTTTTTCATCAAAAGAGATTTCCCCATATTTTCCCCCACCACCAGGATTAATATATAAGGATCTATTTCTAAAAGATTCAATAGCAGGAACAAGATCCTCATTGACTTTAGATATTGTATCTATTGGAGCATCAATCAAAATTTCAATTTCATTACCAATATTATCAATTAACTCTTTCCATTTACCTTGAACAGTTTTTGTTGTAACTCCCTTATCATAAACCATGCTAATAATTTCAGCTAAAGGAAGTAAGTGTATATAAGGTGGACGATGAGAAGGATGATGAGGTGTATCCCAAGTAGCTATCTGAGAAATTCTAAAATCAACACCTCTTTTTATAGTTCCTCCACAACTACATTTCATTTTATTTTTAATAGCTAAGTTAGGATCTATTAATTTATAACACTTAGTACACGCAGTCATGTGATATTTACCTAAATTCGGAACAAGACCATAGTTTGCTTTAATTTTGTTGTTTTTAATTGAAGACTTTAAAGACTCGAATGAAATATCTTGAAGCTCTATTTGATTAAACTCCCTACCTAATCTATGTGGCCATGGAGAATGAGCATCAGAATTTGAAAGAAATGGAATATTTTGTAGTTCTTCAATAGTATCAGCCATATCAGTATCTGCAGATAATCCTAGCTCTAAAAAATCAGGTGCTCGACCATAACAATCGATAATACTATCAAATGTTTTGTACATACCAGTCCAAGGAGTGAATGCATGAGCAGGACCAACTAAACAATCATATTCTTTAGCTAAGTCCATAATTTCTTTTCCATTCATTTTAGCCCTAGGACGACCATCTTTATATTTATTATTAGAAACAAGCTTATCCCCTATTTCTTTAGCTATTTCAATATTAGGAATAATAACAAGATGATGAATTTTCTTTTCACCCTCAATTTCAGAAGTAAGGATAAAATCACAGTGTTCTGTAGAGTATATGCCGCCTCCAACATATTCAGTACTTTTTTCAATTATATCTAACCATCCAGGATGAAGAGCGTCCCCAGTACCCATAAGTTGAAGCCCCTTTAGCTTTGCTTGAGGAGCTATATTATCTATTAGCATATCTTTTGAAGTTGCCATAGAAAAACAGCTATGAATATGTAAGTCTGCATTTACTATCATATAAAAATATTAGATTATTTTAATATATTAATATGATGATTCTTTTTTTAAAAAAAGAGGTTGACTCAGAATTATTTTTATTCAATTTATATATATAAACTAAAATGAGCAATTTCTAAGAAATTTTAATATATAATATTTTGTATAAATATATTCTTAAATTCCAGCTTTTGTTCATTGAACTTGTAATCATGAGGCATCTCAAAAAAATATAATAAAATAAAAAGTTAATCAGAAAAAAAGTAAAATAATAACTTCAAATAAAACTATTTTAATATAATAAAATTTTAATAAGCCTATTTAATAACCCAATTTTAATAATTCAACTTTAATTCTACCTAATAATATTATTTTAATAGTTTTATTTAATAATAGTATTTTAATTATGCTATTTTTCTAAAACAGATAAAATCATTCTACAATATCTCTCAATATTAACATCCAACTCGAAATCAGGAGATAAAATCCAATCAATAATAAATCCCCTTAAAACAGCATAAATATACAAACCATCCTCCAAAGAATCATCAGATAAATTTTTAACAAAACAATCCAACTTTCCTTTTCGAGACTCATAAAGTTTATCCCTAAAAACAGGGCGAATATGGAAAGAATTCATGAAAAAAAGATAATAATCTTTATAATCAATTAAATCAGCTAATGGAACATTATCACCACTTAAAATATTTATTCCAACATGATAATAAAAAACAAATCTTAATTTCTCAATTAATGTCCCATTATGAGAATCAAGTGCATTTTTAAAAGCATTAGTATTTTCCACAACATATTTATCAATAACATGATCTAATAAATCTTCCTTTTTCTTAAAATGATAATAAATCCCTGATGAACCACACATAGAAGTGTGCTTCCCAATATCATTAACTGATACATTATCAAAACCCTTTTTTAAAGATAATAAAAATGTAGTTTCAATAATAGCCTCTTTTGAAGATCTCTTTAAAGACAAAAAATCACCTCAATTTTTTAAACAACAACCTCAAGTAAAAGAGAATTTAAAAAATATAAAAATGTAATAAGTGAACATTCACTATGTTACATATATAATATAAAAAAACTTCTATATAAATATTACTGAATAAAAACAAAAAACAATACCTACCCCCCTCCGTTATTTAAATTAAAATTAAAAAAGTATTAAAAAGTAAAATAATTATTATAAAAAAATAAAATCTAATCAACAAAAAAACAATGAAATAACTATTAGAAAGAGAAAAAACAACAACTAAAAAGAAAATATGTAAGATTAAATTAAAAAATAAATATAATAAAACAATTTATAGTATATAAATATTTAGAGTGAATGATTATTATGTAAAAGATTATTATAGTAGAAATTCGATTAATTATTATTATTAATAATAATATTAATATTATTAATAATCAAAAAGAGAAGATTGTTTTAAATCATTATTATAAACCTTTATTTTTTCTTTTATAACATTAGAATAATTAGTTTCAACATTATAATCCTTTTTAAACTTTTTAATTTTAGAAAAAAGATCCTTACTATATTCTCTATTAACTTTACCATTCTTATATAAAGAGAATAAATCATTATAAATCTCAGGAAACTCATTTTTTATAAATTTAAGGAAATATCCCCTTGTTTTTCCATACAAATTAAGTGATCCTGAAATAATACAATTTACATTAAGTTTTTCTGCATTTTTAAACATTAAATCCATATTCTCATAGCTATCAGTTAAATAAGGTATAATTGGCATAAAATGAAGTCCACAAGATGCATTAGTATTTTTTCTTATCTTTTTTAATATATTAAATCTCTTTTTTGAAGATATAGTATTTGGTTCAATTAATTTTTGAATTTTATCATCAAGAGAAGTTATTGTTACAGCTATGTTAATAAAATTAATTTCAGATAATTCATTGATTAAATCTAAATCACGAAATATTAAATCAGACTTTGTTGAAATTACAGCAGGATTTTTATGCTTTATTAGTGTATTTAATACATCTGGCATTAATTCATATTCTTTTTCAATAGGTTGATAGCTATCTGTTACAGTTCCTATAGCTATCATTTCATTTTTCCAACTAGTCTTAGAAAGCTGAATATCAAGTTTTTCAGCTATGTTAGATTTTATGTAAATATTTTCAAAAAAAACTATTGGAAATACTAGAATTATTAGTATTTTTAGAATCCAAACTTTCTCTATAGTTAGATTCAAGATATTTATGAGAATACAAAGCATAACAATACTTACATCTATGTTCACAACCTCTATAAATATTTAAATCCCATTTATAAGGCATAGAACGTTTAGTTTTATTACATGCACTCTTACAAATAATTTCTTTATGTTTTTGATTCATTAAATCACTGGTATATAATTATGTAATATATAATCCAATATATAATAATTTAAATTAATATTTAAAATATTTAAAATAATATTTAAAATAATAATAATCCAAAATAATTATATTGATTAATTAAAACAAAGATATTAAAATAAATAGTGATAGCTAATGAAAAATAATAAATAAACTAATAAAAAAAGAATAAAAAGAATAAGAAAGATAAAAGGATAAAAAAGATAAAAAAGTAATAATAAATCAATGATATATAATAAAAATATTTAAAAATAAGGATATTTATGAGAAAATATACAATTACTCGTTCTAATAGAAAAACTATTGCTATTAAAATCAATGCAGATAGTAGCTTAGAAGTTAAAGCACCAGTAAACTTGTCTAAAAATAAAATAGATGAGTTTGTAAATTCAAAAGAAAAATGGATAGCTAAACACAGCGAAAGAATTTCTAATAATTATTTTCTTAAAAAACAGTTTGAACTGAATTTTGGAGATTTTATTTTAGTCAGAGGACAAAATAACCAAATTAAGCCTGTTGATGGTAAAAGAGCAATATACAATAAAGATAAAAAGATATTTTTTATACCAGAAACAGATAAACAAAATCAAATCAAAGAAATATTGATAGAATTATATAAAAAAATAGCCCATAACCATATAAATAAAAGAGTTAACTATTTTAAAAATAAAATGGACGTTAAACCCATAAAAATTGGTATTACAAGTGCCAAAACAAGATGGGGAAGTTGTAGTGGAAAAAATAGTGTTAATTTCTCTTGGAAACTGATTATGGCAGATGATAAGACAATTGATTATGTAATAATTCATGAACTAGCACATATAAAACAACATAACCATTCAAAGAAATTTTGGAATATAGTAGAATCTATAATGCCTGATTACCCAGAACAGAAGAAAAAATTAAAAATTTTAGGTGAAAAACTTAATAAAGAAAATTGGGAATAATATTAAAAATTATTTTAAGAATTTATTTAAAAACTTACTTAAGAAGTTTATTTAAGAATTTTACTTAAATAGATATTTAAAAAAATTATTTAAAAAATTATTTAAAGCATTTATTTTAAAGATGTAGTGCCATCAACACGTTTCAATTCTTCATTCCATGTTTCTGGATTTTCTTTAATATAATCTTCAAAAAGAACCTTACATTCATTATTATCTAAACTAACAATCTCAACACCATTATTTTTAAGCAATTCTTCAGCACCAAGAAGAGTTTTATTCTCTCCAATAACTACACGTGGAATATTATATAATATTATAGCTCCAGAACACATTGGACAAGGTGAAAGAGTCGTATAAAGAGTAGAATTCTGATAATCCTTACCAGTTAGCCTATTTTTACTATTTGCATTTTCAATAGCATCTAATTCACCATGAAAAATAGCAGAGTTAGACTGAATAAGGCGATTATGACCTTTGCCAATAATTTCCCCATTTTTAACTAAAACTGCCCCAATGGGAATTCCACCTTCAGATATAGATTTTTTAGCTTCATTAATAGCCTTTTCCATGAAATAAACATCATCCATTTAAACACCAATTAATAATATACATAACACAATTAATATTATATAACTACATATTATTAAATTAAATGTTTGATTCTTAATAATCAAAATCTAGTTGCATTTTTCATTCTAGAAACATAATCTTTTAAGTGATCTTTAGAATCATTACCATATTCTTCAATTATTTTTATTATAGCACTACCAACAATGACTCCATCAGCTATTTTAGAAATGTTTTCAGCCTGTTTAGGAGTATTAATCCCAAAACCCACAGCTACTGGAACATCAGTAACATTTCTTATTTCAACAATAATTTCTTCCAAATCAGTTTTAATCTCACTTCTAACACCAGTCACACCCATTGATGAAACAAGATATATAAAACCAGTAGCATCTTTAGCTATCATCCTTATCCTATCTTTTGAGGTTGGAGCTATTAAAGAAATAATATCAACATCATAACTCTTTGCAACTTTTGATATTTCTTCTTTTTCCTCATAAGGTAAATCAGGAATAACTATCCCATTTAGTCCAACATCTTTACACTTTTTAAAGAATTTTTCATATCCATAATAAAAAACAGGATTAATATATGTAAGAAAAATAAGAGGAATATCAGACTTTTTTCTTACATCAATTACTAAATCAAAAATATCATCAGTGTTTATACCTTTAGATAGTGCTCTTAAGTTAGCATCTTGAATAACAGGACCTTCAGCTATGGGGTCTGAAAAAGGTATTCCTATTTCAATTAAATCAGCCCCAGCACTATCCATAGCTAAAATAAACTCAATAGTTTTTTCCTTTGAAGGATCTCCAGCTGTTAAAAAACCTATAAATGCTTTTTCATCTTGAAAAACTTCTGTAATTCTACTCAATTAAATCTCCTCTTCGCTCAATTTATCTAATTTAGCTGAATTAGATGATTTAGCTAATTTATCTGATTTAGCTAATTTATAATTTTTAATAGATTCAGCATCTTTATCTCCTCTTCCAGAAAGACAAACTACAATAATATCCTCAGAATCCATCTCTTTAGCTATTTTTATTGATTGAGCTATGGCATGAGCACTTTCAATAGCACAGATAATTCCTTCTTTTTCAGCTAAGTATTCAAATGCCTCAACAGCTTCGTCATCAGTTATAGGAACATATTCTGCTCTTTTTGTATCATTAAGGTAAGCATGTTCAGGCCCTATTCCCGGATAATCAAGACCTGCAGAAATTGAATATACTGGAGATATTTGACCATAATTGCCTTGGCAAAAGTAAGACTTCATACCATGGAAAATCCCAACTTCACCTTTAGTAATAGATGCTGCATGATATTCAGTATCAACACCTTCCCCTCCAGCTTCACAACCAATTAATCTAACATTTTTATCACCTATAAAGTTAAAAAATGAGCCTATTGCATTACTTCCACCACCAACACAGGCAACAATTGCTGTTGGAAGCTTACCTTCAATTCTTAATATTTGTTCTTTAATTTCACAACTTATAACACTTTGAAAATCTCGAACAATCATTGGAAAAGGATGAGGGCCCATTACAGAACCTAAAACATAGTGTGTATCATGAACTCTTGTTGTCCATTCCCTCATTGTCTCATTTACAGCATCTTTTAAGGTTTTTGTTCCAGATGAAACAGGATTAACTTTAGCTCCTAAAAGTTCCATACGATAAACATTCAGAGCTTGGCGTTCCATGTCTTCTTCACCCATGAATATCTCACATTCCATATCTAAAAATGCAGCACCAGTAGCTGTTGCAACACCATGTTGTCCAGCACCAGTTTCAGCAATGATTCTTGTTTTACCCATTTTTTTAGCTAATAAGACTTGACCAAGAACATTATTAATCTTATGAGATCCTGTATGATTAAGATCTTCTCGCTTCAAATATATTTTAGCTCCACCAAGATCATTAGTCATGTTTTCTGCAAAATATAAAAGTGAAGGACGCCCCGCATACTCATTGAGTAAATTTTGAAGCTCTTCTATGAAATCAGGGTCATTTTTATAAAAGTTATATTGCTCTTCAAGATTAATCAATTCATTCATTAATGTTTCTGGAATATATTGTCCACCATAAATTCCATATCTTCCATTATTCATATCTTTCACATCATCTAATCTATTTAAATTAATTGATTTATTAATATTTGACTTGTTAATATTTGATTTATTATTTTTTGATTCTTTATTACTTGTTTTATTCTTGTTATTTGCTTTATTATTCGATTTATTAATATTATCCAAATTATTTATAATTTCATTTATTTTTTTAGAACTCTTAAATCCATTTTTTTCAACACCAGAACTTAAATCAAAGGCAAAAGGTTTAATTTTAGAAGCTTTTTTGATATTTTCACTATTAATACCTCCAGCAAGGAAAACTGGTTTTTTGATTTTTTTAATATCTCCTATTAATTCCCAGTTGAAAACTTTTCCTGAACCCTTTCCACTATCTAACAATAAATAATCAACATTAGAATTTTCCCATTTTTTAATGGTGTTTTTTATATTAAATCCATCGTCATACTTATTTTCACTATATTCATTATTTACTTCAATAGACTTAATAATATTAATATTACTATCAAATTCTTTTAATTTATTTATAAGACCTTCATCTTCATTACCATGAAGCTGTACTATATCAATAATACCATTTTTTATAAGGTAAAAAATATCTTCAATATCAGGATCAACAAAAACACCAACAGTAGTAATACTTTCGTCCAAAACATTTTTAATAGCTTTAGCTTCATCAAAACTAACTTTCCTTTTGCTTTCTGCAAATACAAATCCTGCATAATCAGGAACATATTTATTAAGGATTTTTGCATCATCAATTCTTTTCAATCCACAGATTTTAATTTTGATATCTTCTTCACTAATAGCTTTATTCATTATTTCACTCATAAATTATTATAGATTTTAACTACTTATTAAAAATTGTAATTATTCATTATAAGTCATATTAATTAATATAACAATTAAATATAGTAATCAAATATAATCTATATCAAAGATTTTAACTCTTTAATAGCTAATTCCTTATTTTTACTTCTCATAAGAGACTCACCAATTAAAACAGAGTCGATATTATTATCATTTAATATTTTTATATCTTCAGAAGTCTTTATTCCACTTTCAGAAACAATGGTTATTGAATTCCTAATGTCTTTTTGAATATTTTTTTCTAAATTTAAAGTATTATTAATATCTACAGTAAAATCTCTAAGATCTCTATTGTTTATACCAATAATCTTTGCACCAGCACCAATAGCTATTTCAACCTCATTTAAGTTATGAGTTTCTACTAATGGGAAAATATTTAAACTATAGGAGAGTTTGATATATTTTTTTAGTTGTTTTGGTTCTAAAATAGAGGTTATTAGAAGTAATGCAGAAGCATCTAATAATTTTGATTCATAGATCATATATTCATCAATTATAAAATCTTTTCTGAGAACTGGAATATTTACATTAGCTACAATGTCTGAAAGATATGTGTCACTACCTTTAAAAAATTTAGGCTCTGTTAAAACTGAAATAGCAGCTGCTCCTGCATTTTCATATTCTTTAGCTATTTTTATATAATCAAATTCATCGCAAATAATTCCTTTAGATGGAGAAGCTCTTTTAACTTCACAGATGAAAGAAATATTATCTTCTTTTAAATATTTCTCAAAATAATTATCTTCAAGTTTAATACTCTTAGAATTATTATTGATTAACTTATTATTTAACTTATTATCCAATTCATTATCTGACTTATTATCTGACTTATTATTTGATTTATTATTTGATTTATTATTTGATTTGTTTTTTAATTTGTTTTTTAAATCTTTAAGAGAGATATTCATTTTTTTATTCTCTAATCTTTCTTCAGTTGCTATTAAAATTTCATCTAAAATCATTACAAACTCAACCAAAAAGTTTTAAAAATATATTAATCAATAAAATTTAATTATAGTAAATTTGATGCTATTAATCTAATACTATTAATCTAATTATTAATCTAATACTATTAATTTAATACTATTAATTTGATATTATTAATCTAATACTAAATATTGTTAGACATATAAACAAAGTTATCTAGCTTTTCTTTAGCTTTACCACTATCAATAATATTCTCAGCAAGAGTTATACCTTTTTCTAAGCTATTTGCCTTTCCAGAAATATAAAGTCCAGCTGCTGAATTAATAATAATAGCATCTCTTTTAGGACTTTCTTCTCCATTTAAAATATTTAATGCAATTTGAGCATTATGTGATGCAGAACCTCCAGTTATTGCAGACTTTGAAGCTAAATTGAAGCCATAATCTTCAGGATTTAAAGTATACTGAGAAAATTTACCATTTTTTATCTCACACACAGTAGTAGGGGCCGAAATAGAGATTTCATCTAATTTATCTTGACCATAAACTACCATAGCATTTTTAACACCTAAATTATGAATAACCATAGCTATAGGAAGAACAAGAGATTCTTCATAAACACCGATTACCTCCATATTAGCACCAGCAGGATTAAGTAATGGCCCTAGAATATTAAAAATTGTAGGGATACCTAGCTCTTTTCTAACAGGAGCAACATACTTCATAGCTAAATGATAATTTTGAGCATATAAAAAGCAAATGCCAATTTTTTCAAGTAACAACTTGCTTTTCTCTGGTGGAAGTTCAATATTGACACCTAAAGCCTCTAAAACATCCGCAGCTCCACATTTACTAGAGTATGCTCTGTTACCATGTTTAGCTACTGGAACTCCTCCTGCAGAAATTACAATTGAAGATACTGTAGAAATATTAAATGAATTTGAACCATCACCACCAGTACCTACAATTTCTAAAACATCCATATCTGTTAATAATTTAATACAATGATTTCTTAAAGAAGCAGCAGAAGCAGTTATCTCATCTATAGTTTCACCTTTCATAGATAAGGCAGTTAAATAGGAACTCATTTGGACTTTACTGGCTTCACCATTCATTATTTCATTCATTGTTTCTTCAGCCATTTCATAAGAAATATCTTGATTTTTAGTTACTTTTAAAATAGCTTCTTTTATCATGTTTCTACCTCTCAAATTAATTATTAATCATTTTAATTTTAATATTCTAATATTCTAATATTCTACAATTGTCAATTAAGATTTAAATCCTCTAAAAAAATTTTTAACAATATTATCACCATTAGGAGTCAGTATTGATTCTGGGTGAAACTGTAAACCATAAACAGGATATTTTCTATGGCATATTGCCATTATTTCATTATCATCTTTTGATTTAGCTATTATAGAAATATCTTCAGGAATATTTTCTTTATTCACAGAAAGAGAATGATAACGACCTACAGAAATTTCATTTTCTAAATTATTAAATAGGATATTTTCATTATCAATTTCAATATTAGAAGATTTTCCATGAACCAATCTCTTTGAATATATAATCTCCCCACCGAAAGCTTCATAAATAGATTGATGCCCTAAACAAATTCCGAGAATAGGTATTTTTTTATAAAAATTTTTTATAATATCTACTGATAATCCTGCATCATTTGGTCTTCCAGGACCTGGAGATATCACAATAAATTTTGGAGAAAGTCTTTTAATCTCAGATAAAGTTAATTCATCATTACGAATAACATTAATATCAAGATTCAATTCTCCAATCATTTGATAAAGATTATATGAAAAACTATCATAATTATCTATAAGTAAAATCATTTTATCACCATTATTTAATAAAAATTATACATTAATATCTTCAGCTAATTTTAGAGCATTTAAGACTGCTTTTGCCTTATTTATAGATTCATCATATTCTAACTCAGGAACACTGTCTGCAACTATACCTGCACCTGATCGAATGAAAACTTTATTTTTCTTAGAAAAAGCTATTCTAATAGCTATACAAGTATCCATATTTCCAGATAGGCTAATATAACCAATTGCTCCTCCATATATGCCCCTTTTATTATCTTCCAGCTCATTTATTATTTCACAAGCTCTAATTTTAGGTGCTCCAGAAAGAGTTCCTGCAGGAAGAATTGCATCTATAACATCCAAAGCATTTTTACCTTCTTTTAATTTTCCAGAAACAGTAGAACCTATATGCATCACATGAGAAAATCTTTCAATAGTAAGATATTTTTCAACATTTATAGAACCAAATTCACTAACTTTTCCAAGATCATTTCTTCCAAGATCAACTAACATATTATGTTCTGCAAGTTCTTTTTCATCTGAAAGAAGGTCTTTTTCTAATTCATCATCTTCTTTTTTATTTTTACCTCTTGGTCTTGTTCCAGCTAATGGAAAAGTGTATAAATTATCATCTTGCAGTTTTACAAGAGTTTCAGGAGAAGCACCAGCTATTTCAATATCATCGCTTGAAAAATAAAACATATAGGGAGAAGGGTTAGTTGTTCTGAGAATTCTATACGTATCTAATAAACTACCTTTTATTTTACAAGATAATGGATTAGATAAAACAACTTGGAATATATCTCCTTCTTTTATATGAAATTTAGCTTTTTTTACTATTTTAGAAAATTCTTCTTTAGAAAATAAAGGTTTAAAATCATCAAGTAGTTTTAATCTATTATCATTTCCATTTGTTGGCATACCGTTAATTATTATGTTTTTTAATTCCATTAATTGAGCTATACCTAGTTCATACTCTTTTTCAATATTATCTGATTTTATATTAACTATTAAGAAAATCTTTTGTTTAAGGTTATCAAAAACAATTACTTTATCAAATAGCATTAAATCAACATCTTTAAAAGACTCATCATCCTCATTATTATTTTTAAATAAATTTTCTTTTAATTTAAGAGAAGGTTCAACATATTTAATATAATCATATGCAAAATACCCCACTAATCCTCCTGTAAAAGGTGGAAGTTCTAATATTTTAGGACTCCTATTTTCATCGATAATTTGGTTAATGTATTTTTTAGGATTGTTAGTTTTTTTACTTAAATTCTTATAACCTTTAATATTTAAAAAGTTATCCTCACAAGTAATTTCTAAAGTCGGATCAAAACCTAATATTGTGTATCTTCCCCAATTTTCCAAATCTTCCATACTCTCCAATATGAAACAATGCTTACTGTTATTTTTTAAAATTTTAAGCACTTCAATTGGAGTTTTAATATCAGACAATATTTCGCAACAAATTGGAATGACTTTATAGTCACCTTCTTTAAGTATCTTCTTTGCTTTTTCTATTGGTGGAAAATACATTTTATAACTCCTTTTTAATATAATTAATATGTTTTTTGTTAATATGAATAAATAATTGTTATTTTGCTTTAAATATAGTTATATTTTTCTTAAATTAGAATTTTTAGACAATTTAATTTTTTTATAATGTTATTCAAGAAATTAAATCTTTTTCAAAGGAATAACAATTTATAAAACTTTTAATTCGGTATTATTAGTATTTTTTTAAATATTTTATTCAATTTTAGAATAAATTTTAGAACTTTACTGTATAAATAAATTATATAAAGTACTATTTAAACCTTTGTAGTACATTATTGTACAACATATATAATAAATATTCTAGTCAAAATTCAATGAAAAATAAAAAATAATGATAAAAGCAATAATAAGAATAATAAGAATAATAGTAATAAAAGTAATAATAAAAGTAATAATAATAGTAACAATAGTAATATTATAAAAGCAATAATAATATTGAAAATAAAGATCTAAAAATAATAAAAATAAAAAAGAATAATATTAGATAAAAATTGCATAATAAAAATAAAGAAAATACTAAAAAGAATAATAAAAAGAAAAATAAAGAATTAATATAGCTAATTTTAAAATACTGAATAAATACAAAAATTAATAAATAAAAATTAATAAATAAGATAAAAAAATAATTTAATTATTAACTATTCTCAAATCTATTTCTATCTACAAGTTCTTGTTTTTTACCAGCATTCCATCCACCAGATGAAGATTTAGCTCTACCAACTTGTTGAACATACCCTGTTATTCTATCATACCATTCAACATCATCACGTTCGCCACAAGTAGGACATTGATCATTCAAACCCTTCATAAGAGTTTTACATTTAATACAAAAACTCAATGCAGAACTATATGCCCAAAATCCGATATCAGACTTTTTAGCTATCTTATTCGTTAAACTCATTAAAGATTCTGGGTCAGAATAAGATTCACCCATAAATGCATGGAAAATATGACCTCCACCAGTTAAAGGATGGTATTTCTCTTCAATTTTAATCTTATCAACCAATGAAACATTTGAATTGACTGGAACATGGGAGGAGTTAGTATAATAATTAGCTCCAGATTCTCCTTGAGTAATTACATTATCTGAGAATTTCTCTTTGTCAAGAGTTGCAAATCTATAAGCAGTTGATTCTGCAGGAGTTTGCAAAATAGTCCACCTAAGACCAGTTTCTTTTTTAAGTTCCTGAGCTCTCTTATTCATATACTCCAATATTTCAACACCAAATTTATTGGAATTAGGATTATCAATTCCAGAACCAAATAAAGACATTAACATCTCATTAAGTCCTACGAAACCAAAAGACATAGTAGCATTTTCAATTCTATAATAAACATCATCTTCTACATCTTGATTAAGGAAAGGCAATAAATTATAATTATTTAAACAATTAAGTCCCTGTTCTCTCCTAATATTTAATGCTCTAATACCAAGATCCATATAAGAATCAATATATTCAAATACTTCAGATTCATCTCTAGATTGATAAGCAATTCTAGGAAGATTTAAAGTAATGTAAGCTAAATTACCAGTTCTTAGACAATCAGTATTCCAATCTCCAGTCCAATTATCCTGAAGACAAGTTCTACAACCCATATAATTAGCCATATTACCCCTATAATCAGGTAACATATTTGCAAAGTAAGCAGAGCCGTATTTAGCTGAAAGTTCATGGACTTTAAGTAAATCTTCTGCATATTCATCTTTTAATGACTCTTTCCTAAGAGTATAGATAGTATTAGGGAAAAGATGAGGTTTTCCATCAGCATCTCCTTCAAGCAATATCTCAGTGAAAGCTCTTTGAAGCATCCGAGTTTCTTCCTCAAAATCACCATAAGTACCTACAATTTTCCCTTTAGGGCCATAAGCAACTTCATCTTGAAGGAATTTAGGAACGCTAAATTCTAAGCCCATACTTGTGAAAGGGACTTGAGAACCTCTTGCTGCATAAGCCATATTTAGATTATAAATTAACATCTCAACAGCTTGTTTTACTTTACCATAAGGAAGACCACTTGCAAAAGGAGCTACAAAAACATTCCAAAGAGACATACCTTGTCCACCAGACATATTTTGCTGTGCTGCAAGCATTATCTCCCCAGTATGATTCATTAAAGTTTCTATATGATTAGGAGCTCCAGCTACTGAAGTGTGATCACCAGTCCCATCTACTTTAAGCCCATATTTAATAAAGGTACGAATATCATGTTGCATACAATTTAAAGGCCTTCCAGCGAAAAATTCAAGATCATGAATATGTATATCACCAGACATATGAGCATCAGCTAAATCTGATGGAAGCATCTGAAGTAATGCATATTGTTTTAAAGCTTCATCAGCTACATATTTATGAACACTTTCAGGATTATGGATCATGTTAGCATTATCACGAGATCCATTTTCGATTAAAGAAGTAATATTAAAAACAGGAATACCTAAACGAGTATATCTACTTCTCAAATCCTCTAAACCATGTTCAACTAGCTTAGTGTTTACAATTTCCCTTATCATTGGAGCAGTAAGATATTCAACATTTAATTTTTTAAGTTCTTTCCAAACTTGAGAAGCAATCTCAAAAGCTGTTTCCTGTGAAGCACCAGTTTCTTCAACCAAAGTGTTAGCAATTTTAGCGAGATCAAAAGATTCAATTTTATCTCTTGAAGTCCTAACCTTTAAAGTAGTTGCAGCTAAATATTTATTAGCACTTTCTTCATCAATATCTGATAATAGTTCATAAACTATCTTTTTTATTTCTTTTGTTGAAATTCCATCATAAACTGAAGAAGCAACATTAGAAAGTATTCTATCAGACTCAAAGTAAGGAGCTTCTACCATAACTAATGACTTTAAAAGTTTTTCATAACTAAAACGCTCCATTATCCCATTATTTTTTTTGACACATATTTTAACCTTATTTGATAAATCATCGGTTGTTTTTGTCTCGTTTTGCATTGCCAACACCCATTTAATAATACATATAAATGTTCAATTTTAAAAATAATTTTTTAATAATTAAACTTACTCTAGTAAATTAATTTTTAAATACAAATTAATATTTTAATTTAAATACAAAATATTTTATTTAAATACAAACTAATATTTTATTTAAATATAAACTAATATTTTAAAATTAATTTCATTTTAAATATGAATTAATAAGAATTATTAATAATATTTATAAAAAGAAATATATAAATATTCGTATGATATCAAACAAATAATATGATATAATAATTAGCGAATTTACATACACATCCCTGAATTTTCATAAAAAAATTAATAATTCATTGTCTAATTATATGTAAAATCTAACATATATAACTTCCTAAGTTTTTAATAAAAACGAATTATTCTAATAACCATCAAATAAATGAAAATAATCAAAAATTAGAGAATTATTAAATTAATTAAACAAAATATAAAAATAAATCTTAATTCTAAACAAATAAAAAGAATAAACAAAATATCTAAAGATCAATTATAAAAATATCTTCCAAAATAGAGATATCATTTAAATAAGAATATCTAATAAATAATAAAAACTCCGTTTTTAAATTATAAAATCAGAAATGTTATAAATATAAAAAATATCTTTTAAATAAATAATCTATGAAAAAATTCTAATAAAAAAAATATTATTTATAAGAAAGTATTATTTATAAGAAAATATCAAGAGAACTTTGTTTAGATTTATCACTTTCAAAAAGAGAATCGATACCAAACTCCTGTATTTCTAATCTTTGGGTTAAATAATGAGTTATGGGATATCTAGCTACTAAATCCCTTGATATTTCAAGATATTTAATTACCGATCCTTTTGAAACACTTAAAACTAAATCTGATCCACATTTACATTTTCCTGTGAGAGGCATTCTCCTATATTTAGAACCACAAGAGGTACATCGAACTTTTTGCTTTGAAAATGCTCTTACATTACCCATAATGTCTGGAAGGAAATGAGAGCTTAATACTCCTTCAACAACACCTCTTTGATCAACAGCCCGAATTTTTTCAGCTAATTCAATCTGCGATTCCACTTTTTCTTTCATAGAAGGTAGGGTTTTATATAAGCATATATTAGGACCTGCGTGAATATTAGAGGTATTATGAGAAAACATCAAATCTTCATATTGTTTATATGTTCCTAAATGCATTGAAACATTATCAACTAAATCCAAGGCATCTGAAGGTTTAACACCCTCATAAGTTTTTTCAAAGAAGCTTTCTGAAAAATTAGCTAAAACATCAATATTATGGGACTCATCATCGATTTCTTCAGGATCAATTCTTGAAGATAAAACTAAAGGGGCATCCATACTTCCACCACGAGTACTAGGAAGATATGATTTTGAAAAATTAATTAAAGCATCAAGAAGTAACATAACAGAATCTTCATCACTATCACAATTCCTTCTTTTTGCAGAATGGAAATAAGGATGAGCATAACAAGCTAAAGCCTTTGTAAAACCAACAATACGGCCTAAAACACCAGCAGAGGTGTGAGGAGCAAGACCTACTATTAAATTACCTATTAAATCTTGTTTTTCATTTACATTATAAAATCTATCCATAGAATAAAATTTATCAAGTAAATCATCCACATAATTAGCTACATTAACTAAATAATCCCCACAGTTGTTAGATATAACTACATCTTGGACTTTTAGCTCAATTACTTGATTTTCATCTTCAATAGGATTTCCATAAGCATCTTTATCATAACCCATTTCAAGTAGTTTTTTTACTGTTACTCCAATCTCTTTAGGAATAAAATGAGTTAAAGGAAGGTCTGTGGAATCATGCCTAATTGTAGCATCTTTAAATGTGAATACTTCATTTTTAGCTCTTAAAACACCTTTTTCAAGAGGTTCAGGAAGTTTTGATTCAGAAATCATTCCTATAACCCCTTTAATCTCATCTACTCTCCTATATGACACATTATCAGAAGCTTTTCTTAACATTCCAGATAAGTTTATATTTTTACGACCCGGAGATCCAATTTCAGTAGGAGAGCCACAATGAGGACAAATTGAATTAAATGAGCTTAACTGACATTGAGGATTTGTACAAACTCTTCTAGATAATTCAACAGCTATTTTTCCTTTTTTAGATGCTTCGGCCACAAGCCGCCTGTTTCCACCGAAATTTCCTATAGGGAATAAAACATGAGGAGCAGGACGCATTAATCTTTCTTTAGATTTTTCTGGTCTTCCAACTCGAGTTCCAATATATATAGGAGCTTTATCTTTTATTATAACTGGAGAAACATTATTTAAAGCTTCAAGAGTTGATATATTAGAATTATCTAAATCATCTCTAGATATCTCTTTAGATAAAGTATGAATTAATGTATAAGCATCATCACGATCTAAAATAACCTTAACATCACCATTTTTATCAATTCTTCCTTCAATTTTATGAGGAACACCAATAACTTCTAAAATTCGTTTTTCAAAAGATAAATCAAGTTTAAACTCTTCAACATTTTCATTATAACTTTCTTTATATTTATTTATCCATTTAATTAATGAATTTAAATCTTTCATAGAAATATCATTATAACAATAAGTATACAAAGGATGTAAAGGAACATCATACTTTTTTGAAATTTCAAAAGCTTCTTCAGCAGAAATATAACTATATTCAGACATTTCTAATTTACCAAGATTTTTTAAAGTCAAATCAGGATTTGAATCCAAAAGAGAAACGTTTTCATCAAAAATGCTTGAATTTTTAATAGTTTCAATCCACCATTCTTCACACCAAGCTGAAGGAAGAAGAGTCTGATTATTCCTTAAAAATTCTCCAAAAGCTACTAACATATCACCTAAAAATAAGATTTCAGCTACTTGACCTTTAACAGCCTTTGCCTCTTTTACAGAATTAATTTTAACTACATCACCATTTTTTAATTTTATAATAGGTCCTTCGATTGAGTCTACTGGAACAACACAATTTCCTTTGCCAGGCCTTTCAATTTTAAGTTGAGTTCCAACAGCTAAAAATTCAAGAAGCTGCATTGTAGCAGGATTTACACCCATAGCTGCAAGTCCAGTATTTCTACTTCTCCCATATCGTAACCTAAATCCTCCTTTTTCTGAAGGATAGCCTAAAACTGGACGTCCACCAATAATATCCTGAATATATTTAGCATTTTCTTTAGCAGTCTCATGCTTAGATTTTTCTTCTTTATTCTCTTTCTTATTTTTCTGTTTATCTTCTTGTTTATCAGTATTTTCATTTTTTTCATTTTTTTCTTTTGAATAACCTTCTAACCAATCCCAACCATCAAGTTTAAGAGTGTGAGAGTATTTTAAGACTTTTGAAGATTTCTGAATAATACCTTCAACCATTGCAAGTAATGCTCCTCCCCTAATGTTATTAGTTTCAACACGCTCTAAATCCCTATGGGATACTTCAACCTGGTCAGTTTGTTCACCAGTAACTTCAACAGGAATATTTTGAGCTGCAAGACGTACTTCTTCAGGTTTTGGAGAATATTGGAGATTAGTAACCTCTGATTCATAAAGTTCAACTTCTTCTACATATCTCTCAATTTCTGCATCAATTGGTTTATAATTACTAAGATTAGTAGCTACTTTAATACAATCTCCAATAAGAACAGCAAGTGCTGCAGCAGTTCCTCCTGCACTTCTAATTGGACCTGCAAAGTAAACAGCCAAATATTCTGTTCCATCAAAGTTTTTTTTAATTTTAACTTTAGCTATACCTTCTATAGGAGCTGCTACTACACCTTCTGTTAAAATAGCTAAAGCTGTTCTTAAAGCTTGATCTGCAATCTGTTCTCTTTTTGAATCAAATGTTTCTCCAAAAGATTCATAAACTTTTTTCTCTTTTCCTCTACTATTATTTAAATCTTCTTCGATTTTCTGAGAAGATATTTCAGCAGCTAATTTAAATGCAATCTGTTCACGAGACCATGAAGGATTTTTTTCTTCAAGTTCTTTCATCCTTTTAGCTACTCCCACAGGACCAACAAGTCCCTCAACTCTTTCAGCTAAATCCTTAGCTAAAGGAATCTCAGTCTCAGTTTCAACATCAAATCCTTTAGAACGAGCCTCATTAGCTATTTTATAGAGATAATGAGTTTCTTTTTCTAGTTTTTCAAAATAATCCATTTTTATAGTGTTTTCAGAATCTTCCATCTTACCTAATACATCCTTTAATTAGCTATAACTAAAAAATAATCCAAATCAGCAAACATTACACTAAAAAAACAATATTTATATGGCTGTGCAAAGTTTATCTTACTATGTAATCTTTTGTTCAAACTAGTATTTATTATTAAGGGTTAGTTTAATTTTATAAATCTCAGTAAAATAATATCAAAAATGATTAAATAATTAAAACTAAAATTAATAAAAATAAAATCAATAAAATTAAGATTAATAAAAATAAAACTAATAAAAATAAAATTAATAATAGCTAAATAAAATTAACAATATTAAATAAGATTGGTGAATTAAACTAAGCAAATTTACAAATATTAAAAATGAGATTAATAATAAATAATTAAAATAAATAAAATTAATAATAATATTAAAATTTAATAATAATATTAAAATAATTATTAATGTAATATTAATATTATATTAATATTTAAAAATAATATAATTATAACTTAGTTTATAAACATAGCTATAAACATACTCTTATTATATATTATAATAATATTACTATAAGTATAAATATAAGAAATAATATAATATTTATCAATATTAAATTTATTTATATTTATTATAATCATATTTATAATCTATTATACAATATTTATATTTCATTATCGGTGATAAAATGGCAAAAAAAGATCAAAATATGCTTCCTCCGACAGGGGCAGGATTAGTACGATACTTTGATGAAGAAAGTACTGGACCTAAAATTTCTCCAGAAGGAGTTGTTATTGCAACAATAATTTTAGGAATCTTCTGTTTTATATTAAATTTTTCAAATTAAAAATAACAAAATTTCTAAAACTATATCTAAAACTAGATAATATAATTTATCTTAAATAATATTATATCTAATATCATATTATCTAATTATTATATAATTTTACTTATTATCTAATTCTAATTACTTATTTTTAAATATTTAACAAGTAGAGAGCAAATCAAGCTTTCTTGCAACAAATTTAATAGTTCCACCTTGTAAAATTACTGAGATTATTGTAATAAAAAATACAACATTAAATATTGTATAAGCCTCAGGAATTCCTGCAACTAAGGGATATGTAGCAAAAACTATAGGAACCGCTCCTTTAATTCCTGTCCACGACAAAAATACCTTTTCTTTTAAACTCACTTTAAATGGAATCAACGAAGTGAAAACAGCTATAGGCCTAGAAATAAACATTAAAGCTATTGCTATTACTATACTAATTCCAGCAGTTTCTAATAACTGATTTGGGAAAATAAACAACCCTAAAACTAAAAACATTATAACCTGCATAAGCCATGCTAACCCTTCGAAGAAAGTTGTATTTGTTTCATTAGATAGTTTAGCATCTTTTATCATTTTAGCATTACCTATCATGATTCCTGCAATATAAACAGCTAAAAATCCATTTGCACCAACTATTTCAGAAATTGAAAAGGTTAAAACAGCTAAAGCAACTAAAAGAACTGGATATAAACCCTTAACATCCAAATTAACGTTTTCAAATAATTTTATAGATAATTTACCAGATATAACTCCAAATACCGCCCCAAGAATCAAAGACTTCAAAAATAAGAATATGATACCTTCAATAGAAGTTGTTGGGTGAGTTAATAGTTCTATAAAACTGATTGTAAGTACATAAGCCATTGGGTCATTTGCCCCACTTTCAAGTTCAAGAGTTTCAGCAAGATTTTTTTTTAATTTTATTTTTCCAGATCTAAAAATTGAAAATACTGCTGCTGCATCAGTAGAAGAAATAATAGAACCCATTAATAAAGAAAGTACTATATCTATTCCCAATAAATAGTGAATAAGTAATCCAGTGGCAATAGCCGTTATTAAAACACCAACAGTAGCTAAAACAGCTCCTCTAGAAGCTATTGGCTTCATTTTCTTAGTATTAGTATCCAAACCACCAGAAAACATTATTATAATTAATGCAAATATACTAATATACTGAATATATGTATAGCTATCAACAGAAGGAGTAAAAAGAGTATTTCCATTGAAAAAAAGTCCAAGCAATAAAAAAACAATGAGAGTTGGGACACCAATATAAGAAGAAAGTTTACTTAATAATACCCCAGCTAAAAGTAAAGAACCTATAGCTAAAAGTATAAGTTGAATATCAATCATCTTAAATTTTCCATAACCCGATATTTAAATTTTTAATTAATTATATAAATTAACTTTAATTATATTAAATTTTTAATTCTATTTTCGATTTTAAAAATTTTATAAATCGATATATAATATAAAAACTATATTTAAGAAAATATTAAGTTCTAAAATAAATTAAAATAATATTTCTGAGTTTTATATTATTACAATATTTTATCTAATTTTTTTATTATATAAGCTTTTTGCCTTAATTTTGAAACAAAAACATTGAAAGATGATTTATAGATTTATTTCTTCAATATTAAAGATAGCTATAGCACTAACCGCTTCATCATCTATATAAAAACGAAGATTATTTTCATCAATTTGTAACTTATTAAATGCAAGGGTTACCTTATTAATAAATATAAAATGAATTTTTTCAGATTGATATGATATATCATTTTTATTTTGTAAAAATACTGGTTTTAATCCATTATCTAATTCATCAGATTCGATTTTTTTGAAAATATTAATTAAATCCTTTTGATCCATCTAAAACACCTGTAAAATTATAAAAGTTAAAAAAATATTGATAAAAATTATACTAGATTAAAATATACTAGATTAAAATTATACTAAATTAAAATTATATTAGATTAAAATATATTCAGCTATAAACGTTAGGTTAAAGTATATAGAAGGTTAAAGTATATAGATTAAAAATATTAAGTTAAAAATATTATAATCTAAAGAAATATTAAAAAGTTAAACATTATTAAGCTGAATGTTAAGATAAAAAGTATTATTAATAGTTAAGCTTTATTATCTATTAAAAAATAAATTGAAACTAAAAACACCCAAATAAATCCTATTGTAAATGTTATTCTTTCTAAAAGCCCTGCATAATATTGTATTCCAATAAAATTAGAAAATCCTAAATTACTTATCAAAAAGGTTATTAATACTATCATACCAGACAAAGAAGAATAAACTAACCAATTTAGCTCTCTTTTATAAGTGAAATAATTTCCAAAAATGAAACAAGCTAATGCTATCCCAAAGAAAAAAATTGTTAAAAACAATCGATTCAAAATACTTCTCAAATATTCATTAGATAACATTTCAGGTGTAAAATATCCATTAATATAACCTGTAGTGAAACAACCTGCACCAATTAATCCCAAACCACAAATAAATATAAAAATATAAGTCCATTTAGAAATCTGATTAAATCTCATTTTACTTAACTTAAAAAATCCAAATGCAAATAAAATTAGTAAAATTCCTGTTAAAATGAAAGTAAATGATTGTATCCATCCAAAAGACCCAATAGCTAATGAACTTATAGACATTTTTAAAGGATTATAAGAATATTTAAAAATTCCTTGAATAATCCAAGAAAATGTAAATATAAAAGATGCAATAGCACCACATGAAATAAGCCATTTATAATTTAGATTCTTTAGAATATCATTGTCAATGTTTTTATCTTTCATTTGTTCCACCAATAAGATTAACTTATTAAAATTTATAGTTTATTAATATTTATAATTTGATATAAATTAAGAATTAAATAAATTTAATTAAAATCAATGACCCCCATAAAATTTCAATTAAATTTTAAATTAAAAAATGATGAAACAATGCAGAAAAAATATTAAAATATTAAAAAATTATCTAAAAAAATATTAAAAAAGCTAAAGTTATGCTAAAGTTATTATTTAATGAATTTACCTAATCTAAGTTCACGAAAAGCTTCATCTAATTCTTCATCAGTATTCATAACAATAGGACCTCCCCAAGCAATAGGTTCTCTAAGAGGTTTACCTGAAAACAACATGAAACGTAATCCATTGGCTCCAGCTTTAGCTTTAAAATGATCTCCTTCATCAAAAATAGCTACAGTCTTATTATCAACAATAATATCCTCATTTTCTCCAAAAAACCCATTTCCTTCAAATATATAGATAAATAAATTATTTTCTTCATTTGATGGAATTTCAAACTCAAAACCTGGATTTAAGCTAATATCAAAAATAATGACTTGAACATGGCGAGTATCAACACCATCAATATTATCATATAATCCAGAAATAACTTTAACTACACCACCATTTTCTGGAAGATCGATAGATTTAATCATATCCCTAGTAATATCAAAATAAGCAGGTTCGTCCATCTTGGACATTTTTGGCATATTTAACCATATTTGAAGACCAAAAAGTTTATCAGATGCCTGAGGCATCTCTTCATGAAGAATACCACTTCCAGAAGTCATCCATTGAGATTCTCCCTCTTTAATAGTCCCTCCATTACCTAAACTATCTTTGTGATCAATTTCTCCCTTTATAAGATAGGTAATAGTTTCAATTCCTCGGTGAGGGTGCATTGGAAAACCTAAAATATAATCTTCAGGGTTTTCACTATCAAAAGCATCCAGCATTAAAAATGGGTCAATATCATAGACATCACTAGGACCAAGAACTCTTATTAAATGAACACCTGCACCATCAATCACAGGTTGGCCTTTTACTGTTTTAAAAATATTTCTTGTTTTCATTTTTAACCCTCAACTTCTTTAATTAATAAATCTCTATTTAAAAGATAAATAAAAAAATTTTATAATAATCAAATTAGATATGAAGAGTTGTTTTAAGACACAAATATGAATATATATTTGTGTTTAATGAGTATTAAAAATTTGGATTTCCATATTTAAAAACTAGAAATAGAAAAATAAACTAGAAAAAATAAAAGTAATAACTAAAATAAGTAAAATTAAAATAAGATAACTAAAATTAAAATAAAATAATGACTTAAAATAAAATAAGGACAAAATATAATAAAAAAGGAAAAAAATATAAAAAGATAAAAGTATTAAATAAGAATATTTTAGAAATATTTATAAAAATACTGAATAAATACAAAAATTAAATAAATAAGATAAAAAATAATTTATTTAAAATTAATCTAAAACCAATCTTTAGATGATTTTAAAACTTCATCAACTATTTTTTTAGAAGAACCCAAATAAGTATGAGGATTCATGATTTTTTCAACATCTTCCTTGGATAAAAATTCTTTAACTTCATCTTTAGTTAATATAACATCAAAAAGAGGTTCATTTTCTTTATTAGCTTTTATAGCACATTCTCTAACAATGCCATAAGCAGTTTGTTTTCCCATACCACTTCTTGTCAATTCAGCCATAAGACGTTCTGCCATGATTAAACCATTAGTTAAATTAAGGTTTCTCTCAATATTATCATTATAAAATACCAAATTACTCATTAACTTAATAGTTAAATTTAAAATGTAATCAGTTAGAATACAAGCTTCGGGGAATATAATTCTCTCACAGGAAGAGTTTGTAAGATCACGTTCATGCCATAAAGGATTATTTTCCATGGCTGCGACAACATAAGATCTAACAACACGTGAAACACCACAAATTCTTTCAGCAGTAATAGGATTCATTTTATGAGGCATTGTACTACTTCCAACTTGTTTTTCAGGATCAAAATATTCTCCAAGTTCCATAATTTCAGTACGTTGAAGATTTCTAATTTCAAGAGCTATTTTATCAAGAGTAGTAGCTATATTAGCCATTACCATCATAAATTCAGCATGATTATCCCTCTGAACAACTTGATTAGTTATTTTAGCTGGAGGAAGATCAAGGATTTCAGCCACCTTTTTATGAACTTCCCATCCAATTTCACCTAAAGCAGCTGTAGTTCCAACAGCTCCATCCATCATAGCAACACAAAGATTTTTCTTTGATTGTTCAAGTCTATCATATTGTCTTTTAAGTTCATCTGCCCAAAGAGCAAATTTCATACCATAAGTAGTTGGAAGAGCATGTTGTCCATGAGTACGACCTATACATACAAGTTCCTTATTTTCATCAGCTAATTTTAATGTAATATTAGCTAATCTTTTTACTTTTTCTTCTAGAACTTCTATTGATTCTTTAAATAGAAGAGATTGTGAACTATCAACTATATCATTAGATGTAGCACCAAAATGAATATATTCGCCTGCATCACCTTCACACTGCTCTCCTAGCCCTTTAACAAGAGCAGCTATATCATGATTAGTTTCTCTTTCAATTTCATTTACTCTATCCAGTTTAACATATTTAGTGCTTGCTTTACTCCTTATCTCATCAGCTACTTCTTTTGGTATAATTCCAAGTTGAGCTTCTGCTTGAGATAATGCAGATTCAACATCTAACATTTTTTGCAATTTATTTTCAGATTCCCAAATATTTTTCATCTCAGGAGTTCCATATCTAAATTCAATAGGGTGAATAGCCATTTAAACTCTCCTTTATTATTAAAATTTATTAGGTTTTATTAAAAATTGTTAAAAATTATTAAAATTTATTAAAATTTATTAAAATTTGTTAAAATTTGTTAAAATTTATTAATTTTACTTAAAATCTATTATAATACATAAAAATATGATTATTTTATAATTATTTTATAATTATCCTATAATTTATTCTATAATTTATTCTATAATTTATTCTATAATTTATTTTATAATTTATTTTATAATTATATTTATTATCAATAATTAGTTATTAATAATTAATTATTAGTTTAAATTCATTAATAAATATATTTTATTTTAAAAAAGAAATTATTGATTATAAAAAGATATAACAAAAACAAAAAACAATATGAATATTAAAAAATGAAAAATGTATAAAATAATATATAAAAATGCATAAAAATATTGACAAAAACTTAAAAATGGAGGCTTTAAATGAAAGACTTAAAAAGCGTGAAATCAATTGATTTATCATCTTTAACAATAATAGGTACTTCAATTAGTTTTATTTGGAGTATTGTATTTTCAATAATTATAATAGCTATTTTATCTTTAATAATAGGTAGATTTGATATTAGCTTTACAATTATTGGAATAGGAATTATTTTTGGAACATTAATACTTAGCATATCTAAATATTTTGGTGTCTCATTTTTATATAATTTCTTTATAAAACGGATGAGAGATGTTGAAATAGGCATTGATAATATGGAAAGTATTACAAATATCTCAATACTATCATTATCCTTAATAGTTGCAGTTATCTCATTAGTTGTTTCAATAATCATTTATCCAATTATATTCCTTATGTTGTCATTTGTAACAATTCTATATTCATTAATACAAGCAATTAGTTTACAAGGATTTTCATGGCTGGTTTATCCAATTAGTCTTGCATTTGATCCAACATTCATTTTATATTCATTTGTAATTAGCCTTGTATTTACAGGAATAGGAGCATTTATATTTAATAAAATTAGTCCAAAGATTGGAGGATTAAAAGTATTATTATCTAAAAAGGACAATATGACTTCAATAGATTATATAAATCCTAAAAATGCAGGAATAATTTCAGGAGTTATTTGTTTAGTATTTGGTTTAATATATGGATTAATATTTAGTGTTATTTCTGTAAGTCTTCCAGCCAATCTAATATTAATTGTATTACTAACTATTGGAGGATTAATTGGAGGATTCATATATGGAGCAATAAGTGCTTATTTATACAATTTCTTTAGTAAAAAATTCTCTCCTGTAAAAATAGAATTAAAAGATTAGAATATTAAATATGGTTAAAACTAGAATATTAACGATTAAATATTCTAATAATAATTCTTATCAATATTCTATTACTTATTCTTATTAATATTCCAATGATAATTCTTTATTAGTATTCTATTATTTATTTTTATTAATATTCCACTAACTATTATCTTACTAATAATTTTCAATTTTTTAAAATAATCGATGAATTTTTAGTTTTTAAAATAATCTCTAAAATATAAACTATTATTTTTTTATAGGAGGAATATAATTTCTTAACATTAAAGAAAGAGAAATCACAGTAACTGAACTTAATGCCATTGCTAATCCAGCTAATTCTGGTCTAAAAAGTATTCCAAAAAACGGATAAAGTACCCCTGCAGCTACTGGAATAAGGATTATATTATATGCAAATGCCCAAAATATATTTTCTTTAATACGAGTCATTACTTTATTAGAAAATTGAATTGCTGCAACCACATTTTCTAAATTTCCTTCCATAAGAACAATATCACCACTTTCCATTGCTATATCAGTTCCACTACCTAAAGCTACACCAACATTAGCTTGAGAAAGAGCTGGAGCATCATTAATACCATCACCTATAAAGACTACTTCTTTAGAATTCTTTTTTATCCCTTCTATTTTACCTTCAATTGTTTCAATCTCTTTTTTTAATTTTCCTTCTTTTTCTTGTTTAAAACTTTCTTGATTTTGAATTTCAACAACTTTATCCAACTTTTCATTAGGTAATACATTAGCCATTACATTATCTATTCCAACAGATTCAGCTACACTTTTAGCTGTTTTTTCATTATCCCCAGTTAACATATAAGTACTTATATTCATCTTATGAAGTTCATCAATAGTTCTTTTAGAATTATCCCTAATTTTATCAACAAGAGTTATTATACCTTTAATATGATTATCATACACTAAAAATATTGTAGTTTTACCTTGACTAATAAATTCATTATATTTTTCTTGAGCATTAGAATAAGTAACAATATTTTCAGTATCAGGAATATTTTCATCCCTTAAAAGAGAATTATTACCTGCTAAAACTGTTTTTCCAAAAATTTCCCCTTTTAATCCTTTTCCAGTCACATTTTCAAAATTATCAACTGATTCAAGGTTTATGTTAAGTTCATCGGCTTTTTTTACTATTGCTTTAGCTATTGGATGATTAGAATTATTCTCTAAGCTAGCTAATAATTTAATAACTTCTTTTTCAATATCTTCAGTATCCAATTCTTTTAAATTTTCGTTTTCTTTGTGAATATTTTCTTCATTTACTCCATTATTTTTTAAAGGTTTTACATTAACAGGTTTTCCAGGGACAGAAGGATCATCTACAACTATCCATTCACCATTAGTATTTTTTATTACTTCATTCCTCTTCAATATTGATTCTGTTTCATCAATTATGAAAATATCCTCAACAACAGGTTTACCCTCTGTAATAGTTCCAGTTTTATCAAAAGCAGCAACACTAATATTACCTGCATTTTCTAAAGTTTCACCATTTTTAATCAAAATTCCATATTCAGCAGCTCTCCCAATACCAACAGTAACAGCTGTTGGAGTAGCTAAACCTAAAGCACATGGACATGCAATAACAAGAACAGAGATAAATGTTGTAAGAGCTAATAAAAGAGTTGAACCAGCAACAAAGTACCAACCAATAAAAGAAAATATGGCAATAGTTAAAATTACAGGAATGAAATATTTTACAACCTTATCGGCTATTTTTTGAACAGGAGGCTTAGAAGATTGAGCTTTTTCAACAAGGTCAATTATTTGAGATAAGATAGTCTCTTTTCCAATTTTACGAGCTTTAATTCGAAGTACACCATCTTGATTAATAGTTCCGGCAAAAACGTCTTCTCCTTTTGTTTTAAGTTTTGGTATTGGTTCACCAGTGATCATTGCTTCATCAACATAACTATTCCCACTGAAAACAACAGAATCAGCAGGGATCTTATCACCAGGGCGTACAAGAAGTAGATCATCTATAGAAATATCTTCTATCAAAATTTGTTTTTCTATAAATTCATCATTTTCATTTAATTCCCTATTTTCACTTAACTCTCTATTTTCATTTAATTCCCTATTTTCATTCGATTTAGAAGCTTTTTCATCTTTTACTAATAAAGTAGCTGTTTTAGGTTGTAATCCAATTAATTCTTTAATAGAACTGGACGTTTTTCTTTTAGCTCTAGCTTCTAAAAATCGTCCTAACATTAAAAATGATGCTAACATTATAGCTGTTTCATAAAACATAAAACTTGAATCAAGAACAATGTTAAAAGTACCTAGGAAACTAGATATAAAAGCTACTAAAATACCCATAGTATACATTACATCCATATCTAAGTTTTTATGTGCTAATGAATTAAAACCAGCTTTAATAATAGGGTATGAAACATAAACAAAAGGAATTATCGATATTATAAGTGAAAGTACAGACATGGATATTCCAATATCCTCAAATAACATATGTGGTGTAAACATTAATCCCATTAATATTCCAGAAAAAACAAAACCAACAATTATACGATTTTTCTTGTCTTTTATATCTTTTTCATATAATTTATCATCCATATCTGGATCAAGTTGATCAGTTATCCCTAAAAAATCAAATCCAAGATCTTTTATAGATTTTCCCATATCATCAACAGAAACAAGATTTTTATCATAGACTACAAAGGCATTTTCAGAACTTAAATTAACAGATACCTTACTTACCCCATCTAAATTATTTAATGCTTTTTCAATGTTTAGAACACAATTAGCACAATGCATTCCACCAATTTTTAAAGTAACTTCTGATTTACGAACACTAAACCCTGCATCCTCAATGCTTCTATCAATATCAGAAACTTCTACACTATTAGGATCATATTCTACCCTTGCTTTATTTGTATTAATATCAACTTCAGCTTTAGCTCCATCTAATTTATTAATGGAAGTCTCCACATTTAATGCACAAGAAGCACAATGCATTCCCTCAATAGATAGTTCTATTTTTTTAATAGAATTTTCATTATCTTTATGATCATCATCCTTATGATCATTATATTTATGATATTTATCTTTATAATCATTGTCATTATTTTTTTGACTTGTTTTATTATTTTGAGCCATGAAAACACTCCGAAATATAATAATAATTAAAAATATCCTAATCATCTAAAAAAAATAAAAATTAAGAATAATTAATCAGAAATTAGGAACACCTAAATTATGTATTAAAATATCTATCTTAAAGTTATTATATGTTTTGATTATAATTTTAGATTTGATATGATGATTTGATTATAATTGTCCAAAAACTTGATTAATAAAAAACTTATAATATTATAATCAATAAGAACTTGATTAATCAATACAAGTTAATATTAAGAGTATTATGATTAATATTATGGATAATACTATGAATAACAGTATAATAATAGTATAATTAATAGTATGATTAATATATTTTGATTAATAATTTTATTAGTATATTTCAGTATATTAATTGTGTATTCTAATTAAAAATATCCTTAACAATAGTACCATCCTGAATAACCATTAAAATATTATTCGGATTAGATAGATGGCTAATATCCACTAAAGGATTTTTAGAAACCATAATCAAATCAGCAGATTTTCCAATTTCTACTGAACCCACTTCATCATCAATTTCTAATGCTTTAGCTGCTTCAATTGTTCCAGAAGCAATAGCTTCACTTGGGGACATCCCAATTTCACATAATAATTCTAATTCTTTTAAATTATTTCCATGAGGAATGACACCAGAATCAGTACCCATAAGCATTTTAACTCCTTCTTTATATGCCATAATCATATTATCTTTATGTACTCTTTCAGTTTGGAGTCCATTTTCAGCACTTCTTCCTTTTATTATCCCTTGATTAACCTGTTCTACAACACCTTTCATTACAGAACATGTTGGTACTAAATAAATTCCTTTTTTAACCATTAGCTGAGCAGTTTTTCTATCAATAAAAGTTCCATGATCGATGAATTGAATTCCTGCCTTTATAGAATTCTTAATACCACCCAAACCATGGGCATGAGAAGAAACTTTAGCTCCACCCCTCATATCTGCCTCTTTTACAATAGCTTTTAACTCTTTTACATTAAATTGACTAAATTCAGGAGCATCATTAGCACTAATAACTCCACCAGTTGACATTACCTTTATGAAATCGGCTTGAGCTCTGAAAACTTCTCTTGTCTTTTTTATTACTCCCTCAACACCATCACAAACTGGAAGAGGAAATCCAGGATAATTTATAACAGTGTCAATACCAGAATTAAGAGCAAAATCAAAGTGTCCTCCAGTTATAGAAAGAGGCATCACACTTATTTTCATCTTTGGAGCAGGAAATATCTTTTTTTCTACAGCCATCTTTACTCCAATATCAGCTAATCCACAATCACGGACATAAGTAACACCAGCATCAATAGTATCCTTCATATTCTTTACAGCTTGATAAAAGTAATTAGCTAAAGGATTAGTTAAATCATCTTCTTTTATAAAACCATTAGCCATTAAATGAACATGCATATCAATAAATCCAGGAAGAATGAACATTCCCTCAGCATCAATAATATTAGTTCCATCATCAATATCAATACAAGTAGATTTACCAATATCAGCTATTTTTCCATCTTTAATAAAGATAGATACATTTTCCAAAGGTTCATCATAATTAGAATCAATAATTGTTATATTTTTAATTAATATAGAGTTCATAAAACCAATTCCTAATTAACTAATAGAGAGTTAATTTTTTAGTTTTTTAAGTATAGTATATTAATCAATAATATATTATTTCAAATATTTATAATTATATAAAATTAAAGTATTAAAAAGTTCTTGGTCATTTTTACTCTTTGTCAGTTTTTGAATAGTTTCATTATCAAAAATAAATCTTTTTAAATTAATTAAGAAAATGTCTATAAATTAATTAAGAAATAAACATCTTAAAAGAAATAAATTAAAAAATAAATTAATGGAAAAATTAATGGAAAAAGAATCTTTTAATTTAAAATTAAATTAGTACTCTTTATCCAATTATAATCAATGCTTCCCACTAATATTTTAATATATAAGTTTCTATTTTTTAGTTAAACCTAAATTTTAGATGATTTTATATAACACAAGGCTAATTTTAGAAAAATTTAATATTTTTAACTCAATTAAAATGAATATAAATTGATTAAAATGAATATAAATTATTTAAAATGAATATTTTTT